>CAZXEK010000039.1:0-12145 GCA_964639675.1 uncultured Candidatus Saccharibacteria bacterium
TCGGTAGATATACCGGGCAAAACACTTCTGGTACTAACAATGGTGCTAATCAGACTAGGGGTCAGATGATCTTAGACGCGTCCACAATCGCGCTAAACAACTTCCAGAGTGACATGAAGGATCCGGAGAAGCGTGCTCGAATCGTGCTCGAATCTTTCAAGAAGCTTAGGGACAGTGGCAACATATCCCGAGAGGATTATGATAGCGATGCCATAGGCAAACTCAAGGATCTAACCGGCTGTGATGTCCCATTCCTGGAGAAAATTCTCAAGGACTTACTTAGCGCCACCATGGATCCCGAGAAGGCGCTCCAGCTTATCCTTAAATTGCCCGCTCTTCGCGGTGATGCCCTGATAACTCTGGGTAGTGAGATCAGGAAGGCTGATTTTGCTAAGTCCGCTGAGCTATATATACGAGAGAGGGAATCTGGTAGTGACCAGAAGAAGATCTTCGGTCTTATGCGGTCAGGCAACCTACCCGAGCTTGATATGGCGACCAACATTAAGGGTTTCAACCAACAATTCCCGCGACAAGCCATATTTTCTAGTTATGAAGAGGCGTATCAGAGATACCAGATTTCTAGTGGGCTCGCTAGGTAGGTGAGAATAGGGAGAAATATGGGGTCAGCCACCGTATTTATGTGTACACTACATAACAAATACATAAAAAATATATTGATCGTCATTGTTGCCGTTGCCTTAATCGGCTTTTTAGCATATTCGGTTGTTGAATATAGAAGAAGTGGAATAGCTGAACGGGGAGTTGTTACTTGCAGTGAGGGTCAATGTTTCTGGAGTGCCCACATACACCTTGATATGCCTATTGAAATTTGCGGCAAGAAACATCTCTTACCTAAGTTTAGGGGACCTCTCAATGATATGCATACTCATGGGGATGATAATATAATTCATTGGCATGATAAGATTGCATTTGAGCCAGCAAATAAGCAGTTCTTAGAATCGAACCCCTTTGAACTTGGCCTTATTTTCAAAACCCTTGAACTTCCTCTGGTTGATGATATGCTCTTGGGTAAGAAAGATGGCGATTTATGTGGCGGATTCGCCAGTACTTGGAAGGTTTTTATAAACGGAACATCTAATCCGAACTGGAGAAGTTATGAATGGAAAGATCATGATATTGCATATTTTGTTTTTGATGCAAGAATTATAGAAGAATTAGAGAAAGAGTTCCGTCAAAAGCCACTGATATTTTCTCCTATTGGCGAGGGTTAGTTGCTAAGGGTCGATATTTGATTAGAAATAATTTTAAATAGATATTATGGACAATGATATAAATAAAAAAACTTGCGTAAGGTGCAATAAAAAGGATTGTGAGTCGTGTGTAGAAGAGGGCGATAAAAGTTTCTGTTGCCAGTCATGTTGTGATGAGCATAAGAAGGTGGAGGGGAGAAAGGAAGAACCTGCAAATGTCTGCCGTTTTTGCTAAGCTCAACTTAATTTTATTATATGGAGGCAACTAACCTAACGATACCCATTCTAGTCGGGGCCGCTATCATTGATAGCATCAATCCCTGCGCGTTTGGAGTACTTATTTTTCTACTGGCGTATCTATTCAAGGCCTTTAAATCCCGAACCATGGTACTTATTCATGGCCTCACATATATTACCGCAGTTTTTATAACTTACTTTGTCGCCGGACTCCTACTTCTCCCCGTCATTAGTCAATTGGGTAGAGTTAGCACAACTGTCTATGTCGTCATAGGCGTGATTTTGATTATTGCCGGCATCTTGGAAATCAAGGATTTCTTTTTTTATGGCAAGGGTATATCTTTAGCAATTTTTCCGTCAGCCGCCAAACGCATTGAGATGTTCGTCCAAAACATCACGGGAAAACTTTCTACATCTTTTTTTCTCGGTGTGTTTGTCGCTCTTGTCGAATTACCATGCACGGGGGCGGTATATTTAGGAGTGCTGGCTCTGGTATCTATCTCGGGTCTAACGGTCAATAATTTCTTGCTACTTTTTATATACAACCTTCTTTTTGTCCTTCCACTTATCGTCATCCTTCTTTTAATTTACAGAGGCGGTCAGACAGAACAATTCGAGAAATTGCGAGATAAATATAAGGGATATATGCGCTTGGCTACCGGACTGCTTCTGATTGTGCTGGGTGGGTGGATGATTATGTTTATTTTATAAATTCTTCATAATTTTATCAGTATGACTATGACCTACATCTTATTTATCTTCGGTTTCATCCTCTTAATCAAGGGTGCAGATCTACTCGTTGATGGATCTTCTTCATTGGCCAAACGATTTGGTATATCCTCAATAGTTATTGGGCTGACGATAGTGGCGTTCGGCACCTCAATGCCGGAGTTAATCGTCAATATTCTTGCCAGTATCAACGGCAATACAGACATCGCTATCGGAAATATCTTAGGAAGTAATATCGCCAATATTTTACTGATCTTAGGTATTTCAGCTGTTATCTATCCATTAGCGGTAAAAAGGGGGACAGTATGGAAGGAGATCCCTTTCGCCTTTTTAGCAGTAATAGTCTTCGCTATAATGGCCAATGACAGATTGATTGACAATGGTTTAAGCTCTGTATTATCTCGAATTGACGGCCTTGTCCTAATCTCCTTTTTTGCCATTTATCTTGTTTATGTATTTGGTATTAGCAGAGTTGAATCTGCGGACATAGTGGAAGGCCTCCCCCGAGTTCATCCAATGGCCCAATCATTCTTAATGATTGTCGGAGGTCTTGTGGGGCTAGTGGTGGGTGGCAAGTGGATCGTAGACGGCGCGGTGATCATTGCCACGGGCTTTGGCCTTAGTGAAGCTTTGATAGGCCTTACTGTGGTGGCAGTAGGTACCTCCTTGCCAGAGTTAGCAACTTCCGCAGTGGCTGCTTATAAAAGGAATTTTGATATTGCCATAGGGAATGTAGTTGGATCGAATATCTTTAATATATTTTGGGTTTTAGGAGTAAGTGCTATGATACGACCCCTACCTTTCTCCCCGGCAATAATGAGTGATGTGATTATGACAATTTTCGCGACATTTCTACTGTTTATTTTTATGTTCATTGGAAAGAGGCATGAACTTGAGCGATGGCAGGGTGTATTTTTTGTGGCTACCTACATATTGTATATCTCATATTTAGTTATTCGAGGGTAATTGGTGGCTCTCTATCTCGTGTTATAATTAACTGAACGAGGACGGATGATTAACCTTGTTTTGTAGAATATGGACGTTAAGGCAATTATATGCTAAAAGATCAACAAAAAAATTTAGCTTTACCATCGGATTCAGCCAGTAAAATTATGGCGCACAATGTGCCGATTGTATTGGATACGGCGACTGTTGCTGAAATAGAGCAGCTTCTCTTGAGGGAAGCTAAAAATCTTGAAACAATAAACTATATCTATATAGTAGATTCTAAAAATAGATTGGTTGGAGTCATATCTATCAAAGAGGTTTTTGGTCTACCTAAAACAACATCGGTTGCACAAGTAATGAAAAGGGAGTTAGTGAAGGTTCGACCCCATACCGACCAAGAACGTGTGGCAATGCTTGCCATCAAGCACTCCCTAAAGGCTATTCCGGTGGTTGATGCGGAGGGTAAATTTCTTGGCGCTGTTCCGTCTGATGTTATTTTATACGTCTTACATCAAGAGCACATTGAAGATATTTTGCATTCAATCGGTATTCACGCTATCGGTGATCCTTCTAAAGATCTGACTACCAGTTCGGCAATTTTTCATTTTAAAAAACGTCTCCCCTGGCTGATGGTTGGAACTCTTGGTGGATTTGGGGCTGCCATACTGGTCGGTTCTTTTGAATCGTTGCTGGAAGAGCTTTTACTTTTGGCTGCTTTTATTCCTGCCTTAGTTTATATGGCGGATGCTGTTGGGGTCCAAACTCAGATGATTTTTATTCGCAGTTTAATTTTAGATCAGAGTCTAGATTTTAAAAAGTATCTCCAGCGAGAGATAATTGTCGGCGTTTTGTTGGCAGTGGTGTTGGCGGCGATGATCGGAGTACTATCGTTTATTTGGCATGGATTGCCCATCCTGTCCTTGATTTTAAGTCTTTCATTTTTCTTGGCTATAATTTTTGCAGTGGTTGTGGCAGTTTTGCTACCTTGGGCTTTTTATAAATTTCATCAAGATCCGGCAATTGCTTCTGGTCCTCTTGCTACGATTACTCGTGATATCCTAAGTATCATAATTTATTTTCTCACCGCCTCGATCGTTTTAACTATTTCTAGTTCTTAAATTTTATAATAAAAAAATCCCCGTGGATATCTCCACGGGGTGCTGGATTACTTCTTCATTCTAAAGACTATTGCAGTGGCGTTGTCACCGGTCTGTCTTTTGAGGGCGTCGTTGATCAGATCTTTAGCCTTACCGCCAGCCTTGATTATCTCGATAAATCTTTTGGTCTGTTTGAGACCGCTAGATTTATGTTCAGGATCAAAGACTCCATCGCTCGCAACTATTACGATACTCTTTTTGTCGAGGCTGAATTCTGCCAGCTCCGGTTCGTGATTGAGGATCGATCCAAGTTTAATGTTTCCCAAGGCTCGACCCATTTGAAGACCATTTGTCCATTCTGGATTCCATATGTAGCCTTCTCCATAAAAACCACCCCTCGTGATGGCCAACTCTCTTTCCGCCAGATTTTCGCGGACGTTGTGGTTAGGAGATAGAAATATATTATCCAGAGAATCAGTAATGACAACTGGTGAGTCGCCGAGAATTGCGATATAGGCCACTAACTCAGGAGTATTTTTTGGAATAAAGACGAGAGACATGGTCGACCCACAATATTCATTCTTAAGAAGATAATCTATTTTTTCCACAGCGTGCCGGAGTAATATTTTATAATCAGTTGAACCGCTAGCACTAAAAAGAATGAACTCATTCTCAAATATCGGGATGAGATTTTTCGACGCCTTATCAGCAACCGATGCTCCGCCATGACCATCGAATACTGCCATTAGATATCCGAAACTAAAGTTACGATAAACATAACGATCTTCTTGGTACTTTCTTAGACCCTGATCAGTATAAAATGTTGCGGAACCAGTAGGCCATTTCCTCTTAGATTTAATTTTCGACATACCCCGCCCTTTTTGTTTTTCAATGATTCAAGTGTTTATAAATATTATAGCTTAGATCAAGTAAGGGTGAAACACTGTTTTTGTCTCACAGCTGTGAGACAAAAACAGTGTTTAGTATAAATAAAAAAGACCGCGGGGAGTTCCCGCGGTATGTTTTTAAACTAGTATATTTTAAGTTCCTGTATTTTAAGCTGGCGTGTTTTTGAAATAGCGTTCTCTGGAGCGCCTGCCCTAGAAAGGAGATATCTTTTTGCGACCGATACTGATGTAGGTGAATCCCGACTTCTTCATCTGTTCTAGTGAGTAGATATTTCTGCCGTCAAAGATAGTTGGTGTTTTCATAATCGCGCGCATTTTTTCAAAATCAAGCGTTTTAAAAATGGGCCACTCCGTGACAATTATTAGAGCATCTGCTCTACTTAGACAGCTGTACCTTTCTTTCTCATAGCCGATTTTCTCACCAAAAATCTTTCTAGCTTCATCCTCGGCTATGGGGTCATAGGCCTTTATTTTGGAGCCTTGCTTAAGGAGATCCTCAACAATCGTGACCGAAGGTGCTTCTCGCATATCGTTGGTGTTTGGTTTGAACGACAGGCCCCATATTGCCAAGGTTTTGTCCCTAAGTGGTGTCATCTCTTCCTTGATTTTTTTTATAAAGCGCTGGCACTGTTCTTTGTTTACGATATCGACACAATTAGTGATTTTAGAGCTGCAACCATGCTTCCTTGCAATCGAGGCAAGACCCAGGACATCTTTCGGAAAGCAACTACCACCATATCCAATACCCGGATATAGAAAATGATTTCCGATTCTTTTGTCGGCTGCCATTATTTTTCTGACATTTTCTATATCGGCGCCAGTGGCTTCGCATATCGTGGAGATCTCATTTATAAAAGAGATCTTCGTTGCTAGGAATGCGTTTGAGGCATATTTAGACATTTCGGCTGAGGGTATATCAAC
The DNA here is from genome assembly GCA_964639675.1 of uncultured Candidatus Saccharibacteria bacterium. Classification (GTDB taxonomy): domain Bacteria; phylum Patescibacteriota; class Minisyncoccia; order Phycocordibacterales; family UBA12445; genus JACQCV01. The sequence goes on from CAZXEK010000039.1 coordinate 6,052, forward strand.
GATAAAAATAGGGTGGCCATTTTTGACCAGAGGGTCATAAAGTTCTTTTATCTGTCCGGCAGCCCATTCGTTGTCGGTACCAACGACAATTCGATCTGGTCGCATAAAGTCGTCAATGGCAGAGCCCTCTTTCAAGAATTCCGGATTCGAAGCGACTTCAAATCTGATTTTCTTGCATCGAGTATCAAGCTCCTCTTGGATAATAGATCGAACAATCAGAGCAGTCCCGACTGGTACAGTAGATTTACTGATGATGATTTTGTTATCGGAGTTTAAATTTCTTCCTATAGCTCTCGCCGCACTCTCTACGTGTCCTAGGTAGACGTCACCATTGTCTGCCGAAGGAGTTCCAACAGCAATAAAAATAATTGATCCGAAATCGACTGTTGCCGACTCATCGTTCGAGAAGGATATACTCATATCCCTTCTTTTTCTTTCGAGCAACTCTTTTAGTCCAGGCTCATAGATCGGGATATCACCCCTCTCTAGCATCTTTATTTTATCTTCGTCAATGTCGTAACAGGTGACCTCGTTTCCTAATTCTGCCAAACATGTCCCGGTAACTAGGCCTACATATCCAGCACCGAAGACAGAAACCCGCATTTCCTACCTCCTCTTTATTAAGTTGTAAATGTCCAAAATCTTACTATCTCATGCAACACCAAAAGAGTCAAAAAGGTAATAGTAGAGCCTATCTATAATATCTCTTAATCTTTGCTTGGTGTTCCTTATATGTCACAGAGCAGTGAATATCGCCACGTTTGTCGTGAAGGTAGAAGATACACTTAGTTTTTTGAGGATTTAAGGCAGCTTCGATGGCAGCAATGCTGACGTTTGATATTGGTGTCGGTGGAAGCCCCTTATTCTTATAAGTATTATATGGCGAGTCTATATATTTATCTTCGGACAGAACTCTTGGCCACCAGCCATTTTTATTCGAACCCTTGGCATATTGCAAGGTAGCGTCCATCTCTAGGTTCATATCTTTAAAAATTCTGTTCCAGATTATTCCCGATATGAGCTTCATATCATGTTTACCTCCAGCCTCGCGTTCTATAATAGAAGCGATTTTTATGGCGAGTGTCATGTTGATGATCTCATCTGTTGATGTCGCATAGCGTGATCTGACCTCCTGATTAAATCTTTTTATTATTACTTGATAGGCATCTAGCGGTTTGGCAGAGATTGGTAGGAGATAACCGCCGGGATTATAGTAACCCTCCATGTTTCTTTTATTAACTTTCTGGTCTGTGATTAGGAAGGCGTATCTTTCGGCTTCATTCCATTTGAGCTCTTTACTTAAGATTGATGCGATCTGCTCTTTACGGAGTCCAGAGTTTAGAACCACGTACCTTGAAGATGGATTAGCTAGATTCTGGTAAAGTCTCCATGCATTGAAGTTTTGAGATAGCCAATCCCCGGCCTTTTCTAGCTTTTTTCTTAAAAAAGATATTGATGCAAGATCGGCATCAATATGCGGGACATCATCTATCGTTTTTTTTGCTAGATCGATGTTTGTCTTAAACAATTCTGGCGTTTTGGGTGCCTCACTGTAATTTAGAGATATAAGTAAGAAAGCAGAAAGGGTGGCAAGGGTTAAGGGGAGCAGTGTCTTGATGGGCATATAACTATTATACCCATAGGAATCTTTTACGCTATATCCGGCATGGTATATTATAAGTACGACCGTACTTATAATATACCATAGTTATATATTGGTTTCAGAAGGGGATGCAGTTTATGGTACAATCACCGTATTATCAGCAAAAGTGCAAAGATGGGTGGGGTTATACAATGGTCTTTATTTTTTAGTCGTTTAATGTATAATCTCTAGACTATGCCGGAAAAGAAGAATTATAAGAAAAACAACAAAGATGGCTTAAATCCAAAAGAGATGGTCAAGCAGTTTGGACGGCACATTTTAGTTACCCTGCTTTTGATATTTCTATTATTATCTTCCTATTCGGCCATAAATGAGAATATCCAGAAGACTCCTGAGACATCAGTATCGCAATTAGCCGCTGACATCAAATTGGGAAATGTTTTCAAGATTATTGTTGAGGGGGATGAGTTAACTGCAACCTATAAAGATGCTTCTACTAAGAAGACGAAGAAAGAGGTTGAGTCTTCTCTAAGTCAGACACTGGTAAATTATGGGGTGACTTCAACGGAGTTGAACAAAGTTTCTGTTGATGTTAGGAATCCTTCAGGGGCCTATTTCTGGTTTATTGCCCTGTCTCCTTTTTTGTTCCCGGTAGTCTTCGTCCTCATAATTTTCTGGATGATATCCAGACAGGTTAAGGGTTCCTCGATGCAGGCTTTTAGTTTCGGACAATCAAAGGCAAGGATTATAGATCCCACTGATGAGAAGCAGAAGGTTTTATTTAAAGATATCGCTGGTGTTAAGGAAGCGAAAGAGGAGCTCATAGAGATAGTAGATTTTCTTAAAAATCCCCAAAAGTTTTTAGACATAGGTGCTAGAATTCCCAAGGGGGTGATGTTAACTGGAGCTCCGGGTACTGGCAAAACTCTTTTAGCTAGGGCAGTGGCAGGGGAGGCCAATGTGCCGTTTCTTTATTTGTCTGGTTCAGAATTTGTGGAGATGTTTGTTGGGGTTGGGGCATCGAGAGTGCGGGACCTATTTAAGATTGCTAAGAAGATCGCGCCATCTATTATTTTTGTCGATGAGATTGATGCCGTCGGTAGGCACAGGGGAAGTGGTATGGGTGGCGGTAATGATGAAAGGGAGCAGACCTTGAACCAGATTTTGGTTGAGATGGATGGTTTTGAGCCAAGTGAGAAGGTGATTGTTATGGCTGCGACCAACAGGCCAGACGTCTTGGATGTCGCACTCCTGCGTCCGGGTAGGTTTGACCGCAGAGTAGTTCTTGATCTGCCTGACATCAAAGACAGAGAGGAGATTCTTAAAATTCACGCGATTAAAAAACCTTTTGCGGAGGATGTTGTTTTGAAGGTTATAGCCGAGCGTACACCTGGATTTTCTGGAGCTGATTTAGCTAGTCTTATGAATGAGGCATCTATTTTGGCAGCCAGAGAAGATCGGACTAAGGTCGCTCAATACGACCTCATTCGTTCTATGGAGAAGGTTATGTTGGGGCCGGAGAGGAAGAGCCACATTCTTTCGGCCGAAGAGAAGGGGATCACTGCTTATCATGAAATGGGCCATGCCATCGTCGCTTCTATACTAGAGCACTCTGATCCTGTTCATAAGGTTTCAATAATTTCACGTGGTCGGGCAGCTGGATACACCCTGAAGCTTCCACTAGAGGAGCGAAAAATGAGGACTCGAAATCATTTCTTGGACGATATCGCTGTATCACTTGGCGGTTATGCTGCTGAGAAAATGGTTTTTGGAGATGTCACAACCGGTGCCTCCAATGATATTTCTGTTTCAACACACGTCGCTCGTGAGATGGTCACTCGTTTCGGTATGTCAGACAAGATCGGCCCAGTAGATTTCGGTGAGACTGGTGTGATAAGTCCAATAACCGGCGCCAAGGCATCATCTTCGGCTTATTCGGAAGGCTTCGCTTCGATACTTGACGGTGAGGTTTCGAGGATTATGAATGAGGCGCTGAAAAGAGCGGAAGAGGTTTTAATAAACCACAGGCCGGTCTTAGACAACATGGCCGCTGAACTTAAAAAGGTTGAGACTCTCGAGAGGAAAGAATTTGAGGGCCTACTTATATTGAATGGTATTAAGCCAAAAAAACTAGTATTAAATAAACCAGGGATGACGATTGTAGGGTAGTAGTATCTGTCCACAAGTCTGAGTAAAGCTCTGAATCCTAAACGCTCCAGCCCAAAATCACTTTTCCTGCGGAGAGTCATGAGGGAAATTTGCGATAAAAGTAATTTTGGGCTTTCGCCTACTCAGAGTTGTGGACAGATACGGGTGATGTTTACTTATAATCAAAACTAACCTATATTATTTATAGATTTCCGTGTGTAGCTCAGTTGGTAGAGCCGTCGTCTTATACACGACTGGTCCCAGGTTCGAGTCCTGGCACACGGATAGGTTAGTTTTTAAAGTCGAGAGTCCTGGCACACGGATAAGCGAGGTCTACTCAAAATGAGTTGGTTTGTGACGGGTTCGGAGTTTTTCTAAGATCAAGGGGTGATTTGTAAGTTCGGGATCCTTTTTAAGGATCTCTCTAGTCTCATTTCGGGCGGCCTCCACCATTTTTATGTTTTTAATTGCCTCCATCCCAATATCTGAAATGCCCCACTGTTTTTTACCACTTAACTCACCAACACCCCTTTGTTGCAAGTCTAGCTCAGCTAGTTCAAAGCCATTTTTGGCCTCTTTGAGAGCCTGTAAACGATCAATCGTTTTCTCTCTATTTGAATCGCTGAAGAGGTAGCAGTAAGATTGATGGTTGCTTCTTATAACTCGGCCACGTAACTGATGTAGTTGGGCAAGACCAAATCTTTCTGCGCCCTCTATTACAATAGTCGTAGAGTTCGATACATTTACCCCGACTTCGATGACAGAGGTTGAGACTAAAATATTTATACGACCTTCAACAAAATCTTTCATAACCTTCTCTTTGGCTTTCGGGTTTAGTTTTCCATGAACAACTCCAATCTCGATATCTGGAAAGACATCCCTCTTTAATCTTTTGGCTTCCTCTTTAACAGACTTGGCATTTATGGCTAGCTCTTTCTCCGGATCAGGTTCATCTATCCTCGGACAGACTACGTAAACCTGCCTGCCCTCTTTTATTCTTGTTCGGATTGCTTCATAGATCCTGTCTCTTTCTCTATTATGAACTAGCTCTGTAATTATCTCTTTTCTTCCTTCTGGCATTTCATCGAGAATAGTTAGATCTAAGTCTCCATAGATTGTCAGTGCTAGTGTTCTGGGGATCGGTGTTGCTGTCATTGAGAGTAGATGGGGTACAGTGGTACTATTTTTCCTCGCGATCTTAAATCTCTGCTCGACACCGAATCTGTGTTGCTCATCAATTATGACTAGAGCGAGGTGTTTTATCTTTACAGATTTTTGTATGAGGGCATGGGTGCCAATTATTATCGAGATTTCACCAGTGTCGGCCCACTTTAATAGTTGGGATTTAGATATAGCGGTACTTTTCTTCGGGTCAGTTTTTGAAGGGAATTTTGAACAGCCGCTTCCTGTTATTAGCCCGATATTTATGCCTAGATGTTCGAAATATTTTATAAAAGATTCAAAGTGTTGCTTTGCCAATATTTCTGTTGGTGCCATGTAGGCGACTTGTAGAGTGCCGAAATCTTGCGGTTTGCCTGCAGCGACGTTTCGTGGTCGGGTAGATATTGTGGCATATGCTACAGTTGCCGCCACGGCTGTTTTACCTGATCCAACGTCTCCTTCTATAAGTCTAGTCATTGGTTTATCTGACGATAGATCTTTGAGTATCTCTCTTATCGATTTTTCCTGCGCTTTTGTAAGTTTGAAATTAAATCGGTCAATAAACTTTTCTACCTTATCTTCACCAACTTCAATTTTAAATGTCGGATTTTTCTGATATAGAAGTTTTTCTTTCTGTCTCGTGAGTTGAATAAAGAGGATCTCTTCGAACGAGAATCTTTTTCTAGCAGATAGAGCATCGTTATCATTTTGTGGGCAGTGAATCCAGATTATGGCTGTTTTAAGAGATGGGAGGTGGTATTTTTTAAGAATATCTTCGGGTATTGGGTCTTCTAGTTTATCACAGATACCACTTTTAATAATTTTTTCGATTGCATGCCGAAACCAGTTGGAGGTTATACCAATTGATTCACCGTAGACTGGAGTTCGTTTGAGTTCCCCCTTGGCAAAGAGTGAACTTTTATGGGCAAGCTCAATCTCTTTTAGTTCTTCTATCTCGCCGTTAACGATATAGAGTATACCATTGCGATTAGTTGCTAACCCCGTCACCTTAGCTAGTTTGCCCTCACCAACCTTTTTAGCCATATAGGCTTGATGAAACCATACAGCCTTTATTCTTCCAGTGTCGTCCTCTATAGTAACTTCTGCCATTGCAATCTTTTGGCGGTACGATTTCTTGATCTCATTTTTTATCACTCTACCTGAGATCACTACCAGCTCTTT
>CAZXEK010000040.1:0-3676 GCA_964639675.1 uncultured Candidatus Saccharibacteria bacterium
ACCCTGCCGCTGTGCTCTGCAACAAGTAGTTCTTAGGGCTTAGGCACTGAGATCTCCCCGACGGCCAAGTCGGGGTGAACTTTGACACTTCGACCTTAGTCCTTTTTATCCGCCCTAGCCTTGGCGAAGGCGGGCGTACGCACTTTTCACAAAAGCCTATATGGCGCCCACACTTAAAATCGGAGGTCCGACCTCCGATTTTTTTATTATAGTTCTTGCCGTGAGACATCAATTGCCGCTCAACGAGTAGGTGTTCTATAAAATATTTCTCTTCTCCTCTGGCGTCCTGCCTATCAAGCCAGAATTCGTTGACTGGTATGAATTTGAAACGGTGATGTTGACCGAAGTTATTGAAGTTTATATCTATGTTTCGTCTTATGTAGTAGCCGTCAACTACCCAGATGGTGATTCCTGCAACCCCTCCAAGTTTTTTTATATATGGTTTTTTCATACTGGTTATTATAGCTTAGATAAACACTGACGGCATCTTTGTTTTTTTAAGAGTTGATTGATACAATGTTGTCATGGATGTAGAAAAGTCTGGGAACAGAGAGATAACCTCTTCGCCTGTCACCGAAAACGCGGACAAACAAAATACAGTAGAAAAGGGAGTTGTTGAAGGTGCAAAAACAGTTGGAGAAAAAGCGCTGGCCGAACGTGGGCAACAAGAAAGAAAAAGAAAAATTAAGGAGGCAGAAGAAATAGCAACGATTAAAGAAAAGATATTGGAGATTGCAGAAAGTGAGACGCCCATAGAGAAGGGTAACGACAGCAAATTCGCGGGTATGATTGAAAAGGCTAATGAGGCTTACAACCGAGAAATGAAAAAAGGGCAAGAACGAGAAAAAGCAGGTGAACTAAATAAAGAGGATGAGGCAACGAAGCAAGAAATAAAGGAATTAGAGAAGCTGAATACAAATGAAATTTTGAAACTTGCTATTTCTCAAGCCGGAGGTTTAAATATCAGACCTGAAGACAGGGATAACGAGGGGAAATTATTGGTATATCCCAAAGGACCGCCTTCAAATTTAAAGAACGAACTGCATTGGAAAATAGTCAGAACTATTGCTTTTAAAGAATGGTTCGGTGACTGGCAAAATAATTCAGAGGATATCGGCAAGGTGGTCGATAGAAATGGAGAACCACTATTGGTTTATCATACATCAGATAAGGCTTTTGCGGAATTTAAACCCGAAGAAAGTAGCCACACAAAAACGTTGGGGAGAGGTTCTTATTTCACTCCAGACAAAACTCTTTCGTCAATTTATGGGAATTTAACTTATTCTTGTTTTTTAAATGTAAAAAATATAGTAGATATTCCCAATGCTCTCATTATCGATAATCGCGGCACTGTAACCCTGAAAGATTTTAAGGCAATGATTAAGACTTTTTATTATTCCATTGTCAGACCAAGGGATACGGCCTTATGTAGTTTATATAATGATGACGAAATATCATCCAAGGAAATGTATGGTGACATTAAACAGTTTTCAGTACTTCATAAAAAAAATATAATGATAGTCCCCAATGACATGAATAACCCCTCGCTTCTTAGCTAGGTAAAACAGGGTTGTGATGGTAAAAACCTTTTGGTTTGGTATACTAACTTCACATGCAGGACGAATTTAAGTTCAAACTGGGGTTAACTTATGACGACGTTCTCCTTGTTCCTCAGTATTCAGATATCGAGTCTCGTAAGAGTATAAATACTAGTTCTAAATTTTCTAGAAATGTGCATTTAACTATACCTATTGTTAGCGCCAATATGGATACAGTTACAGAGGCGCGTATGGCTATTGCCATTGCAGAGCAGGGCGGTGTGGGGATTATTCATCGTTTTTTAACTATAGAGGAGGAGGTTATGGAAGTTAAGAAGGTTAAGCGGTCCCAGAATTTTGTGATTGATGATCCAGTAACTATCTCGAGTGGGGCTAGTCTCAAGGATGCATTAGGACTGATGAGTTTGAATGGTATCAGCGGTCTCTTGGTATGTGATGGCTCGACTGGACCTGCCACGGGCCGTTCTAAAAAAATTGAGGGGATACTCACCTCGCGCGATGTGAGATTCAAAACTGATTTTTCTATTTTGGTTAGAGATATAATGACTCCGAGGGAACGATTGATTACAGCAAGGAAGGGGATAGTCCCCGAGAAGGCCCTGGCGATTCTTGATAAGTATAAAATAGAGAAGTTGCCTCTGGTTGATAGTAAAGATAGGATTGTTGGATTAATCACTGCTTCTGATTTTAAGAAGTTTAAGGAGAACGCTTTGGCTGCTAAAGATAAGGATGGTCAGCTTATTGTCGGGGCGGCTATCGGGATCAAGGATGGTGTGATGCGCGGTCGGGCGTTGGTGGAAGCGGGGGTTAACGTCTTGGTTATAGATATTGCTCATGGTCATCACAAAAGTTGTGTTGACTTGACGCGAAAAATTAAAAAGGAGTTTCCAGATGTTGACGTTGTCGCGGGTAATGTGGCTACTCGTGAAGGGGCCGAGGATTTAATTAAGGCTGGTGCTGACTCTATTAAGGTTGGTATCGGACCTGGGGCTGCTTGTTCTACTAGAATTGTTTCTGGTTCAGGCATGTCTCAACTTTCAGCTCTACTTTCGATTGCGCCACTAGCCAGAAAATACAAGGTGCCAATTATTGCTGATGGAGGGATTAAAACTTCTGGTGATGTGGCTAAGGCGATAGCGGCTGGTGCCTCGTCAGTAATGGTCGGCAATCTTTTCGCTGGTAGTTATGAATCTCCGGGTGAGTATTATATTGAAGACGGTGCGGCCTTTAAGGTGTATAGGGGGTTAGCCTCAAGGGACGCATCAGTGGATCGTCAGTTGATCGAGATCAATAAGGAGAGACAGGACAGAGCTCCGGAGGGGGTTAGCTTTCGGGTGACCTATAAAGGCGAAGTCAGAAAAATTGTAAGAAGTTTGGTTGATGGGTTGCAATCTGGCATGAGTTATTCTGGAGCCAGGACGATCGAAGAGTTTTGGAAGCGGGCTAATTTTGTCCGTATTACTGATGCTGGTATAAGAGAGAGCTTCCCAAGAACTAACCAGACGTAGAAAATTAAAATCAAAAGAAGCTCTGGCCAGAATTAATAATAGCCACTATCTCTCCTGACTTCCGCACGCCTCTAAAAACAGCCTAAAATCACTTTTCCTACAGCGCACCACGAAAACCATTGATAGATAGCATTTGAATATGTTATGCTTCCGCTGTAATAAGTTCTTTGAATATCTAACTTGTAAAGGTGGTCATAGCCAAAAGGTTCTCAGTCTCTGGGTACTTCCTGGCTATGACTACCAATACGGTGGTCCTCTAGCGAACTGATCGATATGGGCACATGTGCCCGAAAGGAAGACGACATGTCGTCTTATAAAGAAGGACAGGTTCATCAGCTTGCCAATGCTCTGGAGATGGCTGGTTATACGGCCGACGATATCACCAAGCTTGGGCAATTCCCAGATCTTCAGGCACTGAAAGGTGTTCTCACTGGCAACGCCAACATCGTGGTCGTTCGTCGCTTTCTTACCATCAGCCGCGCTACCCCGACCACCCCCGCCGTCTTCATTGGCAGCGACTGGTCAACCTGGCTCGGCAAGAAGAGCGGTGACGGTCTCTCGGGCAATCCCCAGCGTGACCCTCGCTCCTTGGCTCTCACGGAGATCGAT
>CAZXEK010000041.1:0-50570 GCA_964639675.1 uncultured Candidatus Saccharibacteria bacterium
GGGTCGATGCGGCACTTACTGTCGTGCCTGCGGAGAGCATCTATGTTGCAATTCATATCGAGGATGACCTTTCCGGAAGTTACGATTTTATGCGGACAGAGTATCCGGAGGTTAAGGCCTTTCCTGTAACACCATGGGGTAAGGTGGTGCAAGCGCCAAATGCACTCTTATGTAAAAGTGCAGAGCGGCAGACGAGTCACCTTCTATTTGCAAGCACTGAATATCCGGTCACTAAGTCGCTTGTATCACTACTAGAGAGGCACAGTGATGTACAAACACTTGTGGTTGGTGCTTGTCTTGACGCCCATGATTTTAAGGCATCACCGGGGAGGTCTATCTTAGTAGAGAGTGCCAGCGGTCTGCAGATTCCCTGGAATACCTGCGCTTTGTGGTCTATGGAACATCTTATTCATACCGGGTTTGTGCTTGCAGCAGACTCGCTGCATGACCCAAATAATGCCGGGATGGAAGAGATGGGAACTATCGCTGCTCAACAGATATTGTGGCCAGGTAAGGCATCCGCAAAGCTGGTTGCTACGAAACCAGGGGATCTCGTTCTAAATACTCATGGCTGGAACGTTGCGCGTCATGAGCGATATGTACACAATCGAGATTCAAAGAGTGCTCGTTCTGCGGCGCAGTTGGGGCGTTTATTATTGCCTACCCCTGATGTGTATCATATAGGAAATTAGTATGAAAAATTATACCAATAACTCTATTCAGTTACTCTATGAACTCACCAGCCGATGTAAATTCCAGATAGTGACTTTAGTTGTCCTCGGTTTTATCAGCGGTATTTTAGATGGATTCGGTATCGGTATGTTAATACCAATACTCTCTATCTTTTTAGGCAATTTAGGGAGCTCTTCTGATTTTATCACATCAATAGTCAGACCATTTTTCTATGCAATATCAGTTCCATTTACTCTACGATACATGTTCATGTTCATGGCCAGTTTGTTTGTCTTGAGAGCTGTGATACTAGCAATTTTTAGTTATCTAAGTTCTCGCATCAGTGCTAATTACTTAGAGAAAGAGATGAAGGAGACTTTATCTGCCGTGCTTAATTCCAAGTGGCCATTTTTAATTAGTCAAAAAGGAGGATATCTTCAAAATACACTCACGACAGATGTCCGGAAGAGTGTCAATATCATTGGTGGTATAGCTCAAGTTATTCAATCCCTTACAGCATTTTTTGTTTATCTATTTATTGCATTTAAGGTGTATCCACTTGTGACCCTGTTCACCTTCATTGCTGGCGGGTCACTTATGTTGTTGATCAGCCCTTTGATGAAAAAGACACAGGCAATTAATAAGCGTACAAGCGCTGTTGACAAAGAGATGACGCATTACTTAAGTGAGCATATTGGAGGAGTAAAAATTATTAAAGCCTCTGGTCAAGAGGCGAATGCGATCGACCGTGGTGTTAAATATTTTCACACACTGGCTGACTTGTTTGTAAAAAACGTGGTTCTCCAGAGTGTCGGTACCATTTTTATGCAACCGTTTACTTTTGTTTTTATTATCATTGTCTTCGGATTTGCTTATAAGACAACTGGTTTTAATCTAGCAATCTTTGCAGCCACTATTTATTTAATCCAGAAGATTTTTGCTTATCTACAATCTACTCAAGGTGCGCTGCATTCAATATTTGAACTTTTACCGTATCTTGAGAATCTTTTTATTTTTAAAAATGAGGCAAGGCTTCACAAAGAGGAGCTTTCTACTGGTGGAAAGGAATTTATCTGCGAACGAGAAATAGCCCTTGAACATGTCTACTTTGGATACACAGATGGAAATCCAATTTTGTCGGATGTCTCGTTCTCGATAAAAAAAGGAGAGACTGTTGGTTTAATTGGGCCCTCTGGCGCTGGCAAAACCTCAATAGCTGATCTCTTGCTACGTTTGTTTAGAGCACAGAGTGGCCAGATAGTTGTTGATGGAATCCATAGCGAGGATTCTTTTGAGCTTAAAAGTTGGCGAGATCGGATCGGATACGTGTCGCAAGATTATTTTTTGTTGCATGATAGTATTTCATTTAACATACGTTTCTATAACACAACATTGTCACAAATCGATATTGAGAATGCTGCACGGAAAGCACACATCTATGAGTTTATCGAAGGTCTCCCTCTTGGGTTTGATACGATAATTGGCGATAGAGGTATTATGTTATCTGGTGGCCAACGACAAAGAATTTTACTTGCACGTGCTATCGCAAAAAATCCAGAACTATTAATTCTCGACGAGGCAACAAGCGCTCTGGATAATGAATCGGAACTCTTGGTTCAGAAAGCGATCAACGAACTCCATGGAAAAGTAACAGTATTTATTATTGCTCATCGCCTATCTACCATTATGAATGTAGATAAACTGCTGGTTTTAAGAGATGGGAAGATCGAAGAAGAGGGTAGACCACAGGATATGTTGCGTAATGAAGATTCGTATTTTTATAAGGTTAACAAAAGTTATTCTTAATCTTGACTCCGATAGATGTATTGTTTACCATCAACTAAAATGGGTTCTTTGATTTAACTAGAATGTATTTTTTTTCGTGGCGGTCAGGAGGTGCAGGGTGAGTAAAGTAATTCCCGAGAGAATTTGTCTTATCATCCCTCCGTCTATATTTCTTTTAGACGAGAGGGTGTTTATGAGTCTAGGAATTCTGAAAGTTGCTGCGGCATTGGAGCGTATGGGTAGTAAGGTTGAGATGTTAGATTTGTCTGGTGTCTCAAATTATTTAGATGTTGTTAGAGCTCATGTTAAAGATTCAAGATCAGAGATCTTTGGTATAACTGCTACCACACCCTTGATGCCGGCAGCTACGGAAATTTTTAATTCGATCAGGAGTGTCAAGCCGAAATCCAAGGTCATTCTTGGTGGTCCACATATCACGCTCGTTAACGCTGCTTATAAGAAAGAAATTAAGAATGGAATTGTGGGCAGAGCTGTCCAGGCTATGCGTCAAGCTGAGGAGATGTTTGATGTTTTAGTTGCTGGCGACGGAGAGGAGTCAATATTTTTTGCCTGCGATCCCAATGCCCCAAAACTTGTTGATGCTGATGATACTAGGTCCAGTCTATTTTTGAGCAACGCGATGCTTACGGGATTACCATTTCCAGCTAGGCACTTAGTGGATGTTTCAAGTTATCATTACTCGATTGAAGGCATTTCAGCGCTTTCGCTAATTGCCCAACTTGGTTGTCCCTTTGGTTGTGGTTTTTGTGGCGGTAGAGAGTCGCCCATGCTTAGAAAGATCAGAACTAGAACTTCAGAGAATATTGTTGAAGAGATGGTCTATCTATATGAAGCTTATGGAGTTAGGGGATTTATGATGTACGATGATGAACTTAATGTTAACAAGAAAATGATTGAGTTGATGAATCTGATTGCTAGAACACAGAGAAATCTAGGTGTAGAATGGCGCTTGCGTGGTTTTATCAAAGCTCAACTTTTTACTGATGAGCAGGCTAAGGCTATGCACGAAGCAGGTTTTCGGTGGATTCTTACTGGTTTTGAGTCTGGCTCTCCTCGAATTTTGGAAAATATAAACAAGCAAGCAGATGAGAGCGAAAATACACGTTGTGTAGATATCGCCAAGCGCCATAATTTGAAGGTTAAGGCACTGATGTCTATTGGTCATCCGGGAGAGACAAGAAAGACAATTAAGGACACTGTAAATTGGTTGCTTCGAGTTAAACCGGAAGATTTCGATGTTACTATAATTACTTGCTACCCAGGAACTCCCTATTATGATGAGGCGCTATTAGACAAAGATAGATCAGGTGTCTACACTTATACTTATAAAAGAACTGGAGACAGACTTCACCAATATGAGGTAGATTATACAATCGTTGCTGATTATTATAAGGGTGACCCTGATGGTGGCTATAAGGCATATGTTTTTACTGATACTTTGTCTTCTGAAGATTTAGTCAGCGAACGAGACGCAGCAGAAAAGACTGTCAGAGAGATTCTCAGAATACCCTACAATCAAGGTTCTCCGGCTATTAGATATGAGCATTCTATGGGTCAGATGAGCAGTATTCCTTCCAATATTCTTAAGATTTCGTCTTAGTGGATATCCTCTAACTTTTTGTTAGGGGATTTTATTTTGGCAAAAAATTATTTCTTAAAACCAAAAGACAGTAAACAGTAGTCGGCAATATTGACCACAGTCGCTACTGTGTTATATTTGTTCTCATGCAAATTGATAAAATTTTGAGGAATATAATTTTGGTCGGCGTATGGTTGATACCGTTTATACCCCTCTATGTCGCCGATGGAATGTTTTTCCCGTTCATTACGGGGAAGAATTTCACTTTTAGAATACTTGTGGAGATAGTTGTAGCTCTCTGGGCTGTTCTAGTTATATATGATAGGAGTTATGCTCCGAAGAGGTCTCTGGTATTTTATTCTGTAGTGGCCTTTTTAGCTATTATGACCATTGCCGATATTTTTGGTGCCAACTTTTACAGAAGCTTCTGGTCAAATTATGAGAGGATGGAGGGGTTAGTGGCTCTGATTCATATGTTCGGCTATTTCATCGTTCTAGGTTCAGTGCTTAATACTGAGAAGCTTTGGGATCGGTATTTTAAAACAATTTTGGGTGTAGGAGTATTGATAGTGCTGTTTGTTTTTGGTCAGCTTGTGGGTTTTTTTGGTATTAATCAAGGATCGTTCCGAGTCGATGCCACCTTTGGAAACTCCACCTACCTAGCTGTCCATATGCTCTTCTTGGCGTTTATTGCCAGTTTTTATTATTTCAGAAATAAAGAGGTTGGTGTTTGGAAAAGTAAATTGAGTTATCTTTTTTTGACTTTGGCCTACCTTTTTGTTCTCTATAAAACTGCTACTAGGGGCGCACTTATTGGGCTTGTTTGCGGTGTTTTGGTTACGGTGGTTATTTTAAGTTATTTTGGTGGTAAAAAAATAAAAAAAATCTCCGCTGTCTTTATATTCTCATTCCTTTTCCTTGGCGGCATTTTTTATATGGCCCGCGATTCAGCATTTATAAAAAATAGTCAGACCCTGAATCGTTTTACTCAGATAAATTTTGAGAGTATAAGTAAAGAGCCTCGACTTATGGTCTGGGGGATGGCTCTTAAGGGTTTTAAAGAGCGTCCAGTGCTTGGCTGGGGTCAGGATAATTTCAATCTGGTTTTCAACAAATATTATAATCCAGGGATGTATGGCCAAGAACCTTGGTTCGACAGAGCCCACGACGTATTTTTCGACTGGCTGACAGCTGGTGGTCTCTTGGGATTATTGGCCTATCTTTCTATCTTTGCTGTGGCTATCTTTGTGGTTTGGAAAAGGTCAGAACTTCTCAATTTTAACTTAGTGGACAAGGCCATTTTTACAGGCATGTTTGTGGCCTATTTCATCCAGAACATTTTTGTTTTTGACAACCTAATGAGCTACACAATGTTCTTCACTTTACTTGCCTATCTTCACTATGGAAGCAAGATTACAGAGCCATCACATCAGGTGCACAATAAGACCACTAGCAATAGTTCTGACGATCTATTTTTTGTCCAAGCCATATCATCAATTATTTTAATTTCTCTAATGGCTTCGATCTATTTTATAAATATAAAACCAATTCTTGCATCTCGCGCTTTAATAGGTGCTCTATCTTCTCAAGACTTAAAACAAGGGCTTGCTTATTTTAAGCAAGCTCTCTCTTATAAGTCTTTTGGCAGTGCTGAGGCAAGAGAGCAGTTGGTGCAGAGGTCGGCTAATCTTCGTGGAGCTAATGTCGATAATAACCTAAAGCTTGAATACTTTAATTTAGCTAAAGATGAGATGCAGAAGCAGGTAGACAGTGCTCCCGATGACGCTAGGTATAGGGTGTTTATGACGACCTTGTTTGGTGCCTACGGTTTTGGAGACGATGCTTTCGTGCAGGCCAAGAAGGCCAGCGAACTATCGCCAAATAAACAGACAATTCTTTTCCAGTTGATTTCTGCTTATATCAATAAAAAAGATTATGATAAAGCATTCGATCTGGCCAAGTATGCTTATGATTTAGACCCTAAATTTTACGAAGCAGAGAAGGCTTACGCTATAGTTTCGATTTATGCTAATAAGAATGGCAGTAAAGATATACAAAACATAATAAATAGTTCCACTAATTCGGATTTTCATCTTCAGGTTGCTGCAGCTTATTTAGCCGTTGGTCAGCGGGCCAAGTCCATCGAAGAACTTAAGCTTGTTATAAAACTTAAGCCAGAATTTAAACAGACTGGAGAACGTTTTATAAGTGAAATACGGGCCGGTAGAAATCCTTAAATATGATAAAAATTATATTCTTTATCCCTTTATTTTTGTCTTTTTTTGTGCCCCTAGATTCTTTCGCTAAAGTCTTCATCAATGAAGTTGCCTGGATGGGTAATGATAAGAGTCAGTATGGTGAATGGATCGAACTTTATAACGATGCGCCAGTACGAGTTGATCTCAAGGATGTCACACTTTACGAAGATGGTGGTAAAACTTTAGTCATTAAACTTACAAAATTTATTGAGCCGAATGGTTATTACCTAATTGCCCGCTCGACTCCCTCTATGCCAGATCCGGTAGGTGGTTTGGCTGATGATCTTGGATCTTTTGGCGGCGGGGGTTTAAGTAACTCTGGAGAATATCTGATACTCAAGTCGGCTAGTGGTGAGGTTCTCGATGAAGTCGATGCGCACTTGGGTTGGCCAGCGGGAGACCCAGAGAGGAAGCTTACCATGCAGAGATCGTCTAATGGTTCTGGTGCCTTGACCGTGACAGGTTGGGTTACTGCTACAGGTACACCTCGCGCTGCTAATTCTTCGGTAACTGTTACAGTGGTCGATTCTCCAGCCAAAATTTTAAATAATGAAATTTTTGTGTCACTTTCTTCTCACTCCAGTCAGACCGATATTTCTGATAAGAGAGAAGATAAAAAAATTTTTGCTAACGCTGGGCGAGACAGACTTACACTTACAGGTACCCCAATAATTTTTGAACAGAAACTTTTTGATAATAAATCAGAGGAGGTGGATGGAGGTAACGCTTCTTGGTCATTTGGCGATGGTCAGTCCGCTGAGGGGAAAACCGTCTCCCATGCCTACAAATTTCCAGGTGAATATGTTGTGATCATGAATGTTCTAAGGAGTACTCAAAACTATGTGGCCAGAACTAACGTTAGGGTTGTAGCACCAGATCTAGAGATTACAAGCCTTAGATCAGATTTTGTAAAAATTAAAAACAGTTCTGTTTATGAGGCGAATTTAGGAGGGTGGCAGTTGGCTTCAGGACAACCTAGTTTTACTTTTCCTAAAGATACGATTATTTTACCAAAAAAGGAGGTAGCTTTTTCAAGGGAGGTGACCGGTTTAGATGGTGGCATCTTAGAACTTCGACTCATCTCTCCCACCAGAGATATCATTTCGACTTTTTTACCGAAAAAGGAACCCAAGATTGAATCTGAAATTTTATTGAAAACAGACCTTGCAACTAGCAGTCGAGCTGTTTCTAAGGAGTTTTTGTTAAACTCAGAGCAGAGGCTTTTAGAAGCAAGAGGAGATCTAGCAAAACTACTTGTACTTGGGAGTTCAACTTCCAAGTCTGCCAAGACTAAGGTAACGACGTCTCAGGCACAACAGGAGATCGTTCAAGTTATAGAAAAACCAGGGTCACTTTTAAAGATATTACTTGATCTACCAGTTATGAGTTTTCGTTATATCAGAGCACTGTTTTAGGTCTCATTAAAAAAGCGCCAGAGATTTTACCCTGACGCGCCATTTTATAAAGATCAGCCTAGTTGCTTAGTCCTCCCAGTAGATCCGATCTTCCAGTTTTATATTGCCTTCTCTAAGAACTCTACAGTTCACGCCACCGCGCCAGTCTATTTTTAGTGCATTTTTCAAGCCGTTGTAGGCTTCATCCATCCTTTTGCAAGGGGCAGTCTCTCCTGTGATTTCAACTAGTAGATGTTTACCGATGCGCATTTTCTTACCCACATCGCCTGGTCCGAATGCGCACCCGAAAACTAACAGGTTTGATCGGCGGAGAGTCCAGGGTATTTCAGTTTTAATTTCTGCGCAAGCTTCTGTCCACTGGTAGTTCGATAGGATCGTTACCTGTCTTAATCTTTTTCCTGGTTTTGCACCTCGATAGTCTCCTGTTACTCCAGCCTCTATCGAAACTAGGGCGTCTGTGAGTTCTTCCATTGGAGCTCGCTTTTCCCTCTTAATTGCAATTCCAATTAATTTGGCCATTTCGTTTTTAACTCCTTTGTTTTTTTTATTAACGTACTATAGGTTTCACTTAACCTATCATTATTTAGATCCTCGGTCAAACAAATTTTTTTATCGCGAATTTCCCCTATGACCCTCCGCAGGAAAAGTGATTTTAGGCTGGAGTGTTTGGGATTTAGGGCATTAAGGCGACCTCTGAGCGTGGTATAATATCTAATATGACAGAGCTAGAGAAGAGATCTGTAGCAATGGAAAAGGTTAGAGACGAGCTTCTAGTATTTAAAAAGTCTCCACTCTATAAATTTAGACAGGATAATAAATATTTTCCGGTTTTAGGTGAGGGGAGTCACTTAGCTAAGATAATGTTTGTGGGCGAGGCTCCTGGTCAGAACGAAGCTATTCAAGGCAGGCCTTTTTGTGGTCGTTCTGGAATGCTTCTAGACGAGTTGTTAAAATCGGCTGGTATAAAAAGAGAGGATGTTTACATCACAAATATTGTTAAAGATCGTCCGCCTGAAAATCGTGATCCGATAGCGGAAGAGAAGGCACTCTACGCTCCATTCTTAGATCGGCAGATTGAGATTATAAAGCCAAAGGTGGTGGCCACATTGGGGCGTCATGCTATGGAATATATCATGGATAGATTCGGTCTTGGAGCTAGTATGGAACCGATATCGAAAGCTCATGGCAAAGTTTTTGAAGCTGAGCTGTCCTATGGCCAAGTCTATGTTGTATCGCTCTATCATCCCGCGGTCGCAATTTACAATGCTAATAAAAAACCGATTCTTATAAAAGATTTTAGAGTTATAAAAAAGTTGTTGTTGGCGGAAGACTTTAAAAAGATTATATCTTCTAGGCGAAGAGGGAGGACTTAGAGGGTAAGAGCTCTTTTAGCCCGGTCTGCTATCCGGGTCTTTTATTTTTGTAAAAACAAAACTCCTCCGACATTATGCCGGAGGAGTTTTGTTTAAAGGGAGCCTTATGCTCGCTGTACGTTTACAGCAGCTGGACCCTTAGGAGTTTGCTCTGTATCAAAAGATACGGAATCACCTTCGTGAAGTTCAGTAAACTGAACGCCATTTAGAGAGTTGCTATGAAAGAATAAATCTTTCGATAGGCCCTCAGCGGTGATGAAACCGAAACCTTTGTCAGAGATCAATTTCTTAATTGTTCCTGTCATCGATTTGAAATACTAATAAATAAAATACAAAAGATAGATATGATACTACGAGCCCGTTGAAGATCTCATCGCGAAGTCAGAATTTGGAAGATTCTAGCTAGGTATGAGATTTTCAACAGGCTCTAAAAACTCGACTCTTTTTAGAACCACAACTCTTTTTGTACCCTATAAGGTAGCAGATAGCGATCTTCTTGTCAAGCAGCGGCAGCAGCAAGGTATCTGCTCACAAGTCCGAAATACTCCAGCCTAAAATCATTTTTCCTACTCACGGCCATAAGGGAAATTCGCGATAAAAGTAATTTTAGGCTTCCGCCTACTCAGACTTGTGAGCAGATACAGAGCAAGAGCAGCTAGTGACTTATTCTTTCAAGAGTCTTGCTAGACGCAGGTCATCGTAGGAGTATTTTCCATGAAACTTTTCGAATATGTTTTTTAGTTTTCCTTCAGAGTCGTTTTGCATTGCAACATGAATAGCTGGTAGAGCCTTCTTTAATCCTTGAGAGATTAAAGATATGAGGTGATCTTTTGTAATTCTCCCCGAGCTATATAGTTTTATAGTATGTGCAATAATTGTGCTCTCTACTAACCTGCGAGATTTGGTAGTTTCTGCGAGGTTGCTACCATTTTTAAGTAAGGCAAGGGTTACGTCTAAGGTGGAGATTTTTGTTTTTCTTTTAAATTTTTCTGGCACCACACCACCTTCGGGTTTACCACCTGAAATAGTGATGAAAGAATGGACAAGTTTGTCGTGGTCACCTTGAGCCATCTTCTCGAAGGTTTTACGAGCCTCCGCTGACTCAAGCTTGAATTCTCGGTCTCGCCTGCTAATTTCTGGATGTACCTCAAGAGCACGATCGTTCCAGCCAAGAAGATGAAGACCAGCGAGAGATCGGACACGGGAGAGAGCTACATAACCTTGGCCGTATTCGAAGGTCTGAGTTAGATCCATAACTGCGGCGTCGAGCGTGATGCCCTGACTTTTGTGGATAGTAATGGCCCAGGCTAAGCGCAAGGGTAGTTGACTGATTCGTGCCAGGACACTTAACCCATCAGTGATAGTCCAGTCCATCGACTCAACTTCGATTTTCATTCCGCTAAGAGTTCGCACGATTGGCATGCCATTTTTACTGAACTCTCTGACTTCACCCAAGGTGCCGTTTACAAACTTTCCATCCATACTATTTTTGGTGAACATAACTCTGGCGCCAATTTTAAGCGAAACTGTTTCCGGAGAGATACAAGCACGTTTCAACGTTGACACCATGCTCTCTGGTCCGCGAGATGTCATTTTAAACTGCCAGATTTTACCGGGGATTTTTTCCAGACGCTCTTCGTTGATGCGGTCCACATCTTCATTGTGGGAATATAGTTGAGGGAGATCTTTGGGCACTTTTTTCGGGTCTATTTTTTTAGTCTTCAGTATTTGGTCGGTTTCTTGGTTGACTTTTCCAAGTCGTATGGACGAAAGAAGTTTAAGGAGTGGGCCACTTTCTTGTCGATGTTGTTCTCCAAGATAGCAGGTTAGGGGCATAGCTTTTTGCCAAGCAGGAGAGCGAAAGGCGAAAGGGGTTAGCAGATTTTCGCTATTTCTGATAATGGTTATGGGAGGTAACTGGAAGAAGTCGCCAACCAAGACGAGCTGGAGTCCACCGAAGGGTTTCTGGTTTCGTCTTACCTCCCGACAAACGGCATCAGTCATAGCAAGAGTATCGGCTCCGAGCATAGAGATCTCATCAATAATTAGGGTAGTGGCGCGCGAGACACGCTTAACGACACGTTCATTTCCGGATATTTGGTCGAGTTCGTAGGGCGAGAGACTTTTTTTTATTCCGATACCACTCCAGGAGTGGATGGTCATACCACCCACGTGGGTTGCCGCGATGCCAGTTGAGGCAGTGATAGCTGGTTCAATACCTCGCTCTCGGAGCCACCGGACGTACTGGTTTATGGTATGTGTTTTACCACTTCCGGGTTCACCGGTTAAAAAAACATTTGCCCCAGTCTGCAATACCTTTAGCGCTGTTTCTTGAGTCATGCGGAGAGTTTAACACAAAGACTCTAAAATATCTTTTTTTCTGTATCCCCCTATCTCTCCATTTTAGATATTTTGGAAGCTCAGCTCCCAAAGGACTGAATATACCGTTTGGGAGCTGAGCTCCCAAAGGACTCCCAAAGGACCGAACGATATTACTAATCTTGTTTTTACGTTACGGCCGTCAGGGAAGTCTGACACTTGCAAGATCTTTTCTTTTAGATACATATAGTGAAAGATTAATTCTGCTTAGTCTTACACATCAGACGATCGGAAGATATGTAAGGAATGAGTGCAATATGTTAGTGAGGTTATGCATGAGGTTATGCAATGCATGAGGTTGGGTTGAGGTTAGGTTGAGGTTGGGTGATGGGTAATGTGATCATGCGGTACTTTGTTTGTTATAAAAGCAGGAAGTCTCATGGTAATTCTGACACGATCATGCTAGAAATGGATTTTTATAATGCCACGGGTTTGTGGGTTTATCTAGTTGGTTTGTAAGATTGGTCTGTGTTACTGTTTTCTAATGAAGGTTAAAAGTTTTTTGATCAGACTACTTGTCCTGTTGGTTGTGTTCTTCGTGGTGGTTACTCTTCTTGGCCTTTGGGGTCCTAAGGTCGCAAGTTATTGGAGGCAGTATCAGTATGGTTTAGAGGTCAGACAGGCGGAGCAGGTTAAAAAAGCCATAGAAGAGGCTTACAGAAATGATCGTGATGGTGGCAAGACTCCTGAAGAGACGTTTGATCTGTTCTTGGTAGCACTTAAGTCTGGCGATATCTTGAGGGCTTCAAAATATTATGAACTCTCCGTACAGCCTAAGGCGTTGAGTAGTTTGCAAAAAGAGTTGGCTCAGAGTGGGAGTTTAGATAAGAGTATAAAATATTTTACAGATGTTAGAGGGATGGGGGTTAAGAAATGTAATGATACTGGAGATGGGTGTACATTTAGATATATTTCACCAGCTGATAATCTTAGCGAACTAGTCGATATCATTGTAAACAAAAATAGTGGTTTCTGGAAAATCGACTATTAACTTAATGAAAAAGTTTTTTGGTTGTTTTGGTTTTATTTTACTTTTATATCTTTTACCTTCTTATGGTTTCGCTTACGAGCCGACAACAACTCACGCTGGTTTGAGTCAGGAGATTGTGGATTTCTATAACGCGCTCCACTTTCCGAAGATCTCGCTAGAGAATAAAGAGTTGATCATTAAGGGTTCTATTGAAGAGGATACTCCAAGCGTTAGAGCCATAAATCATTTTTACGATCCGATTCGAAATATTGGTGTCAATAATGGGCGCACCTCTAAAGAGTGGGCGGTAGGTGATATAGCCGAGAATGAGTTCACTTGGCCTAAGGCTATTAGATATTATGCAGAAGGGGATCAAGCCAAAGCCTTTCTATCTTTAGGACATGTTATCCATCTTATAGAAGATCTCTCTGTTCCAGACCACACTCGGAATGATCCCCATATGGGCGTCGGTGTCGAAGGTCTCTTTACAGGTGAATCACCATTTGAGAAGTGGGCTGATCAGAATAAAAATAGGAAAACTTTATCTGGCCTCTATCTGAAGTTTATAGAGGAGGGTGATAAGGAAAAAAGTTTTAGTAATCTGTCTGGATATTTCGATTTTTTGGCTAACTATTCTAATAGAAACTTTTTTAGTAAGGATTCTATAAATTCAGAGTTTTATAAAGAACCGGTGGTTATAAAAGAGGATAATATCTATGCTTATGGCAATGATTATCTGTCTGGAGATAGGCATAGACTTCTTATTGTTAAGAAGAATTCAGCTAACGGTAGCAGAGAGTATCAGTTAGAGACTCAAGATGACAAAAGTGTCCTCTCCGATTATTTTGACCGTCTTTCTAAACAGGCGGTTCTGACGGGCGTAGGTGTCATAAAACTTTTTTTCAAAGAGGCCGAACAGGCTCGGAGCGATTTTCTAGCCGAGCAAAAAGCTGAACAACAAAGAGAAGTTGAAAAAGCTATCCGGCTTGATAAGCGACTTTCGGAGTCTAACACCCTCGTTCTTATTGCTTCCGGTCTTGGCTTTATTGTCAAAGATAATCTTATTTCACCCACCTCAAACAACATGGCAACTTTGGCTAATGGTTTTACTTCTGGCGCAAACATCATAGGTTCTTTAGTCTCGAATGCTGGTTCAATTATTATTTATACTAGTTCTGCCTTAGCTAAGGAGGTGGCGACAAAAGTTGTGGCGCGAGTTTATAGTGGCTATGATAAATTAGTGGCCAGGGAGAACCAGACTGCTGTAGTAGTTGCAGTGGGATCTACTCTATCGCCAGGCATTTCTGCGGAGATTTCTCGGAAGGTTCAGCCGCATCAGTTAATAACATCAGAATTAGTTAGCCTTAATGTCCCGCCCCTAAACTCTCGAAATAAGGTGGTTGAGGTTTTGCCAGTTCCACCAGCCCGACTAGCGTTAACGGCAGTCTCCACTCTTCCGACATCTCCAGTAATTGTCGAAGAGGCCGGAACTACGACTGTCAAAGTAGAAGCTCCGGCAGTTCTAAGTAATCAAGAACCACTGGCTTTGATCTATGCGGTTCCTATCAGAGAATCTTATCCTTTATCGAGTGGCGGTGGCGGTGGTATTCCTGTTGTCAAGACAGCGCTCGAGACTTTAGCTACCAGCTCTTTGCAGGCAGCTACATCTACTTCCTTTAGTACAAGCACTTCGATCGCCGCGACTTCGACCCCGACTTCTATTTCGACTTCGACTGACTCGTCGATTGTTCTTTCTCAAAGGTCGATCGTAATCAATGAGCTAGCTTGGGGCGGGACATTAGCACACGCTGAAGATGAATGGATAGAGCTTTACAACAGATCCACACAGGATATTAATCTCTCTGGCCTAACTCTATATTCCAAAACTGATCAGAGTCCGTATATAAATCTTTCGGGGATAGTACCGGCGCGCGGGTACTTTCTTATAGAGTCTACCGAGGGAACAGTGAAAAATGTATCGGCTGATCTTGTGGCAAGCTTTGGGTCAGGCCTCTCTAATATTGGCGAAAATGTGGTGCTTTCTTTCGCCTCTACAACAGTCGATGAGATACCGTTTTGTTTTAATTGGTGTGGTGTGCCCGCCTCGAGAACCACTGAGCGATATGATCCAGATAGCCTCATAAACAGATCTTCAAACTGGTCAGCCAACAATGCTACAATTTTTAATGGCTTGGATGCTAACGGCCTGCTAATTATGGGGACACCTCGTGCTAGGAACAGTCTTAACTACTTAATAAATAATGGCTCTAATATATATTCTGATCTGACCTTGACTAAAGGTAGCAGTCCTTATCTGATAAATGACATGACACAGACAGTTAATAGTGGTGCCACTTTGACTATTGAGCCGGGAGTTGTAATAAAATTTAGAAATGCTGCCAGACTTTCGGCTGATGGAAATATTGTTGTCAATGGCACTCTGAGCGACCCAGTTATTTTTACCTCTTTTGCCGACGACACTTACGGTGGTGATATGGATCAGGTCGCCGCCACTGCCTTCAGAGGTTCTTGGTTTGGCGTCGAGCTCTCGAATAAGAGCGCCTCCTCATCTTTCACAAATAGTATCTTTCGTTATGGAGGTAACTATGGCCAGGGGCTCTATAAGAAAGCGATGCTTTATGTAAATCAGACTTCGCCTCTAATCTCTAACTCAATCTTCGAATTTTCCAAGGCTTACGGCCTTTCCCTGGATAATTCTAATGCAAATATTTTTAATAATATATTCCGTGACAATATCGGCGATGTATTTTCAACTGGACTCTACATTAACCAGGGAAGTACGACTATAAGTAAGAATAGTTTTATTAGTAACAAGTTGGGCGCGCAGATAAATTCGTCTCAGGGCCTACTATCGGATAATATCTTTTCAGCTAA
Source organism: uncultured Candidatus Saccharibacteria bacterium (assembly GCA_964639675.1). Classification (GTDB taxonomy): domain Bacteria; phylum Patescibacteriota; class Minisyncoccia; order Phycocordibacterales; family UBA12445; genus JACQCV01. Next base: position 15,348 of record CAZXEK010000041.1, read on the forward strand.
TACTAATGCCATTACGGTGTCTGGTCCATCTATCCCACTTATGACTGGCAATAGTGGCGATCCATCTGATACCATAGCCTTGTCTGGGAATATAACTACAGTTGGGGCGACGACAACTCTAATAGCTAACTCCATGCCATACTTTTTGTCAGGTACGGTGACAGTAGCAGTTAACTCCGTCCTTGATATACTCGAGGGGACAATTATAAAAAATTCTATCAGTGGTTCGCCCTCTCTTTTGTCTGTCTTTGGTAAATTAAATATTGACACGGGGACTTCCACGGGTGTGATTTTCTCATCTAATCTAGCAACACCGATCTCTGGGGCGTGGTTGGGGATCATTATGAATCCTCTTAGCAGTTCGAAAATAAAAGGTCTGACGATTAAGGATGCGATGGTCGGTATAAAGTATAATAGTTCCCCGATATCTCTTGAGGATGTAATATTTTCGACCAACACCACAGCTCTTCAGGCAATCTCTCCCGTTGAGGTCAAACGGGCATCGAATGTAATCTTCATCAATAATGGGACTGACAAGAATCCGGTAGGGCTGTGGTAACAGCTTTTCTACTCACGGTCATGAGGGAAATTCGCGACAAAAGTGAATTTGGGCTTCCACTTTCAGAGTTTTGTAAGCTGTTACGAACTGTGGTAAGAAAGACCCCGCTTGGCGGGGTTTGTTTTAATCTAGATCTTTTTCTTTGAACAACTAAGGCAAAGTGTTTGGAAGCGCAGTTTTCTGGTCTCGAGGTTTCCAACTTGGCCACATCTTTCGCAAGTGATTTCACTCAGAGATTCTGCATGGTCAATTAGCCACATTGCTTTAACATTAGCCCCATCAACATAGAATCTCAGACTCCCGAGTTTTTGTTTTACTTGTCTTACTTTCAGGTTTGGTAGTTTAAGTTTCTCTAGTCTTTCACAGAGGTCGCTGATGATACCAAACCAGCCATCAAAACATTCAAATCGTTCTCCTCCTGGAGTAAGTGGTTTATACTCATCAAAAAAGTCAAAGTTAGTCATTAGGAGCTTTTCGTTTTCTTTGTTCACCCGAGCACCCCCTTTTTCTTTTTTTAAATTAATCTTTACTTTCTATTTTCTGATCCAGTTAGATTATAACCTAATACGAAAGTTTGACAACCAGTCTCTATTTTTGCTAGTATATTTGGCACGCTTATGGCAAAAAAATCAGTAATCGCAAGATCAAAAAGGGTACCGAAATTTAGTTCACGCAAAGTGTCTCGATGTTTTAGGTGTGGACGCAAACGCGGGTATATGAGAGACTTCGATCTCTGTCGCATCTGTTTTAGGGAACTTGCTAATGACGGCAAAATTCCAGGTATAAGAAAATCATCATGGTAAATGATCCAATAGCAGACTTATTAACAAGAATTAAGAATGCAGGTCAAGCTTCGCACCCTTCTCTCGTTTTGCCTTTTTCTAAGATAAAATTTGAGATAGTTAATGCTCTGGTTCGTGCCGGTTATATAAAATCTGTAACGGTATTTGAGAAGGCAATGGGGAAGAAAACAGCGTTTAAATATTTAGAGATATTTATCTCTTATGATCCCCAAGTTCTTAAGACAGGCAAAAAGATCCCAAAGATATGTGATGCCCTTAGGGTTTCTAAACTTTCCAGGAGGATCTATTTTGGGATAAAAGATTTAAAACCTGTTCGGCAAGGTTATGGGATATCAATTTTGTCTACCACCAAGGGGATATTGACGAATAAGGAGGCTAAGAGGGAGAGATTGGGTGGTGAAGTATTATTAAAAATCTGGTAGTTTTTAATTTCAAATTTTTGTCATGTCTAGAATAGCCAAGAAGCCAATAAAGGTTCCAGATAAGGTGAAGGTAACTCTTGCCTCTCTTTCGGAAGGGTATCTTTTTACAGTTGTCGGCCCTCTTGGTGAAAATTCTAGAGTTTTCAAAAAGGATATAAATATTTCAATTGATGATGAGGGTATAAAGTTAGTACTGACATCAATGGACTCCTTAGCACAGAAAGCTTTGTGGGGGACATATGCTTCCCATATTAAAAATATGATAGAAGGGGTCACGACTGGTTTCAAAAAGAATCTGCAGATTGAAGGTATCGGCTATAAGACTCAGGTCGCAGGTTCTAAGATGACTTGGAGTTTGGGTTTCTCTCATACTATCGATGTTGAAATCCCAAAGGGATTGAAAGTGATAGTCGAGAAGAGTATTGTGTCCATGACAGGTATTGATAAGGAGGTACTCGGTCAATTTGCTGCAAAGTTAGTTGCCATGAAGCCTCCAGAACCCTATAAGGGTAAGGGTATAAGATATGAGGGTCAGATTATAAAACTCAAAGAGGGCAAGAAGTCAGTTGCTTAATTATGAAAGGTAAATTATCAAAAAGAGAAAAAAGAGAAAGAAGGCACAGGAGAATCAAGGCCAAGGTTTTTGGCAATTCTCAAAAGCCTAGACTGTCTGTCTATCGGTCCAATAAATTTATTTATGGTCAGATTATAGATGATGAGACGGGTAAGACGATGTTTGCTGTTAGTGATATGAGACTTGATGCTGGGGTTCCAAAGTCTAAGCTTGAGAAGGCTAAAATTGTCGGCGCGATGCTTGGCAAGATGGCAACAGACAAGAAGATTTCAAAAGTAGTTTTTGATAGGGGGGGATTTATTTATACAGGTAGAGTTAGGGCCTTGGCCGAAGGCGCTCGTGAAGCGGGGTTAAAATTTTAATAAAAATGACTGATACTCCTAAAGAACAAGATATAAAAGTTGATGTTGTAGTTGCTAGTTCTAATCTACAACCGCAGGTGCCACGACCGCAGGTGAGAAATTCTTTCAACAAGTCTGGGCCGTATAACAAAGGTTTTGCTTCTGGTAGATCGGGCAATAAACAGGGCGGGAGGGGTAGGAATGCTCTTCGTGGCGACATGGAGCAGAAGGTCTTGTCTATTAGAAGAGTGGCTCGCGTTATTGCCGGCGGTAAGAGGTTTACATTCTCAGTTTGTTTGGTCATTGGAGATAAGAAGGGTTCAGTAGGAGTTGGTTTGGCTAAGGCCGGCGGTACTTCTGAAGCCATAGAGAAGGCGACCAGAGATGCCAAGAAAAATATGTTTAAGGTAAACACAACTAAAACAATGTCTATTCCTCATGAAACGAGAGCGAAATATTGCAGTGGGGTTGTCGATTTAAGGCCAGCACCAGGACGTGGTTTAATTGCTGGTAGCGCTCCGAGAGTTGTTTTGGCGCTGGCTGGTATAACCGACATAAATGCCAAAATAATTTCTGGTAGTAAGAATAAACTTAACAATGCCAGAGCGACATGGTTAGCACTAAAGAGTTTATCCCGTCATGGATCGGTTGGGCAGGTAAAATAATTTTATGCAGATACATCAAGTAAAAAGATTACATAAAAATAAGAGGAAGAAGATTATCGGCAGGGGCGGTAAGCGTGGGACTACTTCGGGTAAGGGTACTAAGGGTCAGAATGCCAGGTCTGGTAGGAAGAAGAGACCAGAGATGCGTGATATAATTAAACGAATTCCTAAATTGCGAGGACGTGGTATGAATAGCAATCTCTCTATTCAGATTAAGCCCAGTGCAATAAACTTAAAAGACCTCGAAGTTTTTAAGGAGGGAGAAGTAGTATCACCAAAAACAGTTTTAAGTAAAGGTTTGGTTAGATTTGAAGGAGGGAAGATCCCAAGGGTTAAAATTCTGGCCGGGGGTGAACTTACAAAGAAATTGAAGTTTGAGTACTGTACTTTTTCAGATGAAGCCAGAGTAAAGATCGAGAAAGCTGGCGGGACGATCAAAGTTTAAAATGAAAGTTTTTTGGAATAAAATAAAATTAGTTTGGAATGATCTCGAGCTCCGTCGGAGGATCCTTTTTGTTTTGGTGATGCTGATTGTCTTTCGTCTTATTTCAAATATCCCCATACCGGGGGTGGATGTCCTCAAGCTCCGAGAGCTATTTTCTAGCAATCAGTTTCTTGGTTTATTGAATATTTTTTCTGGCGGTGGGTTAAGTAATCTTTCTATTGTAATGTTAGGCGTCGGTCCATACATCACCTCGTCGATTATAATGCAACTTTTAACAATGATCTTTCCAAGGATGAAGGAGATGTATCAAGAAGAGGGACAGGCAGGCAGAAGAAAGTTCGCTCAGTATTCAAGAATATTGTCGGTTCCGCTGGCGATGCTTCAATCTTTTGGCTTCTTGGTTTTGCTTTCTAAGGAGGGGATTATATCTGCCGAACTCGGAAGACTTGGTCAAATTTCTAACGTTTTTATTATAACCGCTGGGTCATTACTTCTAATGTGGATTGGCGAATTAATTAATGAGTATGGTATTGGTAATGGGGTCTCATTGATTATTTTTTCCGGCATTGTGTCTAGCATCCCAAGTACGATTGCCAAGTTACGTTTTCAGTTCGATCCATCACAGCTACCCATCTACTTGGGCTTCATCGCCGTAGCAATTGTCATCATTGCCTCGGTTGTTGTTATTACTGAAGCGGAGAGGCCTATCCCCGTTACTTATGCCAAACGAGTTCGTGGTATGAAGGTCTATGGTGGCACCTCAACTTATTTACCACTTCGATTAAACCAAGCTGGTGTTATCCCTATAATTTTTGCCTTATCCATCTTGCTCTTTCCGCAGATGATTGTAAGTTTTCTCGCTAATGTAAATAATACAACTGTGGCTTCGGTGGCCGGATTTTTAAGCAGTCTTTTAAACAATCAGGTCATCTATGGCGTTTCTTATTTCTTGCTTGTTGTCCTCTTTACCTATTTCTACACTGCTGTCACTTTCGATCCAGACCAGATAGCTGAGAATCTCCAGAAGGGCGGGGCCTTTATCCCGGGAGTTAGACCGGGAAATCCAACTTCAGTATACATTGGTAAAATTATTACCAGGCTCACCCTTTTCGGTTCCGTCTTTTTGGGGCTTGTCGCAATTATGCCACTTATAATGAAAGCTCTGACTGATAACAATAATTTAGCCATAGGTGGTACAGCACTTCTGATTGTCGTCTCTGTTGTTATTGAACTTATCAAACAGATTGATGCTCAGGTGGCAATGAGAGAGTACTAGTTGTATAATTATTAGATGAATTTACCACAAACCTTTATCTTTATTGGCAAGTCAGGCAGTGGCAAGGGGACTCAGGCAGCCTTACTTGCAGAGTATCTTTCAAAGAATGATTCGCGCAGGATTTTTAATATAGAAACAGGAGCTGAATTTAGGAAGTTTGTTAACGGGAGCACTTATTCCGCCAACATGGCCAAGAGTATACAGGTTGCCGGTGAAAGACAGCCCGACTTTCTCGCTATAAATATGTGGGGTAAACTATTTATAGAAAACTTGAAAGAAGACGAGCATATCATTGCCGATGGTTGTCCTCGTTCAAGATTAGAAGCTATGGTACTTGAGACTGCCTTTAGATTTTACAAAAGAGACAAGCCGTTTATTCTTTATCTCGATATTTCGCATGATTCTGCGACAGACAGATTGATCAAGAGGGGTAGATCTGATGATCAGAAAGAGGCAATTAAAAAAAGATTAAAGTTTTTTGAAGATGATGTTAAGCCGGCCGTAGATTTCTATGCAGAAAATTTCGGGTATAATTTTCTAGATATTGATGGTGAGCCAAGTATTGAAGAGATACATAAGGACATCATCAAGAGGTTGGAAGATAAATGGCGATCACAATAAAAAATGAAAGAGAGATCGAGATCTTGCGTGAGGGTGGAAGGCGGTTGTCGATTATCTTGAGGAAGGTTGCCAAGGAAGTAAGGGTTGGCATGACCAAGATTGAGATTGATAAGATGGCAGAGGATCTGATTTTTGCCGGTGGAGATTTACCAGCTTTTAAGAATTATAAACCAGGTGGCGCTCGAGTAGCATTCCCAGCCGTGTTGTGTATCTCTGTAAATGATGAGATAGTTCATGGTATTCCTAATAACTATAAAATTAAGGATGGCGATATTGTGGGTCTAGATTTGGGGATAAAACATCAGGGTTTGTACACCGACATGGCAGTCACTGTAGGTATGGGCAAAATAGATTTGGCTTGTCAGAAACTTATTGAGGTTACAAGGGATGCACTTGAAGTTGGGATAAGGGCAGCGATTGGTGGTAATTATACTGGTGATATTGGTTTTGCTATAGAGTCTTTTGTGAAGCCTTATAGATATGGGATTGTTCGAGAGTTGGCTGGTCACGGTGTCGGACATAAAATTCATGAAGATCCTTATGTTCCAAATTATGGCAAGCCTCGTAGTGGTGTAAAACTAAAACCAGGAATGGTTTTGGCTCTGGAGCCAATGATCAATCAAGGTGGCGATCAGATTATTTTAGCGAAGGACGATTTTACTTTTAAAACCCGTGACGGTTCCCACAGCGCACATTTTGAAAAAACGATCTTGATAACAAATGGTGAGCCAGAAATTTTAACAGCTTAATTTATTTAACATGCCACATCCAAAAGAAGAGAGGACGTTAGTGATATTGAAGCCTGATTGCGTACAGAGGGGAATTCTGGGGCAGATTATAGAGAGGTTTGAAAGGAAGGGTTTGAAAATCGCTGGATTAAAAATGGTGCATCTTAGCGATGCGGAGCTTGAGGGGCACTATGAGTTGCATAAGGATAAGCCATTCTTCGTCTCACTTAAAAAATATATGAAATCTTCGCCAGTCGTGGTGATGGTTGTGACGGGCATTAAGGCTGTTGAGGCTGTCAGATTAATCGTTGGTCCAACTAAGGGGTATGCAGCAGATGCTGGGAGTATAAGGGGCGATTTTTCTATGAGCGGAAACGTTACCATCGTTCATGCCTCGGATTCGATAGATGCAGGCATTTCAGAAACAGCCAGACTATTTAAGGAGAGTGAAATCTTTGATTACAATCGGCCAGATTTTGAACATGTTTACGGCGAAGAGGAGTTAGCGCAAGGTGTATTTTAAATTCCCACGATATGAATTAAGCCACGATCGTGGCTTAATTCATATCGTGGGAATTCTGGGGGCGAAAAGTTATACACATTTTTTCTTGAAGAGTGGGTTAGTAGTTGTATAATTTAAATGAGGTTGTTTGATATATTAAACTAGGTATTTATGCAAGGGAGCCTAACTTTCGTCCCCCGCTTGCGGGGTTGATGTCGAGGGCACCCACCTGGTCTAAAAACTAGGGCTTAATATCTCAAGGAACCTCTATAAAGAAGTTCACGATTATCTCGTGGGCTTTTTTGTTGGCAGTTTTTTGAATATGAGTTATAATCTAACTTATGGTAGTGGAAAATCCAAAATTGAGAATAACTTTTTATGGTGGAGCGGGGAGTGTGACCGGAGCGAACTTTCTATTGGAGGAGATTTTACCAGATGGCGTAGGACTGAAGATTCTTTTCGACTGCGGTCTTGTTCAGGGTCGTAAACTTTGTGATGGGATTAATTGCGAGAAGTTTCCTTATGATCCAGCCACGATAGATTATTTGATAATTAGTCATGCGCATTTAGATCATATCGGTAGAATTCCAAAATTAGTTCGTGATGGTTTCAAGGGCAGGATTTTATCTACCCCCCCAACCAAGGAGATTACGGAAATTATGCTTATAGATAGTATTGGAATTTTAGAGAAAGAGATTAGGGGGACTGGCCAAAAACCTTTATACAACGAAGAAGATGTCAATCGCTCCATGGCTTTATGGGACGAGGGGATTCTTTACCATACGGAGTTTAATCTCGGGGACTTCAAGGTCCGTTTTTTGGATGCAGGGCATATATTGGGTTCAATGATGACTGAGATTGTTTATAGAGGAAAAAAAATAGTTTATACAGGAGATCTTGGAAATAGTCCAAACGTTTTGTTGAACGACACTGACAAGGTGTCAGACGCTGATTATCTTATCGTAGAGTCTGTTTATGGTGATCGTAATCACGAGGCACATAGCATGAGTCGAGACATGCTTGAGGATGCGATTGAAAATACGGTTCGAGCCAAAGGAGTGCTAATGATTCCCGCTTTTTCCATAGAGAAAACTCAAGAGATTTTATTCGAGATAGATAGAATGATGGAGGAGAGTCGTATTCCCCTTGTTAAGGTTTTTCTAGATTCGCCATTGGCGATTAAGGTCACAGATATATACAAGAAATACAAGTCTTATTTCAATAAAGAGGCTATAGTGGCCGGTATGAATGGTAAGGAAGAGGGCATGTTTGCCTTTCCTCAGCTTGTACGCACATTGAAGACAGAAGAATCTATCGCTATTAAAAATCAATCCAATCCTAAAATTATTATAGCCGGCTCTGGTATGTCGAATGGTGGTAGAATTCTACATCATGAAAAAAATTATTTGCCGGACAGACAGAGTACGCTTCTGGTTACCGGTTATCAGTCGGCGAACACTCTGGGTAGGTTAATTCAAGAAGGTGCGAAGAGTGTTCGTATAATGGGAGAAGATGTCGAAGTAAGAGCTAAGATTGTCGCTATAACGGGCTATTCTGGTCACAAGGGGTCAGATGACCTTCTTGATTTTGTAGCGCATACAGCTGATAAGGTCAAGCAAGTCTTTGTGGTTTTGGGAGAACCCAAATCCTCTACGTATTTAGTTCAGAAGATTAGAGACAATCTAGCTGTTGAGGCGACGACTCCAAGTTATGGAGAAAGTTTTGAATTAAGTGTATAGTATTAAGATAAACATATGAATGAATCATTAGAAAAAAATCACAATAAACATGCCCACCTGCAGATTAAGATTGCTATGTCTGGAGCTGCGGAGACCACACACTTAACAGCCGAAGATTTAAAATTATGTGAAGAGATTGGGCGAGAAGTTGTTCGTCACGGAGCTGTTTTGGTTAGCGGGGCCACCACTGGTGTACCACTATGGGCAGCTAAGGGGGCGAAGTTGGAGGGTGGTGTGTCTGTAGGGCTCTCTCCTGCTAACGGAGAGCGGGAGCATGTAGAGCTTTACAAGCTCCCGCTTGAATACATGGATTTTATAATCTATACCGGCTTTGGTTACGTCGGTCGTGATATTCTGTTAACTCGCACTTCCGATGCTGTCATAATAGGCCCAGGAAGAATTGGGACGATACATGAGTTTACTGTTGCTTTTGAAGATAAAAAACCAATTGGTATTTTGACCGGCCCTTGGGATACTGATGATATAATTAGAGAAATTATAGAGAAAAGTCATAGAAAAAATGAGGGTAATAAAATTATTTATGATTCAGATCCCAAGAGCCTAGTTCAGAAAATTATTGACCTTGTAGAGAAGGATAAAATTGATGTGATGAAAAATTCCCCCATTCGGGAGTTTGATGCTAATTCGTTATCTGGGGCGGGGCTTTAAAAAGACTTGCTTTTTTGTTTTTGATATGTATAATTATCTAAATTGTTGGTTTCCAAAAACTTAACTTGAAAGATAGATTTAAGGTAAATAATCAAATAAGAGCATCTGAGGTTAGGGTGATCCAGGAAGATGGTCAGAATTTGGGTGTTATGTCAACCGTCGATGCGATATCTCTTGCTAGGGATAAGGGGGTTGATTTGATTGAGATTTCTGATAAAACCAGTCCACCTATTGCAAAAATAATGGATTATGGTAAGTTTCAGTATCTGGAAAACAAAAAGGCTAAGGTTATCAAGAGTAAGAATAAGTCCCTAGAAACTAAGGCGATCCAAGTCAAGATAGGAACAGGGGATCATGATCTTCAGCTCAAATCAGAGATGGCTTCGAAGTTTTTGAAAATGGGGCATAGAGTTAAGATCAACCTATTTCTTCGAGGTAGAGCCAAATATCTGGATCCAAAATTTTTAAGAGAGAGAATGGGAAGAATTCTTAAATTTATTACTGAAGAATATAAAGTTGTCGAGAACATAAGAGCGAGTTTAAATGGTTTAAGTCTTGTTATAGAGAAGAATAAAAAATGAAAACAAATAAATCATATTCCAAGCGTTTGAAGGTTACTAAGAATGGTAAGGTTTTGTCTAGGAGGGCTGGGAAGGATCATTTTAACGCCAAGAGCAGTCGAGGTAAGCAGTTGGCCGGAAAGAGAATGGTCCCTTTTATAATTAAGCATAAATTATTAAAACAACTTTTGAAGAGTAACTAGTTTTTAATTTTTATCTTTTAGTTTTAAATTTAAGTTATGACCAGGGTTAAAAAGGGTGTAAATGCCCTAAAGAAGAGACGAAATATACTTAAGCAGGTTAAGGGTTATCGTTTTGGTAGAGGTACCAAGGAGAGGATGGCTAAGGATGCTATTTTGCATGCTGGCAGAAGCGCCTTCGCTCATCGGAGGAGAAAGAAGAAAGATTTTAGGAGACTCTTCCAGGTTAGAATTAACGCCGAAGCTCGAGTTAATGGTTTAAGTTATAGCAAACTAATTGGTCTTTTGAAAAAGGACAGTATTATTTTAGACAGGAAGGTTCTATCAGGGATAGCTAACGAAAGCCCAAAGACTTTTTAACGAATAGTAGCCACTGCCACAGCGGGGCAAGTTAAAGTCGGTGGTCCAAAATAGAAATCCAGTAGGCGCTCATTTTTCAGTAAGCAAGGGCTACCTTGAGTCTTTTAAGGAGGCTGTTTCTATTGACGCAGATGCGATGCAGATCTTTGCCAAGAGTCCAATGCAGGCAAGACTTCGATCGGTTACCCCAGATGAATCTAGATCAGTTAAAGATTTTGAAGATAGAAAAAAAATCAGATCTTTTGTAATTCACGCTTCTTATCTTTTAAATTTTTCCAAGCCAGTAAGTTCAGACTCTTACGAGATTAAATCTTTAGTTGAGGATATTTTTAACTCCGAGGCACTTGAGGGAATCGGCGCTGTTGCTCATTTGGGGAAGAGTCTTGAAATGACTAAAGATGAGGCGATTGCTAATTACGTAGAAAATATTAAGATAGCGGTTAAAAAGACAGACGGAGCTAAATCAGCGGTGATCTTAGAGAATACGGCTGGTCAGGGTACCGAGATCGGATATAACTTTGAAGAGCTGGGATATATTTATAAAGAGATCGGCGGTAAAAAAAGAGTTAAGTTCTGCCTAGACACGGCACACATGTTCGGCGCGGGTTATGATTTGAGAGATAAAAAAACTGTCAAGGAGACTCTGAGCGGGATCGATAAATTTCTAGGTGTGGAGAATATCGGGTGTATCCACCTCAATGACTCCAAAAAAGTTTTTTCTTCCCGTGTAGATAGGCATGAAGATGTCGGACGCGGAACAATAGGCGAAGTCGGTCTTAAGAGTTTCATATTAGAGCTGCGAGAACTTGGCGGAGATGAGATACCTTTGATATTAGAAACTCCGGAAGGTTTTGATACATACAAAAAACAGATAAAGAAAGTTAGTAGTTGGTTTTAATTGTTGCAAAAAAATTCACATCCGATATCATGCTGATTGGATATTGGATATTGATATAGAAAAAGAGGAGGGGAATTAGATGATCAACGATCTCTTGCCTCGGTATTATGAGGCCCACAGTGATGACGATACTAGATATACGACAATACAAGGGGAGGTCATCCGAGGACATGAAGTGGCTTGGATGGAATGCAGGGGCACTATTATTTGTGGAGATAAAAGTGGAGAAACTTTTACGACTCGCCTGATTTTTTGCGAATGTTGTTTTACTGAGGGTGTGGGTTGGGAGATCGACACTAAATATGGTGTGGCGGGCGTCAGTGATCGAGGTCGATGTCTTCCTCGCAGGATATTTCTGCGTCAGCGGCATGCTGAACTCCGGAAGGAATTCTTGAGGCGTTTCGGGCGACCTATACGCAAGCACATACCGGAAATTATTTTTGCTATGATTGAGAAAGTGAAGGCTCTAGAATTCGTCGAAGATAGCAATGGAGCCAAACTCTGGAGCGGCTTCTTCTATCTGCAAACGGTCGCGAGTATTGTAAATAAGACCAGGTCTCTTCAGGGGATCAAGGATATTGCCCTGCAGATGGTTTATCAAAAAAAGATCAATCTTAACGGCAATGTCGTTACGGATTACCACGAACCTCTTCCTGTCGCATAGAACGAGATATTTAGAATAACCCAAATCGCCCTTTGTTCGTATTTTGGAATTCTAGTCGGATGTCGAAGATTTTCAACTTGCCACGGAAGAGCTTCGTAAATTCTTAAAATAGGTTTTGAAGAAAAGTTGAACCACGAAAGCCGCATACCTTAGGTAAGCGGTTTTTTAGTTCACCCCGTAGTGGAATTTGCCATCGTTCCCTATGATATATATTTCTAAGTAATTTGTATTCAAGAGAGTTAGATTGATTTTGGGAATTTATAATTTAAAAACACGAATAATGGTAAATTCTATCAACCTTGTTGACTTTTAATCGATTATCTGCGAGTATACTACTCGAGTGCATCTTCAGTATAAAACATTATTCTGAAGAGCTTTTCAAAACAAATATCGCACAGATCCCTAGACGTTAAGTCTAGGGATCTGTGTTTGCATTTTAATTTTGTATGATTTACAATTATGAATGTTCTGGACGCCCCTAAAATTTTTGTTTCTGAGTAAGGTCGGCAGAGCACTCAAAATGATATTTGTTTTGGAGTAAGCGTCTGCCGATCCTACTCCGAAATAAACCCCACACATAAACTTATGTGTGGGGTTTGAGTTTATTTATTTTAAATATCTTTCATATCTAAGGTCAGACTTCTTTGACGGCCGTCACGGAAGTCTGACACGTTGAAGTTATCCCCAACTTTGTACAAAAAAATTTGTTGTTTGATTTTTTTTAAGAGATAATTATATTATTAGCAACAATATTTTCTGAAAATTTTTTAATAAAAATTTAGAGGTCGAATGTTGTTGTGAGTTACTCGATTGAAAACAATGGCAAAGAAGAAAGCAGCAAAGAAGTCAGCAAAGAAGAAGCGATAGTTTCTCTAGTCTGATTTAATGTAAAAATCTCTCCGACATAAGGTTGGAGAGATTTTTCTATCTTATTTTGCTATAATGGCCGAGATGTTTTTGTTAGACAAAATATTTGGAAAACCGGGTGATAGAGCCGTGGCTAAGTTACAACCGATTATTGATTTGACGGCTGGTTTCGAGCCGTCATTTAAGCTTTTAAATGACTCAGGACTTAAGGATAAGACTCGAGAACTAAAAGAACGATTAGCTTCTGGTCAGACTCTAGAGGATATTTTACCAGAGGCCTTTGCTCTTGTCAGGGAGGCTGCAGATAGAACTCTCGGTCAGAGGCATTATGATGTTCAGATTATCGGCGGTATATTCTTGCATCAGGGTAAGATCACAGAGATGAGAACTGGTGAAGGTAAAACTCAGGTAGCAACCTTACCAGCCTATCTTAATGCATTGTCTGGTAATGGAGTTCATATTGTGACTGTTAACGACTATCTTGCCAGGCGTGATACAGTTTGGATGGGTCAGATCTATAATCTATTGGGCCTCTCTCTGGCGGTAATAAACCATCAGTCTTCTTACATCTATGATCCTAAACACAAAGAATCTGATAAAGAGAGAGACAATCTCGGATCCTTCAGAGTTGTTTATGAATTTCTGAAACCTTGTACTCGTAAGGAGGCGTATTTGGCGGATATAACTTATGGTACCAATCATGAGTTTGGTTTTGATTACTTAAGGGACAATATTAATTATGATTCAAGTGAGATTGTACAACGATTAGATAAAGATGGTAACACCTTACATAATTTTGCGATTGTTGACGAGGTCGATTCTATTTTGATAGATGAAGCTAGGACACCCTTAATCATCTCTTCTGCGACCTCTGAGTCGGAGGATCTTTATAAGGTTTTTGCTAAACTTATCGGTAGATTTATTGTCGGAGAGGACTATACGGTTGATGAAAAGTTTAAAACGATTTCCATAACCGAATCTGGTATAAACAAGGCGGAGAAGATTCTTGGCGTCGGCAACATTTATACTGAGGGTGGGATTAAGTATGTTCATCATCTAGAGACAGCTGTTAGGGCTCGTGCCCTATATCGGTTAGATAAAGAGTATGTTGTCAAAAATGATGAGGTTATAATCGTCGATGAATCAACGGGTCGCCTCCAGCCCGGTAGAAGATGGTCTGAGGGATTACATCAGGCAGTTGAAGCCAAAGAAAATGTCTCGGTCCAGAAAGAATCTAGAACTATGGCGAGTATAACTTTGCAGAACTACTTTAGACAGTACAAGAAGCTTTCGGGCATGACCGGTACAGCAGCCACTTCAGCGGAGGAGTTTCAGAAAGTTTACAGTCTTGATACAGTAGTTGTGCCGACTCACCAGGAAAGTAAGAGGCAAGATCTTGACGATCTAATTTTTCAAACCGAAGCCGGTAAGTTTAAGGCGATCGCCAAGAAGATAAAAGAGCTCAATCAGAAAGGTCAGCCAGTTTTGGTGGGTACAGTCTCTATTGAGAAAAATGAGCTACTTTCAAAATATCTAAAGCACGAAGGTGTTACCCACGAGATACTTAATGCCAAGAATCATGAGAAGGAGGGTGAGATTATTGCTTCCGCTGGGCAACAGGAAGGTGTTGTGATTGCTACCAATATGGCAGGCAGAGGAGTTGATATCAAGCTCGGTGGAATTTTGGCTACATCAGCCGACTATGGGAAGGTCAAAGATCTTGGGGGACTTTTTGTTCTTGGGACAGAGCGGCATGAAGCTCGGAGGATTGACAATCAGCTCCGAGGTAGGTCTGGGCGTCAAGGTGATCCAGGGGAAACTCAGTTCTTCGTATCGCTGGAAGATAGTCTCATGAGGATATTTGCTTCTGATATGGTTAAGAAAATGATGACCCGGGCCGGAATTCCGGAAGATGAATCGATTCAAAATAGATTTGTTTCTAAGTCCATAGAGGCTGCTCAAACAAAGATTGAAGGTCTGAACTTTGATTCACGCAAACATCTGCTTGAGTATGATGATGTGATGTCACACCAGAGATCGACTATCTACATTAGACGTAGGAGGATCTTAATGGGCGATAATTCTTATCTGGACGAACTGCTTCTGCGTCAAGTTGATGAAGCGGCAGGGGATGATGAGGTTAAGAAACTTTTAGATCTTAAAAAAAGTGATCTGGGTCTTGCCGGTTTTTATAAGTCACTTCGAATGCTCGCCTTACAGGTGATTGATATGCTTTGGGTCGATCATCTGGAGCAGATGGATTACATGAGGTCGAGCGTGCGACTTCGAGCTTATGGTCAGAGGGATCCGTTGATTGAATATAAGAGAGAAGGTCTCAAGCTGTTTAGAGATCTCGAAGCTTCTATTGGTAGTATGTTGATCAAGCTTATCCCTTCGATTGGAGGGCAAGTGACCAGAGAGAATAGGGTAGAGGTCAAAGAGGTTCACGATTCGACTAAGTTAATAGGCGATACAGGTAGCAGTAGTGATCATCCGGACAGTGCAGAAAAGCCAGAAGCGGGTCGTAATGAGCCTTGTCCATGTGGCTCTGGAAAAAAGTATAAGCGATGTCACGGAGTTTGAAATTCCGATACCCACGTATCTGCTCACAACTCTGAGTAGTATACTAAGGTTTAAAACTTTGATGCGCATCCCAACGTGGAGGCATCATACTATCCCGATGTAACATCGGGAGAAAGGAGCTGTCATCATGACGGTACATAAGACTGTCGCCGACGGCAAACTCGGGAATAAGGCAAGCTCATCAATCGGCATGACCTCAAGGACGACCTTAACGGGAAGAAGGTTGTGGGGTGCACAGCTCCTCGACTTCTACCTGAAGAACCCCTAGCTCATCCTCGATAGGTGGAAGGGCGAGGCATGGGACTCGCACTACCTCTGGCTGAACAGTAGTTTCAGCGACACGAGCTCTGCGTTGCTCGCAAGCTGAGTCCTGAAAGGTTCGTAGTAGCCTCAAAACTCCCCGACGCTAGTCTCACCCCACATCGGTAACGATGTGGGGCTTTTTGTTGCGCCAGAGGCGCATCAGCCTTGGGCTGATTTTAATATTCTGTTAATATACAAAACGGGTAGTAGGTGAATATGCGGGAGATTTTAGGTAGGATGGTATATTTAAGAAAATATAGAGTATGAATATTAAGGTTGGTTCTACGAATAGAGTGAAGGTAGAGGCTCTTCGGGAGATATTGCAGGATTATGCACACTTAAAAGAGGCGACAGTTTTTGCTATCGAAACCTCTTCGGGTGTCTCAGAGCAGCCTAAGTCTCTAGAAGAGACTGTAAAGGGATCTATAAATCGCGCCAGGAATTCATTTGAAGACTGTCGTTACAGTTTCGGTATAGAGTCTGGTCTTATGGAAGTACCGAATACTAAGTCTGGATTTATGGATGTATGTGTCTGTGCAATTTTTGACGGGAAAGAATATCATTTGGGTCTTTCTTCGGCATGGGAAGCACCGAGGCAGGTTGTACACCATATGTTAAATGATGGATTAGATATGAATCAGGCGGCTTTCAGGGCTGGGTTTACAAAAAATTTGGAGGTTGGGTCGGCCGAAGGTCTTGTTGGAATTATGACGCGGGGTAGGCTTACAAGAAAAGAATATACAAAGGAAGCAATTAGAACTGCTCTTATTCATCTAGATAGATAGAAAGTGTTCCCGAGAGATCTTATTTCTAAAAGTATCAGAGTATATTATAAGTACGACCGTGGCTATAATATACCGAGGAGATCTTAAAAGAAAAAAGTCCAAGACTTCGAACGGCGGATAGTTCGAAGTCTTGGACTTTTATTTTAGAGTATCCATTTCTCGTCGATGAATCTCCCAATGTTTTCTTCTGTCAGACTTCCGTATTCTTTTATGACACGAAAGAGGTACCACTCCATGGCTCGGTTTCTAAGGCAGGAACCATCGAGAAGAATTTCGTAAAGGTATTCTTCAATTTCTGTTGAGAAGAGTTTATCTTCAATCTGGATCTTTACAAGCACTTTGGCCATCAGATACCCCCGTCCTTCTTTTATATTTTAAAGAGCAATATAATATATTTTGTATGCTAGCATGTTTTCATTTTTTTGGGTAGTGATGGTACTATGAATAGTATGATAGTTGTGGAAGAGCTGAGGAAGTTTATTAAGGGGGATATATCTACTGATGGTAGGGCATTAGCTCACTTCAGTAATGATGCCAGTTTGTTTCAAGTCTGGCCAAGTGTTGTTGTCGCACCTAAAGATGTAGGAGACATAAAAAGTTTGGTTAAGTTTGTAGTATTAGAGAAGAGACAGAACCCGAATTTGTCCCTAACGGCTCGTGCCGCAGGCACCGACATGACTGGTGGTCCGCTTAGTGATTCTATAGTTTTGGATTTTCTCAAATATTTTAATTGGCTTGGTACCATAGAGGATGGTGGGCTTATTACTTCATCGCCGGGCGTTTATTATCGAGACTTTGAAAAGGTTACTTTGACCAAGGGCTATGTTCTACCGTCGTATCCAGCCTCGAGAGAGTTGTGTGCTATCGGTGGGATTGTTAATAATAATTCTGGCGGGGAACAATCTTTGGTATATGGCAAGACAGAGAGATATGTGAAAGAGCTTCACGTTGTTTTATCTGATGCCAAGGAGTATACAATTAAAAAACTTGAGAGAGAGGAACTTGACCTCAAGATGAAACAGATTGATTTCGAAGGAGGAATCTATCGGGCGCTGTTTGGCCTTCTTGAAAGTAATTATCGTTTGGTAAAAGAGGCCAAGCCGAAAGTTTCTAAAAATTCTGTTGGCTACAATGTCTGGGATATCTGGGATAGAGAAACTGGAATCTTCGATATGACCAAACTTTTTATTGGAAGTCAGGGAACGCTCGGGATTACAACCGAAGCGACGTTTCAATTAGTTAAGGTTAAACCTTTTTCTGGTTTAGCTGTCGTTTTCCTTAAGGATCTATCTAAACTCCCAGAATTAATAAATGAGATACTTCGATTTTCTCCCAATAGTCTAGAGTCTTTTGATGATCACACCCTTAAACTATCCTTGAAGTTTCTGCCAGGGCTGGCTTCTCTCATGGGATACAAGAGTCTTTTATCTTTGATGTTAAGTTTTCTACCAGATCTTTTTCATGTTATAAAAATTGGCCTTCCTAAACTTGTACTCCTAGTTGAATTTAAGGAAGATGATCAGGATAAACTTAAAGACAAATTAAAATCTCTGACAGGTAAGATTGAAGCCATGGGTTTTGATTGGAGAATTGCTCGCGATAAAAATGATGAGAAGAAATATTGGACAATAAGAAGAGAAAGCTTCAATCTTTTACGCCATAAGGTTTTAGGTAAACAGACTGCACCGTATATAGATGATCTGATTGTCCGGCCCGAATATTTGGGGGAATTTCTACCAAAACTCTATAAGATTCTTGATAAATATGAACTTCTGTACACTATCGCTGGACACGTCGGTGACGGTAATTTTCATATTATACCCCTTATGGACCTGAAGGATCCGAAAGAGAGACAAAAAATAAGAGCTTCGATGGAGGAGGTTTATGATCTGGTTTTCGAGTATCACGGTTCGATCTCAGCAGAACATAATGACGGACTTTTGCGAGGGCCTTATATAAAGAGTATGTTTGGTGAGGAGCTCTTTGAGATCTTTAGGGACATTAAAAAGATTTTTGATCCACAAAATATTTTTAACCCTCATAAAAAAACCGATGCCTCCTTAGACTACACTTTTTCACACATTAAGTCAGAAATCGGAGGTCAGACCTCCGACAAGTAGACATCCGATGAGCAAAAAGTGATAAATAAAAAACCCAACGCAGGATGGCGTTGGGTGCAGTTTTAAAGTGACCTTGTTATTTTATTTTCTGATCCTAGAGCGAATCTGGAGGATCGTTGAAGGCGCAACCTGGTGTACCGGGTGGAATTGGGCCAACCGCATTTGTCGCGCTGGCGGCGGCCTTATCCTTGGCCTTCTTGTGAAGTTGATCCAAGAGAGCCACCAAGCATTGGGGATTCTTACTACAGATAAAAAATTCTTCGTACTTATTATCTACGACAAATCGGTCTTCAACCTTACCGAATCTAGTTTTTGTTACAGATATTTTAGTGGGGAAGTCATCTGTATTGTTGCCACAAATGGAGCAGATAATGTTGAGAAAACTCATCTTTCCTACCGCCTTTCGTTTTTTAAGTTTTAAAACAGCGGAACAGTCTTGGTAATTTATAACATAAGTTTATATTTTTGACAAGTTTTCAAATAGGTGAATTATAGAGATGATACACCTTTGCCAGTCTGGCAGGTATAGAGATTCATTCCAAGAATGTGCATTGGTGTGAGGATCTTCGACACCCAGCAAGATAGCTGGCGCGCCATTTAGAGCCTTGGTAAATGGTTCAACGAAGCCTATCGATCCCCCGGAGCCGATGAAGGCTGGCTCTAGGCCATATCCCTTCTCTATGGCACCTCGTACTGCCTCAAAGGCTTTGTGTTTGGTATCGGTCTTCCACCAAGGAACAGCCACATTCGTTTTAATATCTACGATGACCCCGGATGGTGCGAAATCTTTTAAAAATTTAGTTAGACTATCTAATATTTTTTTTGTATTCATGTTCGGAACAGTTCGAATTCCTATTCGAGCCCAGGCGGAGTCGACAATAATGTTTGATACCTGTTCTCTAGACGAGGCTTGTATGGCATTGACAGTGAGTGATGGTCGGAACCAGATTCGCTCATTTGGCGAACATTTTTTTTCTCCAGTTAAGTTGATGCCATCTAGAATACAAGATTGCTTGCGAAAAAGTTCTTCGTTCCAGGGCAGTTTTTTTAGGTTAGTAATCTCTTTTTCAGAAAGTTTTGCTATATCGTCATAGATACCGGGGATTGCAATTTTGCCGTTGTCATCAGTTAACTTAGCAATAATTTTCGCTAGTGCTTGGATGGGGTCGGGGATAGGCCCTCCCCACATGCCAGAGTGGAGCGGCTGCTTTAGGGTGGAGACTGTTATGTCTACTGATATCAGTCCTCGGAGTTGGGTCGTGACCGCTGGGATACCGATGTCATAATTTCCTGTATCGCTTAAAACTATGAAATCAGCCATTAATTTTTCTCTGTACTCACCTAAGAGGTGTGGAAGATTTTCTGAACCGATCTCTTCTTCACCTTCGATTATTATTTTTACGTTCAAGGGAAGTTCGTTAGATGATTTAAGGTATGAAGCCACAGGTATGATACTAGAGAGGACACCGGCTTTATCATCTGCGACACCACGACCGAAGAGTCGGTCACCTTTGAGCATGGGTTCAAAGGGTTCGGTCTCCCACTTGGAAATTTCACCAGTTGGTTGAACATCGTGATGCGCATATAAAAGGACGGTTGGAGCACCATCTTTCTCAAGCCAATCGCCATATACATATGGATGGCTACCATTAACCTCTAGAATTTCCACGTTGTTTAATCCGGATCCTCGCATTAAATGAGCAACAGCTTCGGCCGAGGCAGCAACATTTTTTCGATCAAAGCCGTTTGCCGAGATGCTCGGTATTCGAACAAGCGATTTTAAATCTTCCAAGAAATCCTCGTAATGTGTTTTAAAATATTCAGTTGCTTTTTTTGATGACATTTCGTCATCCTAGCATTTTTATTAGTAGATCACTACTTCCAGTCTGGCCAGGCTTCAGTAAAATCTAATTATCTTATAATATGAATATTCATATGATTGATGTTGATATAATATTAACTTTGCTGTAATTTAAATAGTATGGAAGGCCAAAGAATAACATGGGAGGTGAAAGGATCGTGTGAAAGGTAAAAAAAAGCATGAAAAGTAAAATGACAACTTATGATCATAGGAAGATTGAGAAGAAGTGGCAGAAGAGATGGGAAGAGGATGGCTTGTATGAAGCTTCTAATAAATCTAAAAAGCCAAGATACTATTCTTTGATAGAATTTCCATATCCATCGGGTGAAGGTTTACATGTTGGACACATAAGAAGTAATACGGCCATGGACATTATTTCTAGGAAGAGGAGGATGGAAGGTTACAATGTTTTGTATCCTATCGGCTGGGACGCCTTCGGTTTGCCGACAGAAAATTATGCTATTAAGACTGGTATACATCCAGTCACGACTACAAAAAAAAATACCAATATCTTTAGAAAGCAGCTGAAGGAGTGCGGTTTCTCTTTTGATTGGAGTAGAGAGATTAACACTACTGATCCAGAATATTATAAATGGACGCAGTGGATATTTCTGCAGCTGTTGAAGGCCGGGCTTGCTTACAAAAAGAAGATGCCGATTAATTGGTGTATATCTTGCAAGATTGGATTAGCCAATGAAGAGGTCATAGATAATCATTGCGAGAGGTGTGGTGGCGAGACCGACAAAAGGGAAAAAGAACAGTGGATGCTTGCTATCACCAAGTATGCGGAAAGACTTGACAAGGATCTCGATCTAGTTGATTATCCACGAAATATTAAACTTCAGCAGAGAAATTGGATAGGGAGGAGTGAGGGAGCAGAAATTGAATTTACAGTTGTAGACACGAGTCAGGAGTCGGCTTTGTCTGCTAATGGCCATAAGGTAAATTTACAATCAAAACCGATTCATGACTTGCTCTCAATTAAAGTATTCACAACAAGGCCGGACACTATTTTTGGCGCGACATACTTAGTTCTGGCACCCGAACACGAGATAATTAAAAAATTAAAAAGTAAAATTAAAAATTATGACGAGATAGAGAAATATGTAATCAACGCCAAACAAAAGGTAGATGTAGAACGAACGACAGAGGGTAGAGAAAAAACCGGTATTAAATTGGAGGGGATTACGGCTATAAATCCAGCTAACAAAAAAGAGTTGCCGATTTTTATTGCTGACTATGTTTTGTCGCATTATGGTACGGGCGCGATTATGGCTGTGCCTGCACATGACGAGAGGGATTTCGAATTTGCTGGGAAATATGCCTTGCCGGTTATCCCCGTTGTTGCTGACGGGCTGCTTATAAATTCTCTGCAGTTTAATGGTAGCGAGAATACTGAAGTTTTTGACGAAATAATTAAATTTGTTGGAGGGCAAAAGAAGACAACTTACAAACTTCGTGATTGGATCTTTTCCAGGCAGAGGTATTGGGGCGAGCCCATACCGGTTATTCATTGTAGTTTGTGTGGTGTTGTGCCAGTTCTAGAAAAAGATTTGCCTGTAAGGTTGCCAAATGTCAAAAACTATAAGCCGACGGAGACGGGGGAGTCACCACTCGCTCTTATTGATAAATGGGTGAATGTGAAATGCCCAAAATGTGGCGGTAAGGCTAAAAGAGAAACAGATACGATGCCGAATTGGGCTGGGTCAAGTTGGTATTATCTCAGTTATTGCTTCAGAAATAAAAAATTAAAGTCAAAAATTAAAAGTGAAGGATTGACGGAATTTAAAAAATATTTTGAGGAATGGCTCCCAGTAGATTGGTATAACGGTGGGATGGAACATGTGACACTTCATCTTTTATATTCAAGATTCTGGCACAAGTTTCTTTATGATCAAGGATTCGTACCAACTCCGGAGCCGTACAAGAAGCGGACCGCACATGGTTTCATCTTAGGTTCGGATGGACAGAAGATGTCAAAGTCACGTGGCAATGTCATAAATCCGGATTCAATCATAAAGCTTCTAGGCGCCGACACGCTAAGGGTGTATGAAATGTTTATGGGACCGTTTGCAGATGCAATAAGTTGGAATACTGACAGTGTCGCTGGGTCCCGTAGATTTTTGGAAAGAATCTGGAGATTACAGTTTAAAGTTCAGAAAAATAATCGAGAGGGGCTTGTCCAGATTGAAGTCGAAAGTTTGGAGAGACTACTGAATCAGACCATTAAAAAAGTTTCGGATGATATCGAGGAGATGAAATTTAATACAGCGGTTTCTGCTATGATGATTCTCCTAAATGAGATGGAAAAGCGGGAACAAATTCCGATAGAGGCTTATCATAAATTCTTAATTATCCTTTCTCCTTTTGCTCCGCATATAACGGAGGAGCTCTCTCTCAGGCTTGGAAATAAATCTTCGATCTTGCTTGGAGCGAGAAAATCTATACATCTTTTTGCTTGGCCGGAAGTTAAAACAGAAGACAATAAAAATTTTAAAATCAAAATTGTGATTCAGATAAACAGTAAGGTTAGAGATGAGGTAGAAGTCGATCGAGACATTCCAGACGACCTTCTAAGGAAGATTGTATTGGAGAGATCGGACGTTAAGAGGTGGCTTTCTGAACAGAAGGAAAAAAGAATAATAGTTGTTAAGAATAAACTGGTCAACATTGTCATTTGACAACATCTGTTGACTTTAAAAAAGGAAAATGTTAGAACATCTATATGGCAAAAACAAATAAATTATCTTTTAATCCAGAGAAAATTAGTAAGAGTTTTTTAGGAGTATTACCAGAGAGATCAAGAAGTGTCTTAAAGAAGAGGTTTGGTCTTGATGACAATATTCCGAAGATGACCCTAGAGGCGATAGGTAAATCTTATAAAATTACTAGAGAGAGGGTGAGGCAGATAGAGAACGCCGCTCTCGGGGCCATTAGGAGGTCTAATGTTTTTGTTAACCATAAAAATGTATTTGAGGAGCTTAGAAATTTTATGCATGAATTTGGGGGTATTGTTCACGAACAGGACTTTCTCGATCACCTTTCTAAGGATAAGGATCTCCAGAATCACGTAACTTTTTTTCTTGTTCTTGGCGAGGAGTTTAAAAAGTTAAAGGAAGACGAAGATTTTAAACATCGGTGGAGTTTGGGTGAGGAGGTGAGTGAAAAGGTAGAGGATTCATTAAGGTCCCTTTATAAAAGTTTATCTGAAGAGGATCTGATTTCTGAGAGCGAGATGATAATAAAACTTTTCGATCACTTAAAGCATATCGCCAAAGAAGCAAGAGATGAAGAGTTGGCGCGAAGGTGGCTGTCCCTATCTAAAAAGATTGACAAGAACTCTCTGGGTGAATGGGGTATTGCTCATTCCCCTAATATAAAAACCAGAGGGATAAGAGATTTGGCCTATTTGGTGCTTAGGCAACATGGTTCGCCGATGCATTTTGGAGAGGTGGCGAAGGCTATCAACAAGATATTTGGCAAGAATGCTAATATTGCGACCTGCCACAATGAACTGATAAAGGACAAAAGGTTTGTTTTGGTTGGGCGAGGTTTATATGCCTTATCTAAGTGGGGTTATGCCAGAGGAAATGTTCGAGATATTGTCCATGCCATAATTGAAAAGGATGGCCAGCAAACCAAGGAGGAGATTCTAAGGAAAGTTTTGAGAGAGAGATATGTTAAGGAAAACACAGTTCTAGTAAATCTTCAAAATAGTAGATATTTTAAAAAAGATAAAGATGGGAGGTATTCTATAGCTTGATATCCCGAGCAGTACTTTACCTTGCTTCTAAATACTGTATACTTTTAAAGGTATGATACCTTCGGGTTTTTCTCAAATCTTAGAAATTTTTAAGGTTGGATATATTGCCTCCGTTGAGGCATTTTTTGGTGTTTATCCTATAGTGATTGTAATTGGACTGGCAGTTTTTTCTTGGCGAAGTTGGAAGCGCTATATTGTTTTGGATTTTATTTCGAAAATGTCATGGGTCGTACTTGAGATTAAACTTCCCAAAGAAACGTTTAAATCACCACAAGCTATGGAGGTGGTGCTCGGAGCCTTTCATCAGACCCCGGGTATAAATTTTTATGAAAAGTATTATTTAGGAAAGGTGAGACCGTGGTCATCCCTGGAAATTGTTTCAATTAATGGTAGCGTTCATTTTTTTATAAGAGTTTTAAAAAGTATGAGGGTAACTGTTGAATCTCATATATATTCTCAATATCCTACTGCTGAAATTCATGAAGTTTTAGATTATGTTTATGGTGCCCCATATCTTGAGAAGGATTCTAAGTGGCAGTTGTTCGGTTCAGAATTGAAGTTAACAAAGGAAGATGCTTATCCCATTAAGACTTACGTTGATTTTGGTTTAGATAAAGATCCGAAGGAAGAGTTTAAGGTCGATCCTATAACTGCCACACTAGAATTCATGGGTTCGGTCGGCCAGGGAGAGCAGGTTTGGTTTCAGATAAATATTATTGCTGCTGAAAAGAGATTTAAAAAGGCAGGAACTTGGTTTGCTTATCAGGACTGGAGGGATGATTCCAAAGAACTTTTAAATAAATTACTCAAGAGGGATAAGCTCAAAGAGAGTGTAGTTTTGTCTAATGAGATTTTACTTTCACCCGGCGAGAGAAATGTTGTCGAAGCGATTGAAAGGCAGGTATCAAAGTTAGGATTTGATTGTGGAATCAGAATGATCTATCTTGCTTTGGCGGACAAATTTAATCCATCTAACATCGGCGGTCTTATGTCTTCAGTTAGGCAGTACAACTCCTTGAATCTTAATGGTTTCAAACCGACCAGAGTTACCAGTTTCGATCCATGGGAGGATCCATTTGGGACAAAGATTATAAAATTTAAGGAATGGCTTTTCGAGTCTTATTGTAAGAGAGGCTGGTTCTATCCTCCCCATGATAGGTTGCCATTTGTTTTAAATACAGAGGAGCTGGCTACGATATATCACTTTCCTGGTGCTGTGGCCGCTACACCGACATTTGGTAGGAGTGAGTCTAAAAGGGGAGAGGCTCCTGTTAATCTGCCTATATAGTTATGCAAGACGAAGCCGTTTTCAGTAAAGGTCTCTATGTCATTTTGGTCTGCTTGGGGCTGGTTTTTTTATTATCTATTCTACTTATCCAGCAACTATTTATAAAAGCGCCTGAAGATTTTCAGTCAGCTAGATATTTTACAATTGAGAGGGGGTTATCAATCGACGAAACGGGGATTTTCTTGAAGCAAAATCGTATTATTAACTCCCCATTTTTTTTTAAGATACTGGTGCCGGTTTTTGGAAAGACAGATAAGATTATTGCTGGTGAATATAGATTTGATGATCCTATTAATCTTTTAGATGTTATTAAAAGCGTGACGGATATTGGTTATAAGGGTAGGGCGATTAAGGTAACTATCCCAGAGGGATTTACTAATAAAGATATTTCAGAGCTTCTTGAGAAAAAGTTTTCAAATTTTGATAAAGAAAATTTTCTGAAGTTAGCATTATCTAAGGAGGGGTCACTATTTCCAGATACTTATATTTTTCCAATCTTCTATACTGAAGAGAAAATTATAAATAAAATGTTTGATAATTTTCAGATCAAGATTTCAGATATCAAATCAGCGATAATCGCATCTAAGAGGACTCGAGAGCAAATAATAATAATGGCTTCGATTCTTGAGAAGGAGGCAAGGACGACAGAGACTCGCAAGAAGATTGCCGGGATTTTATGGAAGAGGTTAGACGCGGGCAAGCTTTTACAAGTAGACGCATCTTTTCTTTATCTCCTTAATAAACAAAGTAAAGATCTAACGGGTACTGATTTAAATATTAATTCACCATACAATACCTATGTGTATAAAGGTTTGCCTTTCGGAGCCATATCCAATCCGGGATTAGATGCTTTAACAGACGCTCTATATCCTGAAGAGTCAAAATATTGGTTCTATCTTTCAGATGATGAGGGTAATATGCACTACGGTGTAACCTTCGACGACCATAAAAAGAATAAAGTTCTTTATCTCACTCGTTGACAGAATTAGATGATTGTGTTAGGTTAATAGTTAGAAATTAAGGATAAGGGAGGTGGGGATAAGATGGAGGGTCGGAATTGTCTCCAGTTCTATGACTATGAGTTCGTTGGCAAGACAGTTAGCGCTAAATTTTTGAGGAGCTACTCCCATTTTTATTGGGATGGGTTTGGAGTTAGAGAGATGAAGTGTTATTTAATCTTGGACAAGGTTGCTTGTCAGGACAGACTTCAGAGGCCAAAACTGAATGAATTCGAGCGTCATCAGATTCAGTACGCACTAGATAACTGGCCAACACCTGAAGTAGATAAGCGTTCCGGTAGGATATTCTATGTGGTGAAAAAGGAGGGAAGAGAATATGGAAATTCTCGCTAATCTATTGGCCTCTTTGCTGGGGGTTCTTCTTTTGTTGATTTTAGTTCTCAGGTTTGGTGATGACGACAACTTGAAGTTCAACTAGCTTCTCGTCTCGCCATGGCTATGCCGTCAGAATATCTGGCGGCCTTTTTTATTTGTACTTTTTTTGTTTTTCGTATATATTAATAACCCAATGTCAGAGATTTCTATACAGGCCGAAAAGATATTTTCCTTAGGTGGTTTTCCGGTTACTAATTCGCTTATTATGGCACTAATAGTTTTATTTGGCCTGGTCTTCTTCGCAGTTTTGATTAATAAAAGACTTGCCATTATTCCAGACAAATTACAATCTCTCTTTGAGATTGTCCTCGAGGGTATTATGGATTTTATGGACACAATTCTTGGCAAGAGAAAAACTACTGAATTGTATCTTCCACTTGTCGGCACCATATTTTTCTTCATCCTTTTTTCTAACTGGTCTGGTCTCGTGCCGGGCTTGAGCGCTTTCGGTATATATGAAATATCTCATACTTCCGGAGAAGAGATTCTTGTGCCAATTCTTAGGGCGCCATCTAGTGATCTCAATTTTACTTTAGCCCTTGGGATTATTGCTATACTTTCGGTTAACGTCTTGGGTGTGGCAGCGATTGGCCTGAAGAACCACATGGGTAAGTTTTTTAATTTTGAGAGTCCAGTTATGTTTTTCGTTGGTATTTTAGAGCTTACATCTGAATTTGTGAAGATGATCTCATTAGCCTTTCGCCTTTTTGGTAACGTATTCGCTGGTGAGGTACTCCTTATGGTCATAGGGATGTTGGCGCCGTATATTATCCCGATGCCATTTGTCGCCATGGAGGTCTTCGTCGGTTTTATTCAGGCCTTGATTTTTTCTGTTTTAACGTTAGTCTTTATCAGCATGTCAGTCGAACAGCATGCGAAGCATTAGTTTATTCGTTAGAACTTAGTAATTAATAATTTATAGAAATATATGTCACCAGAAATAATAAAGATTGCTGTTATAGGTTTTATAATGGGCGTTGGTACTATTGCCCCAGCCATCGCTATCGCTATTATTGGGTCACGATCAGCTGAGGCTATCGGCAGGAATCCGGAGGCCGCTCCTAAGATTCAAACAGCGATGATTTTGGCTTTGGCTTTCGCTGAGGCTATCGCTATTTATGGCCTAGTCGTGTCTTTGATTATCAAGTTTGTATAGGTTTAGATGGAGTCTCTTTTTACCCATTTGGGAATAGACTGGAGGTTGCTAGTAGCCCAGGGGGTCAACTTTTTCTTGCTTGTCCTTTTACTGAACTACTTTCTCTATAAGCCGTTAGTCAAATTGATAAATGAGAGGCGTCAGAAAATAGAACAGGGCCTTTCAAATGCCAAAGAGGCGGAAGATCGGCTAAGAGAGGCAGAGGTTTGTAAGCAAGAGAAGATTGTTGAGGGAGAGAAGGTGGCCCTAGCAATGATCGTTGATGCGAATAAGGATGGTGAGGTTAATAAGAAAAATATTATTAAAAAAGCTGAAATGGAGGCCGAGGTTATCAAGCAAAAGAGCGAAGATCTGGGACGTCGGCTTATTCAAAGGGAGATAGCATCGCTTCAGAATAATGCTCGTGAATTAGTAGAGAAGGCAATCTTCGCCTCTGTACGGTTGCATCCAGAGGAGATTGATAAGAGGCTTATTGATGATGCGGTGGGGGCAATAAAAGTTTTAAAATTGTAATGATATACAGTAGTACATTATATGCCAGGTCCTTATTTTTGATTTTAAGTGAGGTAGAACCCGCAGGGCACAGCTTGATATTTAAAAATTTCTGGAAGACAGTTTTGAAAAATGGGGATCAATCCAAACTGAAAAATATTATCGATTCTTTTGAAGAGTTAGTTGTCAGAAGCAGAGGTGGCCGAGTTATTATTTTAGAAACGGCCAGAGAGTCCGATGATCTTTTAGAAAAGTTGAAGAGATTGTTTAAACCAGATGATTTGGTTAAGAAGATTATAAATCCTAAGTTAGTTTCCGGGGTTCGGGTGGAGTTAGATCATGGCATGGAACTCGATTATAGTTTGGAGAGAAAATTTAGGAAGATTTTTATAAGGGGGATCTAAATAATTTTATTTATATAACGAGATGAATTACGATATTGTAGAAAAATTAAAGAGGGATATCGCAGGTTTTAAAGATGATGTAAAACTTGAGACTGTTGGCAGGGTGGTAGAAACCTCAGATGGTATCGCCAGGATTTCTGGTTTGGATGCGGTTCTTAATAGGGAGTTAATTCAGATAGAGACTGACAGTGGAGATATTCCGGCGCTGGTGCTTAATTTGGAGCAGGGTTTTGTTGGTTCTATTATATTGGGTGAATCAGAAAAGGTTAAAACTGGTGATAAGGTTAAGAGTACTGGTAGGGTTTTGTCTGTTAAAGTTTCGGAGGAGATGGTTGGCAGGGTTGTCGATGCTTTGGGTGAGCCTATCGATGGTAGGGGTGTAATCTTTAAGAATAGAGGTGAGGCTTCTGACTATCCGCTTGAAAAAGCGGCACCATCTGTTCTAGCTCGTGAATCAGTCAAGATACCTTTGCATACTGGAGTGAAGTCAGTAGATGCCATGATTCCTATTGGCCGTGGACAGAGAGAGCTCATCATCGGAGATAGGCAGACAGGCAAGACTGCTATTGCTCTGGATACTATTATTAATCAAGGTAGGGAGACTGGTGAATCTAGAGTGGTTTGTATATATGTGGCAATTGGCCAGAAGAGTTCTAAGCTTGCCAAAATTGTAAAAATGCTTGAAGAGAAGGGTGCCTTAAAATATACGATTGTGGTTGCCGCTTCCGCTTCAGATCCGGCATCGATGCAATACTTAGCTCCATATACCGGCTGTGCCATCGGGGAATATTTTAGAGACAGTGGTCAGGACGCTTTGATTGTCTATGACGATTTATCCAAACATGCTGATGCTTATCGTCAGCTATCCTTACTTCTTCGAAGGCCACCCGGAAGAGAAGCTTATCCTGGAGATATATTTTATCTTCATGCTAGGTTACTTGAAAGAGCTGCCAAATTAGATAAGGCCCATGGTGGCGGATCGCTGACCGCTTTACCGATAATTGAAACGAAACTTGGTGATGTTTCAGCTTACGTCCCGACAAATGTTATATCAATTACTGATGGGCAGATCTATCTTGAATCATCTTTATTTTTTAGAGGTGTGCGGCCGGCTATTAATGTCGGTCTATCAGTATCTCGCGTCGGGTCATCTGCTCAGACTAAGGCGATGAAGAAGGTGGCCGGCAAGCTTCGTCTTGATCTCGCTCAGTTTAGAGAGCTCCAAGCCTTCTTGCAGTTTGCCTCAGATCTTGATGAGGCGACAAAGCAGAAGATTAAAAGAGGGGAACTTCTAACTGAAATATTGAAACAGATTGATGGTTCACCTATGAGCTTTGATAAACAGGTTGTGGTTCTCTACGCAGCGTTGAATGGTTTCTTGGATAATCTTTCTATTCTAGAGGTCAGAAATTTTGAAGAAAAATTTCTGGAGTATATGGAGAGCTTGCATATGACCGATGTGATCCAACCACTAAGAGATACTGCCAACCTTGATGAAGTAACAGAGGGAAATTTACGCATTGCCATTGAAGATTTCAAAAGTTTGAATAAATAAAAAAGTGGAATCGTTGCAAACAATCAAGGGTCGCTTAAGGGCGGTAAATAATATTGGTAAGATAACCAGGGCGATGGAGGTTGTGGCTGCGACAAAAATGAGAAAGTCTCAGGAGTTGGCCATTAATTCCAGGCCTTACGCTTTTCAGGTTTTAAAACTACTTTCGAGGCTTGTCGATCACAAAACCGCAACCACCCCACTTCTCTCTGACAGAGGGACAAAGCGAACTCTTATGGTCATTATCTCTTCAGATCGTGGCTTGGTTGGATCTTTTAATAATCAACTCTTTCGTTTGGCCCAGGACTTTATTAAGTCAGACCGCTTGTCTGGGGAACTTCTTAAGGTTGTGACGATTGGCAAGAAAGCTCTTAATTTTGCAGAGAAAAATGGTTACAATATTGAGCAGAAGTTCTTGAATTTTGGCAATCTAGTTAAGCCGGAACAGATGGAGGTTGTGTCTCTCTTAATCATTAATGGTTTCTTGGCTCACAAGTGGGACAAGGTCGTAATAATTTCTATGAACTTTAAAACGACCATAACGCAAGTGCCGTTATTACGACAGGTTTTACCAATCAATTTTGAGATGATTAAAAAGACCGTCAAAGATATAATTCCAGAGCACGGTCGTTATGCAGACACAGAAGATCTAAGTAGTTTTGAAAATGTAGAGCCGACTGACTATATTTTTGAACCCTCAAAAAACCAGATTTTAAACAGCTTGACGCCACATCTTATTAAAATGCAGTTCTACCATCTTATGCTTGAAGCTAATGCCTCAGAACACTCTGCTCGTCGAGTGGCGATGAAGACTGCCTCGGATAATGCTGATCAAGTGTCAGGTAGGCTCTCGATGGATTATAACAAAGCCAGACAGTCAAATATTACCAGAGAGCTTATAGAGATCACGTCGACTCAGAGCGCATTACAAGGTTAATAATTAAGAACATTATGGTAAGTCTAAATGTCAAAGAAAGAAAGGTTGGTAAAATTGTCCAAATTATTGGATCGATTGTTGATATTTCGTTTTCGGAAGATCTACAGTTGCCAGGTATAAATAATGCTTTAGTTATTGAGAATAGTGGCAAGTCAATTTTTCTCGAAGTTGCTAGACATCTAGAGCCTGGTCTGGTGAGGGCTATCTCTCTATCTTCTACTGATGGGCTCGCCCGCGGAGTAGAGGTTTGTGACACAGGGGGTCCGATAACTGTTCCTGTCGGGCAGGAGGTTTTGGGTAAACTTTTCGATGTTACCGGTAACTTGATTGATGATCGAAGTGAGTCTTCGAACATTAAATTTAGCAAGAGATGGCCGATTCACAGAAGCGCTCCAACTCTTATGGAACAGTCTCTAGATGTCGAAATATTTCAGACTGGACTCAAGGTAATCGACCTTCTGGCGCCATTTGTTAAGGGTGGCAAGGTCGGGCTCTTTGGTGGGGCCGGGGTGGGGAAGACAGTGCTTTTGATGGAGCTTATCAGAAATGTAGCCGCAGAGTCAGGTGGCGCTTCAGTTTTTGCTGGTGTCGGTGAGAGGACAAGAGAGGGTAACGATCTTTATAATGAGATGAAAGATTCTGGAGTCTTAGGGAAAACCGCCCTTGTCTTTGGTCAGATGAATGAGGTGCCAGGAGCTAGACTTAGGGTGGCATTGACTGCCCTGACCATGGCCGAATATTTTAGAGATGAGGAGTGTAAAGATGTACTTCTTTTTATTGACAATATTTTTAGATTTTCACAGGCTGGGTCTGAGGTGTCGACACTTCTGGGTAGGTTGCCATCAGCTGTCGGTTATCAGCCGACACTTGCTGAGGAGATGGGTAAGCTCCAGGAGAGAATCACTTCGACCAAGAATGGTTCTGTTACATCTGTTCAGGCTATCTATGTTCCGGCAGATGACATTACTGATCCGGCCCCAGCTACTACTTTCGCACATCTCGACTCAACGATTGTTTTATCAAGAGCCTTAACCGAAATAGGTATATATCCAGCCGTAGATCCACTGTCCTCGTCCTCAACAGCTCTTGATCCGAAGATTGTAAGTGCTAAGCACTATACTGTAGCCAGAGAGGTTCAGAAGATTTTGCAAAGATATCGGGAGCTTCAAGACATCATCGCTGTTTTGGGTATGGAAGAGCTCTCAGATAGCGACAAGTTGACTGTCACTAGGGCGAGGAAGGTTCAAAAGTTTTTGTCGCAGCCATTTTTCGTTGCCGAGACCTTCACCGGTAGAGCGGGGAAATATGTACCACTTGAGAAGACGGTCGCTGACTTCGAGGCCATTCTTGCTGGTAAATATGATGACAAGACAGAGGATTTCTTTTATATGAAGGGAGGGCTAGAAGAGAATTAAACATATGTTGCTTACCATAACTTCTTTAAATAAAATTGAGTATAAAGATGAGGTAGCCGGTCTCAATGTAAAGACTTGGTCTGGTGAGATTACTGTTTTAAGTGGGCATCGGCCATTGGTCAGTATTCTTCTGAAATGTACTGCTAAAATTATGACGAAAGACAATAAAAAGATTCCTTTTGAAATTAGATCTGGCTTTTTGGAGGTGGATGATAATAATAGATTAAATCTACTTGTTGACTAAAAAAAAGACCCCGCTTGGCGGGGCTTAAGTTTACAAGGTTAGTTTATCTAGGTCGACAAAATAAGTTTTTTCTTTACCAGATTCGAACTGACAGTAATCAACGTGGCAGTAGGTTGTGACCTTAATCTTAGGGATATGAAAAATAATCCTCCTGTTTGCTAAAGCCAGGCCATGTAGAGCTTGAGCGGGGAAGATATTATGAGACGTGGCCTTACCACATGGCATATGTATGTAGAGGGCAACCTGCTTCATCCTTTTTAGGCTGAGTGATTCTTTGATTTCAAACAAGAGATCATTTGCCATCGTACTTCCCGGTTCATTTATGGCAAGAGTGAGATTGTCACCGTATTCAGGACAGATGTTATTGATTAGTCTTAGCGCACCACCGTTTCTAGTCAGTACGTGAATTCTTGGTTTATTTACTATTTCACTAGTCTTAAGTAGCTTTGCTTTATAGTTAAAGGCGTCAAAGAATCTATCTCCATCGGCGCATGTGACCATCACCAGACCATTTTCAAGATCTAGCTCCTGCTCCTCTACGTCTCTCAGGACACCTATTTTTCTGAAATTTCTGATCTGCGCGTAATCTTGCGGATAAAGATGTTTGATCATGACCAGATACCTCCTTCACCCCAAGTAATATCGGACGGTTTTCAAAGATCTTTTATCATCTAGGCTACACCATTTCAAAACCATTGGCAATGATTATGAAAGTGCTATCATATAGCGATGAATAATAAAAAAATAAAAATAGCGATTAATGGATTTGGTCGTATTGGCCGCCAATTTTTAAAGGTGGCTCTTTCTTTCGACGAATGTGAGGTGGTTGCCATAAATGATCTTGGAGATATTTCCAATCTGGCTTATCTTCTAGAGTTCGACTCTGTTTACGGTAACTTTAAAGGTGAAATTAGAGTTGGTGACGGGGCGTTAATTGTAAACGGCAGGTCAATAAAGTTTTTACAAGAGCCAGATGCTAGCAAATTACCTTGGGGCTTTATGGGTGTGGATGTAGTAATTGAATCCACTGGTAGATTTACATCTTCTGAAAAGGCTAAGGTACATCTGGAGGCAGGTGCTAAAAGGGTTGTCTTGTCTGCTCCAGCTAAAGATGAAGAGACACCGACTTTCACTCCCAACGTTAATGTCGCCGCCTGTGGCAGCTCGAGGATTACAAGTAATGCCTCTTGCACTACCAACTCTATAACACCCTTAGCCGCTATTTTATCTCAAAATCCGGGTATAAAATATTCTATGGTTACTACAGTTCATGGTTATACTGCCGAACAAAGTTTAGTTGATGGTCCAATGCCGGCTCTCCACAAAGATTTTAGAAGGGGGAGAGCAGCTGGCGTCAATATCGTCCCAACCTCTAGTGGCGCGACGTTAGCCGCAGCCAAAGCCATACCTCTTTTGAAGGATAAGTTTGAGGGTATCGCTCTTCGGGTACCAGTTCCCGCTGGTTCCATTCTTGATTTTAATTTTGTCTCAATGAGACCTACTTCTGTAGAGGAGGTGAATAATATTTTGATCGAGGAATCTAAAAAGCCGGAGTGGCAAGGAATCTTTACAGTTACTGATCGCCCGTTTGTCTCCTCAGATATTTTAGGTAATCCACATGGTTCGATTGCTGACCTGAAT
This sequence comes from uncultured Candidatus Saccharibacteria bacterium, assembly GCA_964639675.1. GTDB lineage: Bacteria > Patescibacteriota > Minisyncoccia > Phycocordibacterales > UBA12445 > JACQCV01. The sequence continues at coordinate 50,179 of CAZXEK010000041.1, forward strand.
TTGACTAGAGTAGTACAGGGGGAACTTGTTAAGGTGATGGCTTGGTACGATAACGAATGGGGTTATGCTAACCAGCTCTACAAGCATGTTATGAATGTAGCCTCTCTTCTATAGTTGCCCAATTTAAATTTGCTTGTATGGAGGTTAATATTTGGATAGGATATAAATGTTATGAACTTACCTGATATAACTAAGGCCGAACCTATTTTTCACGAATTTAACAAAGAACATCTCTCCTCCCTCGAATCCAGACTCCACCTCCGCGAACAGTACGACCAGAGTCTTGCTCTGTTAAACCAAACTGGCCTCCTTCAGATTCTGCCTGAATCTGGATCATATGGCCTCGTTGGCATAGACGGTAAAGAGTATCCCATACCTAAATACAGAGAAGT
>CAZXEK010000042.1:0-2164 GCA_964639675.1 uncultured Candidatus Saccharibacteria bacterium
TCCTGAAAAACTTTCCATTAACCCTCTTGTTTTTAACAACTAGGAACTTCCCTAACATTATCTGTAGTATTCCACTGAATGTAGTTGGGGCTTGACCAATGAAATTCATATATTTCATCATCAGGATCAACCACTGCCTTAATTAGATGAGTTTTATTATCAACCAGATAAGGGAAATCTACGGTTGTTGAAATGGTTCCTCCGTCTGGGTAGCAATATGTAGATCTAGTGCCATCAGCTCGGGTACATGCCATAGCAATTTCCTTTTTTGATTTCAAGACACCATCTACATAGAAAGCTACTTTCACGGGCGCACCAGTTCTTTCCGTTGTGCCACCTAATCTATAACCACCTACATAGTTAACCGTGACTCGAACATTTGCAATAGTACCCGGGGTTTGATTGCAGGTATTGAATCCAGGAGCAGACTCAATTTTACCAAGGTCAAAATTTTGGGCATTTCGGGCATTAAAGTTTGGGGTTGGGAAATAACCATCGCAAGTTGAGATTCTATGATCCCTACCCAAATTATTTTGTACTTCTAGACATGCAATATCAGGAACACAACTACGATTAACATTAGGAGGAGAGATGTATCTTCCGCTTAAACAAATCTCTCCCCGTCGTGCCAAACCATCCGGTGGTGTAGATGTTCCGCCCCCTGCTCCTGCACCTTGCGCCTGCACTCCACTATCCACCACAACACTCTTATTCCCCGAGACCTCCCCGAACCTAGCAAATCCCTCTTTGAGCATCTGCCACTGGAAGTTGAAAGTTCCGGCCACGGGCGGTTTGACATTGAAGATGAAGGTTTTCTTCTGGCCGGGAGCCACAGATTCACCCGGAGACAAGAACACTCTACCAACAAGACCGAAGTTCAGATTGTCCACCGGATTATTGCTACCAAGTCTGATCTTAGCCGTTTCCGTCCAGGTTTCCGTACCGGTGTTGTCGAAAACAACTGATACTCGAGTCGGAACCCCGGGCTTAATTTGAGCCGGTATGCTTACTGATTTGAATTTGGCGTTAAGAGGGAGATTGGTCAAAGCCGAATCACCGGCAGTCACCGTTCCTCCCGTTGGTGGGGGAGGCGGCGGCACTCCATCTCCCTCTCCTCCGGCTGTGCATCTCTTTGAACCACTGCTCAAAGTATTACAGCTTAAACCCCCTTCCTTGCAGGCTGGGCCATTAGCGCAACACCTCTGATTAAGACCGCCACAAGCGCTCGGGCCAGCCAGACTGTTACTTAGCATGACAGAGAAAGAACCATCCCGCACAGATTCACCTACAGACAGACCCACTACTCCCAGAACCAAAAGAGACAAAACGATGATAACAGTGCGAGGATTATGCATGTTATTTATTAGTTAATTTATATCAGGCCAGTTATACTAAAATTTAGCTACTTCTAAATCAGTAACTAGTCCAATATTACCTCCGGTCAAGCTATATTGTCTAGGGGGATTATGCACTGTAAAATTTAATGTCAAAAAAAGAAACGAGATTACCTGTAGATATCTTTACGGTGTTGAATGTCTAGGATATAAATAGTACCCCCGTCAATAAACTGAAAAGTTGTCCTATAATCCCGACCAACACGAAAAGAATAAAAATTATTAGCCCCATGCAATTTTTTTACATGTAAACGCGAATCACGATAATCGATTGCCAAAAACCCAATGAGTTCATCGGTTACAACTCTGTTTTTGAAAGATAATTTATTGAAATGTTTAAGAAAGTCTTTGCTGAAAACAATCTTGAACATATTCTAGCGATGTAGCAGACTACCCTTTTCTTCGTATCTCCCCGATGGTTTGGATGCTGATATCTTAATCATTCTCTTTAGAAAAGTACTTTTATATTCCCCCTCATTATCTATAGGGACAAGGTTAAAGATGGTGGACTTTAAAATACTTAACTCTCGCTCCAACCACACAATCTTCCGGGCTTGATTTTCCTGTTTAAGCAATGTGTTCATTATCACTAGAGTACACCCCTTTACCTTTATTTACAACTTTTTGTAAAACAAAAGGCCCGCACTCTTTTAAGCTCTACAACAAAGAATACTCATCACTGTCCCAACACAAAATACGCAATATTACAAACGAAAAGAAAATAGAGCAGTTTTTGGACAACATGGAGAAAAGATTCATCCTGATTTCCC
>CAZXEK010000043.1:0-4914 GCA_964639675.1 uncultured Candidatus Saccharibacteria bacterium
TATAGGAAGTCCTTCTTCTTTGCCACTCTGTCCCTCAATATCTTTCATATTTATTTATTTAATATAGATATCCCTAAATCCTCACAGATCTTTCTTTAAGAAAACCGTTTCATAATAGTAACAAACCTCGGCCGTAAGTCCAAAGATACGAACCACGAATTATTTTACAATCGTGGAATAATTCGTGGTGTGGAAATTTCGGCATTAAAATCTAAATTTGTGTGCTATATTACAAAAGCAAAATATTTGTGTGCTATATTACAAAAGCAAAATAATGGCAAATTATAAGAAACTGAAGTGACTAATTATCTGGACACCCTGAACGAACGACAAAGAGAGGCCGTCTTACACAGAGATGGTCCACTTTTGATCGTGGCCGGTGCTGGAGCAGGGAAGACCAAAACCATCGCCCATCGCATCGCCTACCTTATCTCTACCGGCGTTGATCCGCGTAATATTCTGGCCGTCACCTTCACCAACAAAGCCGCCAAAGAGATGCGAGACCGAGTCACAAACCTCCTACAGCAGGGCACACAGTCAGGAGGGAAATTCGCACCAAACGCAGTTTCGGATTTTTCAGTTCGCCAGCCTTTGGTCTCCACCTTCCACTCGCTTGGAGTATCAATACTAAAAGACAACGCCACCATCCTCGGCATCAGCCGCTACTTTTCAATACTAGACAAAGATGAATCGCAGTCTCTGATTAAGAAAGCTATTAAAGAATTGGATCTAAACCCCAAGGAGGTCAGCCCCAATGTAGTACAATCAATAATCTCCAAACAAAAAAACAAATTAAAGACCCTGGCAGATTTCAAGATAGAATCAGAGGGCAACTACTTCAGTGATATAGTTCATTCTGTTTGGGAAAAATATGAGAAGAAACTCCAAGAACAAAAGGCTTTTGACTTTGACGATCTAATCCAGAGGCCAGTTTTTCTCCTTAGAGACAACGAGAAGGTTAGAAGTTACTACCAAAACCTCTGGCAGTATCTTCATATCGACGAATATCAAGACACGAACACAGCCCAGTATGAACTATCACGACTTCTAGCCGAACGCCATGGCAATATCTGCGTGGTGGGCGACGGGGACCAATCGATCTACGCATGGCGGCAGGCTGACTATCGAAACATCCTAAATTTTGAAAAAAATTTTCCCGGCACCAAGACCGTTCTTCTGGAAGAAAACTACCGCTCTACCAAAACGATTCTGGCCGCCGCAAATGAGATCATAAAGAAGAACAAGCAACGTAAAGAGAAAACCCTCTTTACTAGCCGCGCAAATGGGGAGAAGATTCATATATATGAGGCCCTCGATGAAAGTGACGAAGCCAGGTGGGTAATAGAGAGAGTAAGGGAAATTTTAAGCAGGGGGGAAACAAGGTCTGACGAGATTGCTGTTCTATACCGAGCAAACTTCCAGTCACGAATTTTAGAAGAAAAATTCCTTCGGAGCAACGTTGCCTACCAGATATTAGGCACTAGATTCTATGAGAGAAAGGAGATTAAAGATCTGGTTGCCCTGATGAGATTCGCCATCAATCCAGCAGACATCCAAAGTATGGAGCGAATCATAAATATCCCAGCTCGAGGTATAGGAGATGTGTCGTTCAATAAAATCATCACCGGGTACGAATCCTCCTTGCCAGAGCGACTTCGGGAAAAATTGCGGGAATTTCGGACGATGGTTGCTAGATTCAGAGAGATTATTTTATCTGAAAAACTTTCCAACTCAATAAAATTTATAGTAAAAAATTCTGGCATAGAGACCGAATTAAAAAAGAGTGGCGACGACGGCGAGGAGCGACTAGAAAACCTGAGAGAGCTTGTGACTATCGCCTCCAAGTACGACTTCCTGCCACCAGATGAGGCGGTAGAGAGATTTCTGACCGAAACATCCCTGTTGTCCGACCAAGATTCACTTATAAATCAACAGGCTGGCGTCAAACTGATGACCGTCCACGCTTCCAAGGGGCTTGAGTTTAAATATGTTTTTGTGGTGGGCCTAGAAGATGATCTTTTTCCACACCGAAAATTAGATCACTCAGAAGATAGCGATAAAGAGGAGGAGAGGAGGCTCTTTTACGTTGCTATGACACGTGCTAAGGACAGGCTCTTTCTCTCTTATGCCAACATGCGAACCATTTTCGGCTCGAAAAAGATCAACATACCCTCAGAATTTCTGCAAGATATTAGCGAAGATCTAGTAGAACTTGAGTCTAACGAAGCGCTTCAAAACTTCGGAAGCTCACTTGGGAGTTCAACTCCCAAGTACGGAGTAACCGACTCAGAGGATATCATCGAATGGGATTGTCTGAAATAAGCTAGAAAAATAAAAGCAAAAAATATGAAAATAGCGCTAGGGAATCACGATTTATATAAATAACTTTTTATGTCTTCCCCTAAAAAATCGCTCGGGCAAAACTTTTTAACCTCTGTCGGAGCGATAAACAAAATGGTTGAGACCGCGTTATCCTGCCAAGGTCCAACCTCGACGGTCCTAGAGGTGGGGCCGGGCAGGGGAGTCTTGACTGAAGCCCTGCTTAAGAAATTCGACAAAGTGCTGGCGGTAGAAAAAGATGAGCTACTTGCCGAGAAACTCAAAGAGAGGTTTGCAAAGGAGGTTGCAGATGGCCGATTGCAAATAGTCACTGGCGATATCCTGACATTAACTCCAGTAGATCTTAAACTTGGAAACTACGCCATAGTCGCTAATATCCCATACTACATCACCGGGCATTTTTTGAAAATCTGGCTTTCTACCCAAGCGCAACCGAAATATATGGTACTGATGGTTCAAAAAGAGGTGGCCAAGAGAATAGTAGCCCACTCGACAAATAGCTCATGGCCGGGCAGGGATAGTAAAGAAAGTCTGTTGTCTATAAGTGTCAAGACCTACGGAGAGCCGACATATATCGAGACGATCAAAAAAGGCTCTTTTTTTCCGATCCCAAAAGTCGATTCAGCAATCCTAAAGATCGACAATATCTCAAAAACCTTTTTCTCCAACCTAGAAAGTCCTCCAGAAACTTCTTTGGGAGCTGAGCTCCCAAAGAACCCAAAGAAGTTTCTGGAGAAGCAATTCCCAAATCACCCAAGAGATTCAGTGGGACAAGAAGAGAGATTCTTTACTCTTGTAAGAGCCGGCTTCGCTCATAAAAGAAAACTCCTTTTGAGCAACCTATCCTCTGGAGGGTTCAACCCTTCACTAAATAAAGATATTTTCGGACTATGCGGAATTGATCTGAAAGTTCGTGCCGAGGACATGACGATAGAAAAGTGGAAATGCTTATATTTTGAAATGATCGTCTGCCAGCAACCGTTCTATAGCTCCCCTTAAAACCGGCAAATCATCCGTAACTGTTTTCCAAACCCCTGAGAGATCAGCAGTGAAATATCTTGCAGATAAAACTTCTCAGATCTCATTTTGTTAGAAATATATGACACTATTCATAATTTCTTCACGGGCAAAGGGTTTAAGAGCACGTGGCGTAGCAAGATCAACTTTTTTACCCAAACAATCTTGGAGAAATAACCGCATAAAAAAATGGGGATAAGAATACTGACAAATTTTATTATCTGATGCTATAATTATCTCGAGTCAAGTTAGAAATTGGCCAATCTCGCCAAGCGAAATATTAGAAAATTTGAAGCTTTTAACCAAGAATTTAAGACTGTCAATTCTTGCCGGAATTTTTATTATGGCAGGATCTTTTTGGTTTCGATCTTCTGGTCCAACAGAGGGAGCATCCGTGAAGACAGCCGTCGCCAAGACAGACAAGCAAGCTGACGGCTCCTCGACCTCTAATCTAATGATTTACCAGAAGAATGGCACTAGTGGTTACCCCCGCACTATTGTCGTCGGTGATGTTGATCCCGCTAATTCAGCCGACACAGGTTATACAAAAAATGATGAGACCATACAGGTTGCAAACCTGCCATCAGTTAATGGCAAATTAGCGGTGGCTAAGATAGAGAAGCCAAGTGGCAGCGCTCTGGCCTATGACGACATCAAAGACAAGTCTATCCTCTACCTCGACGGGACAGAGAGATACGGTACCAAAGATATCAAGTCTACGATCGACACCAACCGAGCCAGCCTTTTAGCCTACGGCCTAGCTTTAGCTAAAATCATCAGAGATTATCCATTCTATCCAGGCAAGACACCGACAGAGATTACCTTTGAGATGTACCAAGACAAAAAGACTGATAGCAATGCCCTAATAAGTCTAGAAAGCGTCAGATTTGTTTATAAAGAGAAGGTTAATGAACTCCTCAAGATAAGCATCCCGAAGGATCTGGTGAAGGGGCACTTAGCTCTAGCCAACAGCTTCGACCGAATCTCACAACTTACAGCCAATATGCAGAAGGTTGGGGAGGATAGATTGTTCGCCTTAAATTCGGCACGGCAGTATGTCGAGGAGTCGAAATTTGTTTTGACAATCCTCAACCAGCTCAACTCTAATTTCAATGATAAGAATATCGACCTGGGAAAGGATGAGAAAGTAGAACTGAAGATAGACGTGATAAATTAAGTGTAACGGATAAGCATGAGTATAAGCCAAATGAAAAATTGTAGTCCAAAATTAAAAATCCCGATGGTCGCACTAATCCTGCTGACCTTTTCTCTTTTACTATTGAACCAGAATATAGCTCTCGCTGCCACTGACTATGCTTCTTGTATCAAAGAAGCCAATATTGAAAACCTAGATCCAAGTTTTTTTTCAGAAACAATAAAAACAGCAAAGAAACTGTGCAAAATTCAGTTTCCAGACAGTGGAACTGACGAAAACGGCAGTGGCAGTAGTGATGCAAGTACTGGAGATAGTTCAAACTCCGACGCAGTTCAGAAATGTATAGACGAACTGGCGAAACCATTCAAAGATGCTGGACAAACTATTCCTCCTAAAATTAT
>CAZXEK010000044.1:0-17814 GCA_964639675.1 uncultured Candidatus Saccharibacteria bacterium
GGAAATAATATAGTCAGCCGAGGAGTGAACAGTGCCATCAGCATCCTTAACACCCTTGATACCGTGACCACCGGCCGATATATCTACGGCCATATCACCAGGTTCCAAACCGTTACCATCCCAATTAGCACTTACATAGACAATCGGCGATAGCGCCATACCAGGCACAAATTGACGAACACCCCAGCTGGACAAATGAGCATCCACATCAGGATTAATGTGAGTATATATTTTTGGCAGAAAAACCTCCTTTATGGAGACTGCATCTCAAGGTACAAAAATTCTAAGCTACATTTAAGCACATCCACAACCTACATGTCAAACAAACGTAAGGTACATTCAACCTATTGGGGTAATGTGTGCAGACATATGGCAGTTTCTCCTAGAATGGAGAAACGCTCACTTGAGAGTCCTTTGGGAGCTGGAGAGTCCCTTGGGAGCTGAGCTCCCAAGGATCTTATTTTTAAAAAAGAAAAGCTCCACACCGTTGCCGGTGTGGAGCGACATATATTTTCGTGAAATTTTATCCCTAGCGGGAAACTAAACCAAAGGACTAAGGTCAAAGTGTTAAAGTTCACCCCGACTTGGCCTCGGGGTGAAGGATAAAACGATAAAAAGGGGCTACATTCAGGCTTACCTAATCAACTTCACTATGTCACCGTAGGTGACAAAGAGCATAAGAAAAAGTAAAAAAACAAACCCTCCGAAATTTAAGGCATTCACAATCTTAGAATCAAGCGGCCTTCTTATTATAAATTCTATTAGTAAAAAAAATAATCTTCCGCCATCTAGGGCTGGAAATGGCACCAAATTCAAAACTGCAAGATTTACAGATATAAGCGCAATCAGTGCCATAACATAAGAAAAACCAAAGTGTACCGCACTCCCCACAATACCAATTAAACCAATCGGGCCAGAAACAGAAGCCGTGACAGATGAGCCAATAAAAAATCCCGTCACGAAATTAATCAGTCCCAGTGCCGTACTCTTAAAAAGAAAGTTGACTCCTAAAATCCCGGCGTATAGTGATTTAAAAAATGGCAACTTGAGAATCCCGACTTGCCCCATAGCAACCCCGATAGCACTCTTACTACCGATGATGCCTTCTTGCGGTATAACAATCAGATTTTTTATCTCTGCGTTGTAATCAAGCGGCCCTAAGCCAATATCTATAAGCGTATTAGATTCTAACGGAACTTCATAGCCGACATAAATCTCTTCGCCATTGTGAGAAGATATAAAATCAGAAACTAACTCTGGGTTTAAATTTTCCAGAACAGTATCTTTGGTTGCCAAAGAAACTATACTGTAACCCGATTTAAGACCAGCCAATTCTGCTGGTGAACCACTAAGAACTTCGGTAATCAACAACTTAGAATCTTCCGGCTTTGGGCCAAAAGAAGTAAAATCAGCCGGAACTGGCAGTCCAGACATAAAACCAATTGAGAGCGCCAACCAAGCCAAAACTATATTAAACAAAATACCACCAAGAATCACAAGTGCCTGAACATGCTTTGGCTTATGATACAAACTCCTTTCAAAATCCTGATGCTCTTTATTTATAACATTAGTCGTTGGATCCTCCCCAAAAATTTTTACAAAACCACCAAACGGTAACAGATTGATACTATAAACCGTCTCCCCTCTTTTAAAAGAAAAGAGCTTAGGTGGAAAACCAAAACCAAACTCATCCACTCTGATCCCAAACATCTTAGCAAAGAAAAAGTGTCCCAGCTCGTGAGATAAAACTAGAATTGCCAGAATAATTATAAAAATTAAAATCGTCATATACAGACTAACTCATTATCTCCCCCTCCTTTTTTTCTGCCGATAGATCGAGACGTCTATTAGCTTCTTCAACTAGTTTTTGTAACTCTTCCTTCAGACGATACCTATCGTCTTCGCTAATCTCGTGCGACTTCTCTAGGGCTCCAATATCAGTTATGGTTTTATCTCGCTCCTGCCTTACCGCAACTCGTGCCTCTTCAAGTTTAATTTTAACTATTTTAATTAAAGATTTTCTTCTGTCCTCTGTCAAATCTGGGAAAGACAATCTTATACCCATACTATCAGGCATAACCGAAACTCCAAGGTTGGCTGTAAGTAGTGCCTTCTCTATATCTTTTAATTGTGACCTGTCCCATGGTGCAATTCGAAGTGTCTTAGCATCTTCAATAGAGATTGCCGCCAGATGACTTATCAACATTCTTGACCCATAAGACTCGACTGAAACACTATCTAAAATAGCTGGGCTTACTCTGCCCGTCCGAAGCGAACCAAACTCTAAAACAAGCCAAGCCTCCTTAGCTTTTACACTCTCCTTAAAAGAAGAAAAATTATACACCATAGACAGATAGTATCATATCAAACCCCCGGTGGACAAATAAAAACAACATATTCAAAAATTAAACGAGGGGAAGCGGAAGTTTCATTCAAGTACTCCTTCATTTTTATAAGTTCAGTTAAAAACTTTGAAATAGCCAAATTCTGGTTTTTCTGATTAGTAAGGATCTGGTCAAAGAAAATTTTTTCTATCTGGTTTAAAACATCTCTGCTTCTGTGCCTTATTAATTTCTCGTCATTGTTCTTCTCCCCCTCCTTCAAAAACTTCTCTACCATTAACAAACGCGTCACAATGTCGGCATTGATAAAACTATTACACCAACCGTCTAAATCATCATAAGATAATTTCTCTCCCTCTATGTGATGAAGCCTCCCACGCAAAGTCGATAATAATACATCCTCTGTGGTAGTGAGGATAAAAAAATGATTGCCACTAACCGGCTCCTCTAAGACCTTCAGGAGTCCATTCTGAGCCTCTGTGGTGAAAGAATGTGCAGCGATAACAAAAAAGCGCATACCCGTGCCATTCTCAGGTGAACCCACAAAAGATTTGGTCTTCTGTTTTTCTATAATCAAACGACTATCATCCACAGAAAATGAGGAGGTGAAATAGAGATGATAATCAGGATAACTTTTAATATCCACCCCTATTATATTTTTTATAGCATCATGAAGATAACTTAAATTACCTTTAATGGTGCCTGTTATAAGATAAGCATGATGTAGAGTTCCCTCTTTTTTAAATGTTTTTAAAATTTCATCCACAATATAAAACTATCTCTTAGAAATAATAGACTTCTTGTAGACATCTAGATGTTCGAGGGCTACTCCTGTACCCTTAACGACACAAAAAAGTGGGTCTTCCGCTAATGTTGCCTTAACACCCGTCTTCCTATATACAAGTTCTGGTAACCCCCGGAGCAAAGATGATCCTCCGGTCATAGTAATGCCCATGTCTATTATATCGGCTGAGAGTTCAGGAGGTGTATTCTGCAAAACCTCTTTTATGGCCTTGACAATAAGACGAAGCTCACTCTCAATCGCCTTCACAATTTCATTACTAGTTATATTTGCAGTTCTAGGTAAACCACTCATAAAATCTCTGCCCCTAATCACCAAATTAATCTCTTCTTCCATTGGTACGGCCGTACCAACCTTTATCTTTATCTCCTCTGCCATCTGATCACCAATAGCTAAGTTAAAGGTTTTTTTAATGTAATCAGCGATCGCCTGATCAATCTTATTACCAGCGCATTTTACAGAGGTTGAGGCCACAATACCGCCAAGAGAGATGACAGCGACATCAGTTGTACCACCACCAATATCAACAACCATATGCCCCCTAGCTTCATAAATCGGTATGCCGGCACCAATAGCAGCTAAAATTGGTTCTTTAACAACATAAGCACTTTTAGCTCCAGCTTTTATGGCTGACTCAATGACCGCTCGTCTTTCGGTCGAAGTAACGCCAGCTGGAACTGAAACCATAACTTCGGGCTTAAAGATGTCCCACTTCTTAGTGGCCTTATTCATATAATAACGAAGCATCGCTTCCGTCACTCGGTAATCAGCAATAACGCCATCTCTCATCGGTCTATAAGCGGTAATATTATCAGGCGTTTTACCAATCATGTCCTTGGCATCATTACCAACTGCCAAGATCTTATTATCTTGCAAAGAGACAGCTACCACAGAGGGTTCATTCAAAACAATACCCCGTCCAGGCACAAAAACTAATGTATTGGCAGTACCTAAATCTATCCCAAGTTTTCTAGTAAAAAATGCCATATTATCCTAGCCCATAAAAACTAAACAGTTTGCCTCAAAATATCAACTCCAATTTTTCGAAGACGAACCTCGATCGCCTCATAACCACGATCGATGTAACAGACATTATGTATCACTGACTGACCGTTAGCAATAATAGAAGCGACGACGAAAGCCAGACCCGCTCGAATATCTGGACTTTCTACCTCTCTACCACGAAGCGCTGTCCTGCCCTTAACAGATGCGCGGTGTGGATCACACAGCCTGATATCAGCCCCCATCCTAACCAACTCATTAACAAAATTCAATCTTCCTTCAAAAACTGTTTCGAATACCAATGCCTCACCAACCGCTTGAGTTAGGAAAACTGTCATCGGTGCCTGTAAATCTGTCGGGAATCCTGGATACTCATGAGTCTTTATGTCTACACTTTTATAATTACCAGCCTCTGCCCCGAAAACAACTATGCTATTTCTAGTGGTTTCTATGTGGACACCGGAATCCCTTAGGGTCTCAATCAAAGATTCTAACTCCCCTGGGTTACAATTTTTTATTTCTAATTTTTCGGCAGACAGTGCACCCAAAATTAAAAAACTCCCAGCTTCGATTCTATCTGGTGGAGTTTTATAAACCCGTCCATCGGCCCTAAGTAAACCGGTACCAAAAATCTCAATGGTTGCCGTACCGGCCCCTGTAATTTTTGCGCCACAAGAATTTAAAAAGTCAGCTAAGCTTTTCATCTCTGGTTCCAATGGAGCATTATTTATTGTAGTTTTTCCTCGTGCCAAAACGGCCGCCATCATGAACGTCTGTGCCGCAGTCACACTAGGTATTCGTAAAAATATTTTTGTACCCAAAAGACGCTGCCCCTTGGTTGTTATAATATTTTCCTTCTCATTTTGAGAAATTTTGGCACCAAGTTTTAGAAAACCATTTAAAAAAATATCAATGGGGCGCGCGCCAATCACACATCCACCAGGATGAGGAAAGGAGACTTTTCCAAAACGTGCCAAGATTGGTCCAGTTAAAACTATAGAAGCGCGAAACTTTTTAGAAATCTCTTTAGATAATTCTGTAGAAACCTTCTTCGGAACAGCGACTGCATACAAACCCTTGCCTTTTTTTGTCACCAAAACACCCAAGTCTCGCAATATATCAACCATATTTTTAACATCCTCTATCTCAGGTACCCGACTTAAAACCACTTCGTCTTTGAATAAAAGGCAAAATGCAAAAGCCTGTAAGGCAGCATTCTTAGCACCATTTATTTGGACTGCACCAAAAAGCTTCTTCTCTCCGCTCAAACCATTTATTACAAAGACTTCCTTGGCTTCTTTAATGTCCATAGGGCCATTTTATCCTTTTTATTCTTTTTTACAAATTTTAGTCTTGTCCCATACAAAATGATACCCAAATAGAGATGATGCCCACTACAAAATAAGCCCGAGACATTTTGGGAGCTCAGCTCCCAAACGACCTAAATCAATGTTTTTTAAGAAAAGAAAAAACCTACACTATTTTTAGTGTAGGTGCCATATAGACTTTTGTGAGAAATAGCGGAACGAAGAATTACCTGTGCGTGGTAAATCTACCTTATTCCACTTTTAATATCGCCCCCAGCGTGTAATCCCAAACTAACCATGTCATGGAAGATTCCGGGATCTTAACAGTGATGGCGCGAATATATTCGTCATCACATAATTGTGGATTAACTATTTCAAAAACCTGCGCAAGGCTAGTTGTTGTCAGTTTAATAAACCTACAATCAGTTTCTAGAAAACGTGGCGCATTAATTTCAACGGTAAACTCCCACGTATTCATTGATCCTCACCTCCCTAGATCAAAGAACTATATCTTAAACTCTACAACATCGCCATCTTTTATAATATACTCTTTACCTTCAGTCCTAACCAGTCCTAAGACACGTGCCCTATAGTAAGAACCCGCACCTAAAAGAACTTCCCAGTTTGTTATTTCCGCACGTATAAATTTATCTTTAAAATCTGTGTGGATGGCAGTACCCGCAATTGGAGCGGTACAATCTTTTCTAATCGTCCAGGCTCTTGTCTCGTCCTCACCTGTTGTAAAATAAGTTATCAACCCCAGAATATCATAACTCGCCTTAATCAACTCATCCACTCCGCTCTCACTAACGGCAAGTGAGGCTCTATACAGAACTTTTTCTTCCGGATCCAACTCGCTCAAATCTCTCTCAAGCCCTGCATCTACGAGAACGTAGTCTGCCCCAAGAAACTTTATGTATTCAACTACATCCTTCGTGTCAACACTCTTGCTTCCTGTCTTTTGGTTTAAAACATATAGAATGGGCTTCATGGTTAAAAGCTGTATGCTCTTCAAAATCTGCTTCTCTTCTGTATTGGCGCCCTGGACTCCAATGGCAAACTTCTCACTCTCTAAAAGAATCCTAATCTTTTGTAAAAGCTCTTTTTCTAGTGCTGCCTCCTTACTTCCCTTTTTAACATCCCTTTCAATATTATTTAGTCTCTTAGAGACCGTCTCGAGGTCGGCTAAGATTAACTCAAGATTTATAACCTGAATGTCTCGCAAAGGATTCGGCCCACCATCAACGTGTAAAATATTTGGGTCTTCAAAAATTCTCACCACTTCCGCAATAGCATCCACCTCACGAATATGGGCGAGGAATTTATTACCCAGCCCCTCACCCTTGGATGCACCGGCGACCAGCCCTGCAATGTCGACAAACTCAACAGCGGCCGGAATAGTCTTTTTTGATTTAGAAAATGAAGAAAGCTTCCAGAGCCTATCATCTGGATGGGCAACCACCCCAACGGATGGATCTATAGTGCAAAAAGGATAGTTCTCCGCCGGAACAGATTTATTAGTCAATGCATTAAATAGTGTCGACTTACCGACATTCGGTAAACCTACAATTCCAATATTAAGAGACATATACTTATTTCATTAAACCCCCTAACTCGGACTTGTATTTATCGGCAACTTTCATTATTGCAGCCATCTGATCCATACCTTGATTCTTGGCCAGCTCTTGTGATTCCAGTGCAATCTTGTTAAAAAGTTGCGGATTTTTAGAAACCACCTCGATCAATTTTACTTGCTGTTCCTCTGTAAGTCCGGTACTTTTCAATTGCGACGCCAACATCTTTTTTAGAAAAAATTCTTTAAACATTTTAAATTAACTAAACCCTAACTATAAATTTGGCGATAAGTAAAGCAACAATGTTGGCCACTTTAATCATCGGATTGATAGCAGGCCCGGCAGCATCTTTATAGGGATCGCCAACGGTATCGCCAGTTATTGCTGCAAGATGAGCAGGAGACTTCTTACCACCATGATGCCCTTCCTCAATATATTTCTTTGCATTATCCCAAGCAGCCCCGCCCGACGTCATAGATATAGCCACAAACACCCCGGTGATTATAACTCCGACCAGAAGTCCTCCTAAAGCTTCTGGACCAAGAACAAAGCCGACAGCGATCGGCATAACTATTGGTATAAGCGCTGGCACAATCATCTCCTTAATGGCAGCCTTAGTAACAATGTCAACAGCCGCAGCATAATCTGGTTTGGCTTCGTAGGTCATAATACCCTTGATCTCTCGAAATTGCCTTCTAACCTCTTCGACAATTGCGCCACCAGCTCGAGCGACTGCCTCCATGGCAAGTGCGCCGAAGAAATATGGCATCGCCCCTCCTATAAAGAGGCCAATTAAAACTCGAACATCGCTTAGATCAAAAAAAACTTTTGTAGCTGAAACAGCTTCAAGCTCTTGAATATAAGCCGCAAATAAAACTAAGGCGGCCAAACCAGCAGAAGCGATAGCGTACCCCTTAGTCACCGCCTTGGTGGTATTGCCTACGGCATCTAGCGGATCAGTAACAGCCCGAACTGAATCTGGCAGTCCTGCCATCTCGGCGATTCCACCAGCATTGTCTGTAATCGGGCCAAAAGCATCAATTGCAATGATTATTCCTGAAAGAGAGAGCATGCTCATGGTCGCCAAAGCTACTCCATATAGACCGGTCTGATTATAAGCAACCCAGATACCAGAAACGATAGTAAGAATCGGAAGGGCGGTAGATTGCATTGATATAGCGAGCCCAGCAATAACATTAGTCCCGTGGCCAGTAGTCGAAGCCTGCGCAATATGCAAAACCGGATAAAACTTTTTGGAAGTGTAATATTCGGTGATAAGAACCATAAGGATTGTGACAGCGATACCAACCATAAGTGGCCAGAAAACATCAACGCCCTGAGGGAGAGTAATTAAAACATTCTTGGATGTGATCCACCAGAACAGCACAGCCTGTATCAAGATCGTAGCGCCAAGACCTTTATAAAGAGCGTTCATAATCCCCCCTCCATTTTTTAATCTGACACAGAGTGATCCAACAATAGAGGCGACAACCGAGAGCGCCCCTATAAGTAGGGGCAAAAGTAAGACGCCCTGGTCACCTGGATAAAGAAAATCCCCCAAAAGCATCACCGAGATTGCCGAGACAACATAAGTTTCAAAAAGATCAGCCGCCATGCCAGCATCATCGCCAACGTTATCGCCGACGTTATCAGCAATAACAGCCGGATTCCTTGGATCATCTTCTGGTATACCAATCTCAATCTTGCCAACAAGATCAGCTCCAACATCTGCCCCTTTCGTAAAAATTCCCCCACCGAGTCTAGCAAAGACAGAGATGAGTGATGCTCCGAAACCCAGACCGATTAGAGTCGAGACGTCATTTGTAAACCAGTAGAAAGAAGTTAGAGACAGAAGCGCTAAACCAACCACAATAAAGCCGGTAACAGCTCCACCCCTGAAAGCGAGTGAGAATGCCCGAGGAACCCCATACCTAGCCTCCTCGGCAACTCTGGCATTAGCCTTGACTGCGATCGACATGCCGATATAGCCAGCCAACATTGAGGTGATAGCTCCAAAAATAAACCCTAGGGTGATCGCCTGACCCAACCAATAGTATAGTGGGGCAGAAATAACTATGCCAACGACTGCGACAGTAGAATTCTGTCTCCAGAGATAAGCCTTGGCCCCAGTCTCAATCGCCTCCTGAATATCTCGCATCTTTTGATTTCCAGGAGATTTCTTAAGAACAGCCATAGATAAAACCGCCCCGTATAAAAGAGAGACAATAGAAGCAACAAAAGATATCTGAAGAATTGTATTCATAATATAATGAAAAATTGATTAATAAGACACTCTAGCGTATGGGCAATATTCTAGCCATTAAAGAGAATTTTGGCAATAAGCAGACATGGTGATACCATACAAGTTATACTTACATATAGATCTTTGATTTTTTATAAAAAGGGAGGTCTCAAGTGACAAATATTAGTTTGGGTATATTTTGGGATTACTACGTATCAGAAAATAGACACCACACAATCTCTAGAAATGACTTGCTGGCTATCAATAGTTTAATGAGTGAACTTACAGACGGTAAGGCACGCATACTAAAGAGAGTCGAGCTTCTGCGGATCGTTAGTCAAGAAAATCTTCGTATGATTGTTGCCAGAGACATGGAAAAAAATGTTTGGAGCGAACCCAACATTGTGGGTATGGGTACAGTCCACTGGGTAGATATCCCGACCAAGGTCAACGCGTACATTGATGATGTCGTCGTTAAGAAAAATTACAGGGGCCAAAAAATTGGAGAAAAAATAACAAAAGAGCTAATAGAGATCGCCACGTCTATCGATGCACAATGCATAGATCTCACTAGCAGTCCGAAACGAGAGGCTGCCAACAAACTTTACCAAAAGCTTGGGTTTATGAAGAGAGAGACCAATGTATATAGATTACACCTGGATCAAAATCCAAAGAGGGATACTGTATGAATAAAGACAATGAGAGATATCTACTTAACACCTTTCCCGACCTACTTGAAAAATTGGCACCAGCTTATGTTGATGGTCCATACTTTGCCTGTCTTGACGGCTGGTTTAACCTCATAAACGAATTCTGTGAGAAGCTACTTAGACTTAAAAAACCGAATCTAAAATTAATATCGATCTGTGAAAGTTCAGGAATTCTAATATTTTACATTACTGGTGGCGGGAGTGGTGACACAAGCCAACTTGTTAACTATATAGAAAATCGAAGTCGTACTACCTGTGAAAGATGCGGTAGGGATGGCAAACACAAGAGGATCATCTACACTCACAAAACCCGATGTGACAACTGTTTCAAAAGAGAAAATTTTGGACTGTTAACAAAATAAAAAAGTAATCTCCCGGCTCTTCCCCTCACAACGAGGGGATTTTTTTACCAGAAGTACAAGTTGTTGCACCAAAAAGAAAATAATGTTATTTTAATTTGTATCACAAAGCCTTTTATGGGCCCTTAGCTTAGTTGGTAGAGCGCTGCTTTTGCAAAGCAGAGGTCAGCGGTTCGAATCCGCTAGGGTCCACCAAACGAAACTTATTCGGAATTCTATGGCATCTGTAACAGATGTCATGAAAGATAAACAATGCGATTATGAGAATATTCACAAAGCAAAATCAGGTATCCAATCCAATAGGAAAGCTGTATAAAGAATTAGTTGCATTAAAAAGTTATTACCCGTCCAAGCGAGTAAATTATCTATTTACTCAACTAGTACAATACGTATTAAACCCAGAGAGTAAAAATATTTTTAGTGAAGAGGAAGTACGAAAACTACAAAAGATATGTCAGACAGCAGAGTATGAAATGGAAAAATTCTGGGCACACAAAATCATCCAAAGTAAAAACCACAAAAAAACAATGCAAGACTTTCCGTACATCGAGAATTATAGGAAGCTCACACAGCTTGAGTGGTTTTCTTTACTTTCTTGCACAACGCATAAAACCCACAGCATCTGTTTTATCGGCGGTGGGCCACTGCCGTTAACAGCAATTATCTTAGCGCAAAAATACGCACAAACAATTACAATACTAGATAAGGATCGGCTAGCGTGTAAAATCGCAAAAAAGTTAGTTGAAAGATTGAATCTTGGCAACAAAATTACAATAATTGAAGCAGATGGCTCTCAATATAAAGACTATAAAATGTTTAATGTCATCATGGTTGCGGCACTTGCTGGTATGGATAGAACGGGGAAAGAGAAAATCATGCTAAAAATCAAACAATGTGCCCACAAAGAAGCACATATCCTTGCGCGAAGTAGTTGGGGGATGCGGAAACTCCTCTATCGCCCGTTGGATCAAGGGCTATCTCGGTTGTTTAATCCCATTATGGAAGTTAGGCCACAAAACGATGTTATAAATTCAGTAGTAATTTTTAAGAATTCTTCAACATTATTATGAATAAAATCAAAACTTATTTAATTCATGGTGCGCTTGGCAGTGGGAAAACCACACTGCTTAGAAAGCTTATGGAATCCAAAGTGTTTTCGAGTGCTGTAGTTATTGAAAATGAGTATGCAAATTATAATTTTGACAAAGATATTATATCCGAGGAAATTAAAATTTATGATGTTTCCGGAGGATGTATTTGCTGCTCTTCAGGAAGAGAGTTATTTGACACCTTGAATAAAATTGCTAAGGAAAAGGGTATAGAAAGTCTGTTCATTGAAACAACAGGCGTAGCAAGTTCAGCACAATTGATAAAACAACTTTTGCTTTCAAGTGAATTTGATGAACGCTACGAACTCACCCGCAATATTTATATACTGGATGTGTTAGAAGATTCGCTTGATTCAATCAAAAAAGAAAAGGTGCTTGATCTTGCTATGGCGGATGTTATTATCTTGAATAAAACTGATCTAGTTTTGGAAAATAAAACTCAAGAATTGAAAAACTTTATACAAACTGTTTCTGACTCACATATCATAACCACAACATATGGAAAAGTTGAGCCGAGTTTAATTCATTCGGATACAAAATCTAAAGCCGATAGAGTGCTCCTCGATAATCTTTCTAACCTCTCTAATTATTTTGTTGACCACTCAAAGGCTACGCTTTATCAAGTACTTTATCCGACAAAGCTGATTGCAGAATCCGATTTAATTCAAATGTTGCACCTAACACGACAAAACCCCGATGTAGAAATATTTCGCATAAAAGGAGTTTTCACAAATGAAAACAACAAGAGATTTTCTGTAAATGCAACACGCAATCATCAAGAAATTGCGCCTCTATCTCAAGGACCCCAAAATGATGTGCTGGTGATAATCGGGAAAAATATTACTAGGGATAGGATCCAAGCATTAGAAAAACGACTATGTTAAATCAAAAGCTCAAAGTATTTTACGAAAAAGTAGTATGTCGTCTTATAATGCAATATGAGGAGTATTTGTTTCTGTCTGAAGCAATTCGCGAATTAGAAAACGAACGCTTTACAAGTATCGCAAGGGTGGCTAAAGAAAAAAATACGAGTATATCGACATTTACCGGAAACTTAGCCGGCCGTGAGTTTCTAAAATCCATTGACCAAAAAATATCTTTATATAAAACTGATCTACAAAGACTCTCGGACGAAATGACTTATCCAAATCATTATATTTGGATGATGTATAAGGACAAGGCATACCAAGACACAAGTATGGAAATTGCCACACTTGCAGACCTTCGAAGACATTGCTCGCCCTTAGGATATATTTGCACTATTCGGTTCAAATTTTTTAGTGAGTACTTGAAAGAATATAAAAAAAATGATTTGAATGATTATAAAAAATATCCAGATAACATCAAACTTTCCGATTTTTATAATTTTGAAGAAATCACCGCACTACTTGAAGATACCGACTTCCTTATTCAGTGGAAACAACACGAATACCTGATTACAGGAGACACAATCAATAAATGGCATACGGCAATCAAAAAATAACACTTTTCAAAAAAATTAGCCGCGGTTTTATACTGCGGCTTCATTGTTTTATTTATCTTCTTCAAGCATGTGTTTCTTCGTTTCTTGGGAGCTGAGCTCCCAAGAATAGACATAAACTGAAAAAAGACATGCGGCTTGGGTTAATAAATATTTTATTAATCTCGACCTACTGCGCAGTGGTAAAGATTACACCCGAAGGAGGAATGAACAGGCTCTCACTTACCACAAGCGGAGCACATTCGAAATCAAATTGACGGGTGAAGTCAATCTTACTCCCCTTTGGCTCCCCTCCTGCACTTACAGGAACAGATATCAGTTTTACACCTCGCTTCGGTGCGCTAGAAAGAGGGTTTGCCCAAATATAGGTAAAGTCGGAGTTACGGATAAAAGTTATGTCGACGGGTTCAGAGGAATCTTTTGGAAATGATGTTAGAAAGCCGCTGGCTCGTTCTCCATAAATAGCTACTCCCCCTATAATTTTGGCAGTGGGGCCGATCTCATCAAATGCGCATGAATAGTTCCCTCCGCGCTTAAGAAGTCCAAGTATAGAACGCGGTGTATCGGTATCACGCACAGCACTCTCGGTGGGCAATACTCTCACTGGTGCCACTTGTTCTACTGTCGAACCTGACTTCCCCGAACCTGAATAAACAGCAACTCCAATAACGCCGACAACTGCCCCCGCTAAAATAAATTTAATTATGGTATATATCATATACTATCTATTATACACCCCCTCTCACGAAATTGGTAAGTACACAGGCTTGTGGAAGTGACTAACCTGTGCTACTGTTTTTTTAGATTTTATAAAATATAGTTTATATTTATTATATTAATGTCAGGAAAACCAAAAATCTCTTTCTGGAACAATCGGCTTATAGAAAGGCTTGACCACGGGCAAAAACCTATTCCTAAGCACTGGTTTAGCGGTAGTATTTTTAAGAGCTCCTTTTTTGACTCTGTCTCAATCTTTATACCAGAAGTAGAGGGCTTTGTGCGAAGAACTGCCGAGCGTGCCCTGCCATATCTAACCAATAAAGATATCCTGAAGGAAGCCCGACATCTCATAGAAGAAGAGGTTGCTCACTCAAAAGTTCACCGCCAATATAATAAACTGCTTGAAAAAGAGGGCTACAATTTAAAAACATATGAATTCTTAACAAAAAAACTGATATCATTCGGCGACAGGTTTCTTAGCTTAAAATTCCAGTTAGCAGGATCAGCGTGTATTGAACATCTAGTCGGCAGCATGGGGGTCGTCGGTATCGATCATGGTATCTTTGAGGGTGGTCTTGATGAAAGAATGAAGAAGGTATGGCTCTGGCATCTCCTAGAAGAAATTGATCATCGTAGCTCAGCCTTCGACATTTATACCCATCTGGGTGGTGGATACCTGCGGCGAATCAATATGATGACTGGCATTATATTAATATTCATCACTTGTCATATCTATGCCCAATCTGGCCTACTCTGGCAAAGTGGAAATCTCTTTAATCCTCGTATCCACTTAGAGGGCCTTAGATTTATGTTCGGTAAAAAAGGCTTGTATAGAAATCTAATAGCTCCATTCTTGGCATATTATCGTCCAAACTTCCATCCATCACAGATTAAAATCCGTGATAGTCTGGGTTACAGAGTCCATAGATACCACCTTGAAGAAGAACTTAAAAAATACTTTCTAAAATAGAAAAAATATGACCAAAATAGTTCAAAAAGATGATCCGGTATTAAGAAAGATTGCCGAAGAGATTCCTTTAAAAAATATTGGCGATAAAAGATTAAACGATCTAATCAGCGAAATGAGGGTGGCCCTAGATAAGTGTGTCGACGGGGTAGCTTTAGCAGCACCTCAGATAGGAAAATCATTAAGACTCTTCGTCATCTCACCGAAAGTTTTCTCAGTGCAGAGAGAGAACGAAAAAACTGGCAATAAAAATCAGGAAGAAAATGACAAGCTAGTTTATATAAACCCTGTTATTACCAAAAAATCATCCAAAAAAAATATCCTGGACGAAGGCTGCCTCAGTGTATCTCTGGTTTTTGGAAAAATAAAAAGGCACAACAAAGTCACAATAACAGCCTACGATGAAATTGGAACTATGTTTACTCGTGGAGCAAGTGGCTTACTTGCAGAGATATTCCAACATGAAACTGACCATCTAAACGGAATTCTTTTTATCGATTCTGCAACCGGCTTGATTAAAATAGAAAATAAAGAAGTAACCGGATATGCAAAATAAAATCGCTTTCTTTGGCACACCAGAATTTGCTGTCTCACTTCTAGATGAGCTAGAGAGGGGTGGCGTAGTACCAAGCCTAATCGTCACAAATCCCGATACACCAAAAGGCAGAAAACTAATTGTCACTCCCCCGCCAGTAAAGACCTGGGGATTAAGGCGTAATATTAAAATCTTGCAACCCGAAAATTTCCGACACAATAATGATCCATCTCTCTTAGAAAAAATAATAAAAGAACTCTCTGGCTTCGATATTTTTATAGTCGCCGCCTATGGAAAAATAATACCTGAGTTAATTATTAATCTACCAAAATACGGCACCATCAATATACATCCATCTCTACTTCCCAAATATCGAGGTCCCGCACCAGTTCAAGCTGCTATCTTAAATGGAGACAAAGAAACTGGAATTTCAATAATGCTTCTAGACAGGGAGGTGGATCATGGACCCGTGATCGCACAAGAAAAAATAGATCTATCAGAAAATCTATATCTACCTGAATTAAAAGATAAATTAGCGAAAATAGCCGGCCGACTGATTATAAAAATATTACCGAGCTGGATAAGAGGCGACTTAAACTCCGTAGAGCAAAACCACGACCAGGCTACTTTTACCAAAAAAATACAGAAGGAAGATGGCTTTATCGAGAGTGCTTACATTCTAGACGAAAATATCAGCCTGGCCGATGCAAGTAGAATAGAAAGAATGGTCCGCGCCCTAAACCCGGATCCGGGTGTATTCACATATTTCCAAACCAACAATAAAAAGATCAGAGTAAAAATAACTAGAGCAAGAGTCGATGATAGTAAATTAGTTATTGAGAAAGTTATTTCTGAGGGTAAAAAAGAGGCGCGCTGGGAGGATTTTAAGAGAGGAAATTTACTGTAAAATGATCTTTCCAATAACTACATCAGAAACTGGATGATCGCCTCGTGATTTATCGATATCTACATTCTCAATAGCTCGGACAATATCCATACCGTCAATAACTTTCCCAAATGGAGTATGCTTACCATCAAGCCAAGGGGTGGCCTCGGCTGTCACAATAAAAAATTGACTACCATTGGTATTCGGTCCAGAATTAGCCATAGCTAAAACTCCTGCGGTAAGAGGTACATCATTGAACTCATCCTTAAAGCTATAGCCTGGGCCACCAGTACCGTGCGTGGACCAATCTGAATTACGACTATTAGGATCACCGCCTTGAATCATAAAACCCCTTATAACCCTATGAAATTTTGTTCCATCATAAAAACCGGCCCGAGTCAGCTTAATAAAATTTTCTACTGTCGCTGGAGCCTTATCCTTATAAAGCTCTAAGGTTATGTCCCCCAGATTAGTTTTAAACAAAATCTTACCGGTGAATTCTGCCTCTTTACTAATCTCCCTTACCACCTCCTTGGTTTCTAGTGGAATAAGCGAGCTTGTTTGAACTTTATTTTGATCGGTCATATTAAAAATTCTAAAAAGAGAATAAAAAAAGAGGGCTAAAAACCCGAGACCAACAATAACTACAACCCAAAATGATACGCCTAAGTCTTGTTTCATGCTCTTATTAATGTTAATATTAAAACTACTTTTTAATCGCTATCTATTATAATGTGAAAGACGATAAAAATCAAAATTTCGCAGGTCCTTCGAGCCTACGGAGGACGGGTCGCCTAAGTCTCGCCTCGAAAAAGGGCGGCTATTTTTTAGCCGAAGAAACTCTTGATAAAAACGAAGGGATTTTTATAGAAACCACAAATCTCGGAACAGCCCTAAACGGCGACAAGGTTTTAGTATCTCTCGGTAAGGTAATAGAGGTGCTAGATCGAGCAAAGAAACAGTTTGCTGGTACAGTTAAAACAGACCATGGATATCTTTGGCTAAAACCATATGATACAAAAATCTATTCTGATATCTTTATCACAAATGCGGTAGACGAAGGACTGACGGACGGAGACAGGGTTGTGGTTGAAATTACAAATTGGAAAAATCTCGAAGGCAAAGTAGTGAAAAATCTAGGTAGGGCTGGAGACAACAACGCGGAAATGAATACGATACTCTTCGAACACAAAATAAGTTATAACTTTCAAGAAGCCACCGAAAAAGAAGCCGAAAAAATTGCTAGTGAAAAAATTACTGAAAAAGAGATACGCAAGCGAAAAGACTTTCGGGGCACACTAACATTTACAATAGACCCTGAAGACGCCAAAGATTTTGATGACGCGATATCGTACAAAAAACTTTCCGACGGAAATTACGAAATCGGAATTCATATTGCAGATGTTTCTCACTTTGTAAGACCTGGCGGAGCGCTTGATCTTGAAGCAGCTGAAAGAGCGACCTCTGTCTACTTAGTCGACAGAACAATCCCCATGCTTCCAGAGATTTTATCAAATGGAGTCTGTAGCCTTTTGCCTAATGTTGACAGATTAACCTTTGGAGCAATATTTATCTTAGATAGAAATGCTAAGGTCTTAAATAAGTGGTTTGGCAAAACACTCATTCACTCTAATAAGAGATTTACATACGAAGATGTCGACGAAGTTTTAGAAAAAGGCAGTGGGCCATTTAAAGAAGAACTCTATGAAATAAATAAACTAGCCAAAAAGCTTCGAGATGAAAGATTTGTCAAGGGATCAATGTCACTTGAAACCGAAG
>CAZXEK010000045.1:0-21514 GCA_964639675.1 uncultured Candidatus Saccharibacteria bacterium
ATTTAAGAGCTTACTTATTTTACTATAATCTTTATTAAGATCATCTACAGCCAGTCTTCCGTTTATTTTAAAACTCCAATCATAGGAATAGAGAGATTGATCCTGCGGAGGAGTAACAGTCGCTTTCCACTCCACATTTTGGCCAACAATTAGAGAACCACTATATGAACACGAAACCTTAACCGCGCCTACTGGCTCGTCAACCAGCCTTACACCATAAGCCGAACTATTGGTTGCACCACTCCAACTTATCCAGCCGGGAGATTGAGGTGAGCTGTTAGTCAAACCCCCAGTGGCAGGATCTGATCCCCCGCCCCAAGCATAACTACCGAATTCTTTTGTTGTAGAATTAAAAGAGACTCCGTATGATGAAACTCCATTTTGGGTTGTTCCCGACAAGGCGATCCAGCCATCCCAGCCACCGAGTGATGATTGATCCTTTAGAGCACCACTACAGCCATTCACAAATACTGAACAGGCCCTAGCAAAGCCAACTAGTTTATTATTGGCAGTGTCAAAACTTGGACCAGAGGGAACAACACCATTACCAGAAGGATACTGTGGGGCAAGATTGTCTTCGCTGCACAAGTTCTTTGTTCTAGTTCCATCATCCTGCCCACAGCCGAAACTTATCCAGCCGATATTGCTACTCCAGGCGTAGCCAGAAAGAAGACTCTTCTCCGTATCATAAGTTACCCCATAAGTCTGTCCGCCGGAAACCGTACCACTAAAACTTATCCAACCAATATTACTACTCCAGGCGTAGCCAGAAAGATACTGCGGATGAGCCGCCGCAGTAGCAAATGTTCCAGAATCTCTTTTAAAAGCAAAACCCAGTATCAAAAAGAATAGAATAAAAACCAGAAGGGAGTATCTACTTTTTTTATGCATATGTTAATTATAAACGATGCCGACTCAAATCAATAGCAACCCTTATCCACAGGCGCTATCCAAATATTAAAGTCCGCCTTCAATAGTTTTTTGCACCTCTGCCTCTTTTAGAGAGTCAATAATCGGCTCAAGCTCTCCGGCGACCATAATCTTCTCTATATTATGCCAAGACTGTTTGATTCTATGATCGGTGATCCTATCTTGTAAAACATTATAGGTACGAATCTTCTCCGAACGATCCCCAGTGCCGATCTGTCCCTTCCTTTCGGAAGAGAGTTTCTTGGCCTCCTTCTCCTCTTCAATCTGTAAAAGCTTAGCGGCAAGAATCCCCATCGCCTTCTCTCTATTCTTCAACTGACTTCTCTCACTCGTGCAGCGAATCATAATATTAGAAGGCTTGTGAAAAACTCGAACTGCTGTCTCAACCTTATTTACATTCTGACCACCAGCCCCACCAGAACGAGAAAAGTCTACCTCTAGATCGGTCTCTTTAATTTCAATTTTTATATCATTCCGAAGTGGTAAAACTGCTACTGAAGCGGTCGAAGTATGAACCCGCCCCTGCTTCTCAGTAGCGGGCACCCTCTGGATACGGTGAACGCCCATCTCATACTTAAGATTACTGAAAACCCCCTTACCTTTTATCTCGAAAGAGGCCTCCTTATAACCACCGAGCTCTGCCTTCGATTCATCTATCGGCCGAAAACTCCACCCCTTCAAAACCGCATACCTCTCATACATCTGTGCCAAATCATAAGCAAAAATAGCAGCCTCTTCGCCACCGGCACCAGCTCTGACTTCTAAAATAACTTCATTGAATTCCAGGTCACCTTCGATCTCTTCCGACTTATTGATATCTTCAATATTTTTGGCAAGAGAAAAAAGACTCTCTTCGAGATATTTAACTTCTGAGACAACCATATCCTGGAGTGTCGAGTCAGATTTTAAAAGATTTTTAGTCTCACTAATCTCCTTGCTCAACCGATCATACTCCTTAAAGAGATAGGCTGTTTTTGGGTTGTTGCGAAACTTTTCTGCGTCGAACACGACTTATTTAGATTTAACAGATTTCGTAGTTTTACTTGTCCCAAGCTTTGTCGAGAGAGCTTGTCTTGCCTTAAACTTCTCAACTCTTCCGGCAACATCAAGCATTCTACCACCCTCGCCAGTAAAGAATGGATGACAAGCACTGCAAACTTCAATCTTAAAACTATCTTTAGTTGACCCCACAGTAAAAGCGTTACCGCAAGCGCAAGTAACCTTAGCCTCTGAAAAATATTTAGGATGTATATCCTTTTTCATAGCCAACAACATACCAGATATCTACATTTTTAGCAACTATTCTATTATTGTGAATCTATTAGATCTATGTCTTTCTGAAATTCGTTAGCCCTAGCAGCAACTCTAGCACCATAGCCATTCATATGCCTCCTCCAGTTTTTACCGGCATAATATTTAGCCGCGGCACACCTCTCTCTTAGAGAGGTAGTTTTATATAACGATTCACAACCATCGAGCGCATCACTTAAATAAAGTGCTGTACCTGTAAAAGCATCGAGGTTCTCAAAGGGCGAGCCAAAAGAAGATCCAGTCACCTTCTCAACTCTGTTTTTATAACCAGTCTGAGTTGTCCCATCCCACCAAGTCTTCGGCATAAATTGTGAAGGCCCCATGGCTCCTCCATACTGACCATCTCGTGAAATAGGGCAAGACACGGGAGTTGTATTGGGATCACGCAAAAGATTTTGCATGATATATATAAATGCTGGCTTTTGAGAGTCACTCATAACCGTACCACTTAAATTATTCCATGGAGTGTTATAAACACACCTACCAAGATTACGCCCGATAACGCCATCCATGCCGGACTCCTGTGTCAAGATTGAAAGCACGAAGGCCGCACGAATACCAATAGCATTTTCAGACACTCTCACCAACTTAAGAGCTTCAGAAAAGACCAACTCCTGGCCACCGGTGATCTTCAAGATCCTATTTTTAATCTCATTTACTAAACTCTGCTTCTTGAGAAGGATCTCTTTGTACTTCTTCTCTTGGCCCTTACTCTCCTTAAATATCCTATTCTTCTCGCCCTCAACGACCTCCTGCTTCCTTTTATCTATCTCCTGTATGGATTTTAAAAAACGCTCCGTGTCTTGCTTATCTTTCAACTCCCTCTTATGTTTTTCCTCGCTAGATTTAGTCTGCCTAATCGATGAAAGAGTTTTCCCAATCGAAGACTCTAGAAAGTCGAAGGCTCCTAGATCTTGATAAAAATCAGAAAAATTCTTACTGGTTAATACGACCTCTATGAGAGACGCCGATTCAACCTCGTTCGTTTTTTTAATTAGCTCCGCGATGGAATCTTTCAGATGATCAATCCTAGTTCCAAGATCCTCTATCGCCTGATTTTTAGTATCAATATCCCTATCTAGATTTAAAATGGAAATATTTCTGGCCTTTATCTCTAGTTTGTTCTTATTAATCTTGTAGCCCAAAATCGTTAAATCTCTTTCTAGATTTGTTGACTCCCGCTCCTTGCTTGACAATAGATCGCCTTGTTCTTTTATCTCTTCTTGGCACTTTCTAAGTCTAACCTGTAGCATAGCTTGAGATTCATTTTCGTCTATGGAGTCACAACTGACTGGATCAGAGGCCAACCCCTCACTTAAAAAACTGGAAAAAGACAGAAAAAAGATTATAAAATAAATCTGAACAATATAAAAAAGGCCCATATGTGGCCATTCTATCAAAAAATTTAAGTTACACCAAAAAACTATTTCTTAGGTGAAGCAGATTTAGCGGGAGTTTCTGACGGGACAACCTCTGCGTCTTCCGGCTTCTTGCCCTTCTTTAGAACCTCAATCTTAGATAGATCAACAGGTACAACCTCTTCTTCCACCTCATCTTTGCCAACAGAGACCAAGGCTATTACATCATCGCCCTCCGCCATAATCTTTACCCCAGCCATAACCTTGATATCACTGACAACAATCTGATCTTCAAGATTTACAATTTTTGAAACATCGACAATAAATTCGTGCGGAAGGTTAGCCGGCAAAGCCTCAACTTGCAATTCGTGCAGAACCTTGACAAGCACGCCACCAAAAGTCTTAGCAGCCGGTGCCACTCCATCAAACCTTATCGGAATAGAAACCCTTATCAACTGGTCAGCTTTAACTAAATAAAAATCTGCATGAAGTGGGAGACCTGTAACGTTGTGGAAAGAGACCTCCTGGATTAAAACATCTTTCTTCGATCCATCTACATTTAGCGAAACTATCGAAGACTCACCAGTCGCCTTCCAAACCTTTAAAAAATTCTTGGTCTCAACAAAAAGGCTCAGGGAGTTTTCCCCACCTCCATAGACGACAACAGGAAGAAGGCCAGCCTCTCTATGGCTTCTAAGCTTCTTTCCAAAAATATCTCGCTTTTTAGCATTCAATTCAACCATTCAAAGAATTATATATATTTAGAGAAAAAAAGCAAATAAAAATGCGCCGCGGTAATGACTACATTTTATTAAATAACTTAAGTCTATCTGAGACTGTCTTCTCTACTGCCAAAGATGATCCCTTAAGAATTTTATAGGGTGCAACCTCATTTGAATTACCCTCAAGTAAACTCTTCTTAATCGCATCACGCCAAGCTATTCTTATCTCAGTATTTATATGCACGAGAGAAATGCCTGCCTCGATACCTCTCGTAAAATTCTCGTCTGTGAGACCAGAACCGCCATGTAAAACCAGTGGGATATTTAATTCCTTTTTTATCTCTTTAAGTCTTTGAATGTTCAAATCTGGGTTGTGAGACAGCCTCAAGGCACCATGGATACTGCCAATAGCCGGAGAAAAAAGATCAACCCCGGTCTCTCTTACGAATCTTTCTGCCTCAGCGACAGTCGTTAGATTCCCTTCCACAGCGGCCCCCTCTGGAATTTCATCGAGAATTTTCGATGAACTACCTATGTAGCCTAGTTCAGCTTCAACCAGAATATCTCGCTCTTCGGATTTAGAAATACGTCTAGCATACTCTACACATCTACTAGTAATCTCAATATTTTCTTCTATTGACAACTTGGCACCATCAAAAATCACGGAATCAAAACCTAGATCTATCGCCTCCTTAACTCGTTCAAAAGAATATGTATGATCGGCATTTATAAAAATTGGGTAGTTATATTGAGATCTAATACTCTGCACAAGAAGCACAGCCTGTCTGACTCCTAAAAAGTCTCTCTCTCCTTCTGAGGCACCGATTACAACTGGCAAACTTAAACTTTTAGCGGCTCTATAGATAGACCAAAGCTGGTCAAGCGTGGAAATATTAAAATGCCCAATTGCCACCTTCTTATGCTCCGCCTCTTTTATAACTTCTCGTAGTGTCATGGTTTATATTATATGATATAATCAACGAAATGGGAAAGTTCAATTTCGTGGCCATAGGAGACATCGTCACCGACGCCTTTATAAAATTAAAGAATGCGGACATTCATACTGATGAAGCGAAGCATCGCAAGGAGTTGTGTGTGAGCTTCGGTGATAAGATCCCTTACGAGTTTGTAAAAGTTGTCTCGGCTGTCGGCAACTCAGCAAATGCAGCTGTCGCCACCTCTAGGTTGGGACTAAAATCAGCTTTAATTACAAACCAGGGAAACGATGAGGTGGGACTAAAGAACCTAGAAGCCCTAAGGAAAGAGGGTGTCTCAACCGACTTCGTTGTAAGTCATGACGGCATAGTGAGCAACTATCATTATGTGCTGTGGTTTGAAGCAGAAAGAACAATACTTATCAAACACGAAAAATATCCCTACCAACTGCCAGAAATTGATAACCCCAATTGGATCTACCTAAGCTCACTTGGTGAACACGGAATAGAATTCCAGGATAAAATTGCAGAGTCCCTCATAGAACACCCAGAAATAAACTTGGCCTTCCAACCCGGAACCTTCCAGATAAAATTAGGTCACGAAAAATTAAAAGGGTTGTACAAAAGATCAAAAATATTTTTCTGTAACAAAGAAGAGTCACAGATAATTCTAGGGACTACCGAATCAGATCCAAAAGAACTTATGCACGGATTAAAAAAGCTTGGCCCAGAAATTATTATACTAACAGATGGCCCTCTCGGAGCATACGCTTTCGACGGAATCAATGCTTGGTTTATACCACCATATCCAGACCCCAAACCACCATACGAAAGAACAGGTGCTGGAGATGCTTTTTCCTCGACAATCACAGGAGCCCTGGCACTTGGTAAAACCCTAGAAGAGGCATTACTTTGGGGACCGATCAACTCAATGTCAGTTGTTCAAAAGATTGGTGCCCAAGAAGGGCTTCTTAATCGAGAACAGCTTGAGAAACTTTTGCAAGAAGCGCCAGAGGATTACAAATTAGTCCAGATTTAGACTGTGAAGGCATGCATAAAAATTTCTATAAATTCCAAGCCAAAGATAATTTCGAGCTGGGTGTATTGATGGGCGAGAAATTTTTTGATGTGGCAAAACGAACTGTATCAGAAGCCATAAAAGAATCTGCCTGGGAGATAAAAATCGAACGCGCCAAAAAATTTCTAAAATTTAATCAAGAATATTTTCCGCAATACATTGATGAGCTTCAAGGATATGCCAAGGGTGCCAATGTGAACTTTTTAGATTTATACACCCTCTCACTTGAAGATGAAGTAAACCAAGACCACCTGCACGAAAAATGTACAACAGTCATTACTAACGGTGGTAAACTCTTAGCCCATAATGAAGACTGGGACAAGGGATCAGAAGATAAAATCTGCGTAGTAGAAAAAACCATCGGGGATAAAACTATACTAGAACTTTTCTACTTCAACACTCTGGGAGGCAATTCTGTAAGTATCAACTCCGATGGCTATATAGTGGCCATTAACTCAATGATATCAAATGATATTGGCCCACCAGAAGGTCCGGGTGTTTCAAAAAATTTTGTTTCTAGATGGTTTTCAGAAAGTAACAATCCAGATAGTGATATTGCCAAACTAAAAAATATGCCTCGTTCACAGGGACACAATATAAATATCTTAGATATAAACGGCGCTCTTTGGAATATTGAATACACCCCAAACCATCTAATTGACTCTAGACCGGAAAGTCCCTTCGTTCATAGTAATCACTATCTAAGTAAACTCTCACGATACGAAGCTAACACCAATAAAAACGGCACCTTCGACCGCTACAAATATGCTAAAGAAAATATAAGGCCCCAGATGAATCTAGAAGAGATTACAGAACTTGGAAATGACAACTCATATGGTGAAAAGCTAAGCCTCATGAACGAACGCACCATCGCCAAGATCATCATCAACCTCTCAAAATCGGAGGTCCGACCTCCGACAAATAAGGCTAAAATCTGGCTCTTGCGCGAATCCGAACTTGGTTTCTTAGATTACAAAATATAGATTACCTTAAAAATCTCATTTTTGAGAAAATCTTTTGGCTGCCTCCATTATTGACTTAACTCCCATACCATAATGTTCTACAAGCTCTTCAGGTTTGCCGGATTGACCAAACTGATCGTGAACACCAATAAATTCCATAGGCACTGGATAATTTACTGCCAATACTTCGGCCACAGCTGAACCCATACCACCAGCAATCTGATGCTCCTCGGCTGTTACTACTCTGCCAGCTTTTTTAGCAACTGATATAATCGCCTCGATATCGATCGGCTTAACAGTGTGAAGATTTAAAACCAAAACATGTAGACCCTCATCTTCAAGCTTTTTAGCCGCCACCAAAGAGTTATAGACCAACGGCCCACAAGCAATGATGGCCACAGATGGATTATCGTGATCCCAAAGTAGGTTGGCCTTACCAAATTGAAATGGCGAATCGGAAGTAGTTACAACCGAAGTTTTCTCCCGAGCCAAACGAATGTAAACAGGACCATCATTTTTAGCGGCGGCCAATGTCGCCTTCAAAGCTTCAATGGAATCAGCTGGCACCAACACTCGCATTCGAGGTAAGACCCGCATAATAGCGATATCTTCTAGCGCTTGATGAGAGCCACCATCAGGCCCGACAGAAACTCCGGCATGAGAACCGACAATCTTAACATTTCTGTCATTGTAGCAGATGTTTGTCCTGATCTGCTCTAAGTTGCGTCCAGGAGAAAAGACCGCGTAAGATGTTAAAAATGGGATCTTACCTATCGCGGCCATACCGGAAGCCGTCGCTGCCAAGTTCTGTTCAGCAACTCCCATCTCGATGAATCTCTTTGGAAACTTCTCCGCAAAAGCCAGCATCTTGGTGGACTCCGTAAGGTCGGCGCACAGGCCAACCACTCGCTCGTCGTTTGTCCCAGCCTGTAGCAACCCCTCACCAAAACCATTCCTAATCGGCACCTTCTCCACATCGGCATCAAACAGTTTCGGATTTAATTTTTGTTCTGTGACAATCATTTTTTTAAGTTGTACTCATCTTTGTTGCTCCATCTCTCACAAATTTCCAAGGTCCTCGGATCTCCTCGTTTTGTCCCTCACAAGCTCGGGCCAAAATTCTGCTGCTGCAGAATAAACTCGGCCAGACCATTACAAATCTGCGAGAGACTCTGCGACACAAAGACTCGCTCTTGACTAAAAATTCAAAAATAAATAATGAAACATAGGCGATACCTTCTAGCGAACCGCGTAAGCGAGTGGAGCCGAATTTTATTATTTCTTTTTTAATTTCTTTCATTGATGTTCACTTAAAATTTTTCCTGCAAGCGTTCGAAGTTGCTCCAGTGCAATTCTCCCCTCCTCCTTATTCGGCGGTTTGCCATGCCACTCAAATTTTTTCTCCATAAAATCAACACCCTTGCCAGGAATAGTGTGGGCGATAATCATGGTCGGCTTCTCAAAGATCGCTTTGGCTTGCTCCACCGCACCGACAATCTCTTCAAAATTATGTCCATTAATCTCTATAACATGCCAGTTGAAAGCTCGCCATTTATCGGCCAGTGGTTCAAGTGGCATGATATCTTCTGTAAAGCCATCAATCTGAATATTATTCCTATCAATTATGGCAATAAGATTATGTAGCTTCTCCTTACCACCAAGCATCGCCGCCTCCCAGGTCAGACCACACTCCTGCTCTCCATCAGAGAGAAATGCATAAACGTACTGGTTCGTCACTTGCCCAGAGTCAGACCGCGGAGTCATCCTTAAGGCCAGAGCCATCCCCACTGCTTGAGCTAGACCAGAACCAAGTGGACCAGAACTATTTTCAAGCCAGGGCATATACTCACGATGAGGATGGCCCTGTAATCGACTGCCGAATTTGCGCAAGCTCTTAAGCTCTTCAACCGGAAAGTAGCCGGCATAGGCTTGTGCAACGTAAAGTACCGGACAGATGTGGCCATTAGAAAGAACTAAGCGATCACGCTCTGACCATGTTGGATTCTTGGGATCATGTTTTAAAATATGGAAATAGAAGGCAGTAAAAATATCAGCCATCCCTAAAGGTCCAGCTGTATGTCCAGATCCTGCCTCGACGAGCATCTCTATGATGGACTGCCTGATCTCGTTCGCCCTCTCTTCTAGCTCTTTTATTTTATCCTCGTGTAGACTCATCTAATATTTTTGAAACTTTTTATAGTCTCCCCGATATTTTCGCTTTTAAAAATCGCCGAGCCTACAATCAAATTATCCACGCCAGCCTCCCTTAAGAGAGATGCGTTCCCTAGATTTACTCCGCCGTCAACGCTTATTGTAACACCGGGGTACAAGCGTCGCAAATTTTTAATTTTGTCATAAACACCAACTTGAAAGGGTTGACCATAAGATCCGATCTCCGCAATACTCATCAATTGAACAACATCTAGCTTATCTATGTATTGATCTAAAACGTCAGTCGATGTCTCAAACTTTAAGACAATTCCTGCCTCAACTTCTGAATCATTTATCTCATCTAAGATCTCAACAATAGATTTTCTATCAACCGATTCATAATGAACTAAAATTCTATCTACACCCGCCTCTATCCATTTAGAAATAATATCTCCAGGAGATTTGACCATCAGATGAACTTCGACCTTGAGATTTTTTGTTTTCACACCGAAATATGGCCAACTTAGGGCTGGTGTGAAAAGGCCATCCATGATATCGAGATGGATCCAATTCACTAAATTTTCAACCGAAAGAATCTTCTCCTCGACTTCATTAAAATCTTTACCTATTATCGCAGGAATTATCATATTTTTTTAACTCATCTATCTTTCTAATCCTCCTCACATGTCTTTCATCACCCGAAAATGGGGTCTCAAGCCAGAGCGCCAAAGCCTCCTTAGCCTCCTTGTCGTTCACAAAACGCGCCCCGAATGAAAGAACGTTTGCATCGTTATGTTCCCTAGAAAGTTTAACTATGTCTAAGTTCCCTCCATAGTAGACAGCAGCTCGCACATTTGGAAATCTATTAGCAACAACAGCCTCTCCTTGACCTGAGCCACCCATAATAACACCGAAAGAAGCGTCCTGACTTTCGGAAACTTCCCTTGCGACTAGTGATATAAAGTCTGGGTAGTCATCTTTATCGTTATAAATATAAGGCCCCATATCGGCAATAACATAACCCTCACTCTCAAGCCAACTAATAAGTTTATTCTTCAACTCAAAACCCGCATGGTCAGAGCCAATATAAATTTTCTTTTTAGTCATGAGCTATATTCTAGCACAGAAGATTACTAACGGAACAAGCTTTTGACTACATAATATATCTGCCCAATGAGAGAATTAGATGGTGTCAAGAATGATGTACCGGGCATTTTACAATAGTTAGTTGAAGAGTTCCAAGTGCCACCAGCCTGCGCACAGCCTGTGGCCGGATCGGAGGAGTAGCTTCCGCTACCTGAAGAGGTCACGCAGGCTGATCCATTCCAATATTGGCCAGAGGTGCAGGAACTAGATGAATTCGGCATTTTGCAGTAGTTACTTGATGAATCCCAAACACCTCCGGCTTGAGTACAACCAGCACTGGCATTTGCCGACCAGTTTGCAGATGACACGCAGGCTGACCCATTCCAATACTGACCACCAGTGCATGACTGAGCTGGAGAAACATAGTTAGAGCCCGACCCTGGACAGCCACTTACAGGATCAGTCGAACAGTTTTTAACAACGTTCGAACCCTTTAAAATATACTGAGTCATTCCGCTATTCATCCAGGAGTTGCTCATGTCATGGCAACCACTACCAAGGAGAGCCATGAGCTCTGCTGTGCAGGAACCAGAATAAGTCCCACCGCCACTTGCACCCGTAGATCCTCCTGTTGACGTGCAAGCTGACCCATTCCACCATTGACCTCCAGTACATACCTGAGATGAACCCGTCGTCCCACTTGTAGACTTACAGTATGCAGTCCCGCCAGTAGGAGGATAGTACATATATTGCCCGGTCGGACAAGTTGGCATCTCACAGTAGTTGTAAGCCGAATACCATGTACCACCAGCAGTTGCACAACCTGTTGCAGCACTTGAAGAAGAGCTTGAAGTTGAGACTACTGTTGATTCTGAAGACTTACAGTATGCAGTTCCGCCAGCAGGAGGATAGTACATATATTGTCCGGTCAAACAGGTAGTTGGCATCTTGCAGTAGTTAGCCGCTATGTCCCAACTACCACCAGCAGTTGCACAACCTGTTGCAGCACTTGACACAGATGTAGAGTCAGATGATGAAGCCGTCGACAAATTACCAGAACAATCTGGAATACCAAAGTTCTGCCAATTATCAGTACTGCCAACTCCTGCACCACTATTCCATCGGAAATCCCTTTGTCTAATTGTTAAACATTTGACATCTATCTTCGCAATATAATCCAGATATCCTTGATCGGTCCTATTTAGAATAGAAGAACTAGTGCTACCATCAATAAATTTCCATGTATGATTAGCCCAACTATTTCTGTTTATTGGATCAGTCACAGGATTTGGCGGAACATTTACTCCGGAACAGTCTGGAATACCGAAGTTCTGCCAATTATCAGTACTGCCAACTCCTGCCCCCAAACGCCATGAGAACTTACTCTTTGAGATTGCTTTACATTGTTTTTCTACCGAAGAAA
Organism: uncultured Candidatus Saccharibacteria bacterium; assembly: GCA_964639675.1. Classification (GTDB taxonomy): domain Bacteria; phylum Patescibacteriota; class Minisyncoccia; order Phycocordibacterales; family UBA12445; genus JACQCV01. The sequence continues at coordinate 11,957 of CAZXEK010000045.1, forward strand.
TGTAGTCATTGTACTCGACATCATTGCGATTAAGAATATAAGAATGATCTGTTCCATCTAGAAAGTTCCAGACATGATCTTTCCAATTCTTGTTATTTAGCTTTTCATCTACTTTTTCAATGGGGACACAAGGACCTGGTATAGAGCACCCTTCTGGGCTAACTGATGAGACCGGCCCACGATAATAACCGTCCGGACATTGAGCGACAGAATAGACTGGGCAGATCTGTTTCGGTTTTTCATAAGAGATACACTGATAGTAATCACCACACTCCTTAGAAGAATAGGAAACCACCTTGCGTTGTCCGGATGGGCAAGAATCAACCGTAGGTATTGCTGGGCAGATTGTCTTAGGCTTTTCAGGAATTGGAACGAATATTGACTTCTCAGATTTCTTTTCATCTTGAACCGGTTGACTTAACTCCTGATCCACCGGTGGAAGATTTTTTCGTGTGTAATAATTCTCCACCCTCCTAACATCTTCAACTGTTTTTAAATAAGAATCCCGGGCATTCTTAACTTCCTTACGAGCACGAGCAAGCTCAGCGACACCACTAGGGCCAAAATACTCTTTAGCAATTTTATCGCAGACGGCCGGTGAATCTGGCTGAAGACAAGTAGCGCCCACCTGGTCAGGAGTTTTACCAAGCTCAGGATATTCACCTCGTGCCAAAGCTTCCTCCAAACCAAAGACTCCATCCACAATTCTAGCTTTACCAATATTAAGCTCCGAGAGTGCCGGCCCAGTGTCCCTCCTCTCTGACAACTTCTTACTTGCCTCAAAACAACCAACAAGCTCCTCGCGAGTTAGGGAATCAGCTGAACGAGAACAGACAGCCAAACTTACACCAGCATCTCGGACCTCTCTTTCAATCACCTCCGCAGCCCTCACACCCTTCTGATCAATACCTAACTGCAGAGCTAGAGCTGGTTTTTTATCTATAATAGATCTAGCAATTTTTAAAATCTCCTCATCTAACTTCTGAGGATCTGCCGTTCCAAGTTTAATCAAGACCTCTTTCTGAAAGGACAGAGCTAACTTCTTCTGTTCTGGACTATTTTTATAAACATCATATTTATTTGCCAACTCAAGACCGCGGCTAAAGTTAGCTTCAAAGGCCACCCTGCAAGCCTCTTTAGTGCTACACCCCAACTCCCGTGCTAATGCCTTCAAATTTTCTGGTACTGCCTCGGACGCAATTGCCACAAGAGAAAAACTAGCAACTGCGACCGCTCCGATTAAGAAAGATATTATATTTTTATAATTCATCTCAGTTTTAAATTAAATATGAAATATATAAATTATTGGAAAGGATTTAAGGCCTTCTTGGTCTTATCAAAAAGATTAATCTTTACACCCTCTAAAGGATTAACCGCCTGGAAAGGGTTAGCTTTTTTTGTTACTTGTTCGGTAGCTTTTTTAATTAAAGAATCATTAACCGCCTTAGCTACCTTGGTATTAAGCTCCGCCTGGCTATAGCCAACGGAGAGGCCATACCAATAACCAAGTAAGACCCCCGTAGCCAAAGCAAAGAGAACGAGCAACGAAACTTTATTTGAACCTTCCATATATTTTAAAATTTAAAACCACCCATAATAGATAATTTTACCTTAATTCTTTCAAAAAAAACACGATCTTATCCACAGCAAAGCTTCCTATAAATATTTAGCAATACCGTGAGATAAGGCATAGGTCGCTGGAGTACTAAGTAACGTTTGTAGGCGGGAACCGATAACAAAATGACGCAGGGGTGAAAAATCCTGATCAAATTCATTGCGACCATTCAGCAGATGATCGACTGCATAATTACCGAGTGCAGCCGCCCAGGGCAAACCTGTTGCAGCACCTACATACCATATGTGAGGGCTTTTCTCATCTGGACCCATTATAGGAAGCAGATCCTTACTGACACCAAGCATTCCTGGCCAAAGATATTCCATCTGAATACTGAGCGAAGGAAACTTTCTCTTTATGTAGCTCTGAAGTCGGAGTCCGAACCTCTGACTATTCTCCGAGATATTATGTGCGTAAGTATAAAAAAGATCTCCACCTCCAATAAGCAAGCGACTATCGCCGGTTACTCTGAAATAGTTGTATACCAAATCAGTATCCCAAACCATCATATTATCACCTGGAAATATTTCTCGAATCTGATCGGGCAATAATGGCTTAGTAACACCGAGGAATGTTTGCACATGATATATCTCCTTTTTTAAAACACCCAAATCTGGTATAAATCTATCTCCACAGACAATAATATGATCGGCAGTTATCTGTCCCCCTGGAGTAAATACCTCATGCGAAACGATACGACTCGCCGGGGTCTTTTCATATATAGGAACACCGGCTACTCGAAGAATCTCTTTCATCGCTTGGCAATAAAGATACGAATTCATACCAAAAGTATTGGGGTATCTGACAGCGCCCTTATACTTCGTTCCGCCGATTACCTCTTTTATTTTCTCATCCTCATACAACCCACTCATATATCCTAACTCTGTACGCGCTTCATGTTCCTTCTTAACTTGCCCGAGACCGGAACTACTGTTTGCAACAAAAAGAGAATCAGAAACCAGATAGTCACACGAGATACTGTGCTCTTCTATATTATGGCGAATGCTATCAAGGCCGGATATGACAAACTCCCAGATACGTTTAGCTTTCAGAGGACCATAATTACGAAGAAGGGAGCTAAGTTCGATTTCAGAATCAGGAGTAATAAAACCGGAAGTTTTACCACTCGCACCAGATCCACAAAAATCTTTCTCGATCACCACCACAGGGACACCCGCATCGTAAAGCCTCTTAGCACAAGAAAGGCCGGCCATACCGCCACCCACAACTACGACACTGGTCTTTATTTCACCCGAAAGACTCTCGCTTGGCTTTGGATCTTTTAGAGAATACCAATACACACCTGATGTTGTTTTATATCGGTTCATAAATTCAACAATATCACATCGACTATACTTCTACCTAAAAGCCCACTCATATTTTATTTTTATAAGATGAGATCCTATATTCGGTGGTGTTTGTTTGAAAAAATTAGCACCCATTTTGCGGAAAATTCTGAAAACTAATGAGGACTCCGCAGGGCGAAACAATTGCCTGGGTATGAAATTCTTTTCGGCAAATCAATTAAATTCTAACTCCTCGCCCTCGATATTTGTAACTTTGTATGTACAACCACATCGGACAAGTAAGTAGTACCCGATTGAAATTCCAATGATGAGATACACACCCTGCAATATCAACGAGGTTTGTATCCCCAACACACCAACTGAAACTCCAAGAGCCCAAGTAATGAACACTTGAAAAAATCTGCGCACAAAAGAAATACCAGATAATACTGTTGTGCGAATAGAAGATTTTGTGCGCGCATTGATGTAATCAGATACGATTGGCGCCTGCAAATTGAAAAGCCCGTTCATCAGAATATATAATCCAACTAAAAATATTGGATGTAGGAAAAACGCCATCATAATATAGGCGGCGCCGAGCGTAATATTCAACATCAATAAGATTTTTTCAAGTGTCAAATATTTTTCAAGTAAGTACGAATTTCTCGTCGCAATGACATTGAGAATTGTGCCGATGGAAAGTGCCGCACCGACCCAAAAAGCAGTTACATGATTTATCTGAAAGTGTGGCTGATAAACAGCTTGTATAAAATATTCTCCGGCAATAGTAAGAGCTCCGACTACAGTTAGTGTAAAAATTGTATCATTTCGACGAATGAGCGAAAAACTTTGTTTTAGAAGCGAAAACATCCCAGCGCCTTCGGAGGCATCAGTTATTTTCGCTTCATAGTTTTTAAGGAAGAATGAAGCAATTCCGGCACCTAAAATACAAAGTGCGGTGAACGCGATCAAAGGAACGAAAACCTGCTTGCCTAAGTATTGGTAAGCAAAACCCGCAAGCGCCGTAGAAACTATAAACCCCATTTGTTCGTTGGAAAGAAACTGCCCATAAATTTTTTGGAAATTATTTTTGCCGGATTGCTTCACTGATTCATATAAAAGGGCTTCCTCGCTTCCACTCAAAAATGAATTGCCGAGACCGCGTATACTGTATGCAATATATAGGCCAATTGTTGTAGGGGAAATTATAACAAGAGCGATACCAATAGCTTCAATGGTGTATCCAAAAATTATTGAGGTTTTTTGTCCGAAACGATCGGCAAAAAGTCCGGTGGGTACTTCCCCAAGAAAAACAAATAGAGAATAAAAGACTTGAGAAATAACAACTGCGGAAAGAGATACGTTTTCAGCCAAAAGGAAAAAAGTAAAAATTGGGACGTAGAAGTATAATCCCTTCAAGAAGCTAATTATTGTGAAAATCCTTAAATTTTTCATTTTATTTCAAAAGTTCGCTTACGCTCACGCCAAGCGCTTTAGCAAGGCGTTCTGCTCGTGCGATAGTAATATTCTTTTTTCCATTTTCAATCGCGCTCATGTAACCCCTTATCCATATCAAGCGCTCGACATATGTCGCCTTGCGACATATCCACATCATAGCAATTATTTCGTTTTGATTCTATATGGCATTATAAATCCATATATGAACTTGTATTGAGAAATTCTTCGGCAAATCAAATTTGGTGGACCTACGGGGAATTGAACCCCGCCCTCATCCATGCCATGGATGCATTCTACCGATGAACTATAGGCCCAGTAACTAAAAATCATATTCTATTTTTTGGGAAAAATCCAGTTGTTGTAGCTAGCACGATTCCATATTACAGAAACTGCATTTCAAAAGAGGATCTACCCCCCCACTCCACTCCTACCTTTTTTTAATATTATGCAAACCTAACCCAGCCATGGTATATTATAAGTACGGTCGTACTTATAATATACTCTACGCCTGTGACTTGAGGTTAAATTCTTTTCTGAGCCAACTGTCATTTTCCATCTTTTCGACAACGACAAAAAGTACATTTTTCCCCAACTCAAAATTTGTCTTTAAAAGAAAAACCAACTCTTCACAATCATAAGGAAAAATCCAGACACTATTCTGGACTTTTACAAAACCGATGTTAATGAGCCCGTCTCTTAGTAAATCTCTCAGCTGTCGATCGTATTCCTTAATATCAAAAATGACCATCCTCCATTTGCCATCCCACCTTGGTTTTTTGGTAGTAAACCCTAAGCTGGAGGTATAATTCCTATCCAGTACTCCTCTGCCCTTTTCTGTAAGTTCAACAAACCTGTTCTCACCATCTTGTCTGAAGACAATTAGACCTCTTTTATGTAACTTATTTATGGTTAAATTTAAATAGTTTCTAACTTTATACTTTTTTTTACCTAGACCAAAAATAGTCAGCGCTTGAACTGCGTTAGGAATCAATAGAGCAACCGTAACAAGCCCGGCGACTGCTATGCAAGACAAGATTGTTTTTACTACTACACCTCTACCTATCCTTCCATTTTTCATATTATTTTCCTTTTTTTATTTTTTTAATTAACCGAAGGTATATTATAAGTACGGTCGTACTTATAATATACCGCATTGGGTGATCAAGGCCCTAGCCCTTCTAAAACCAGCTCGGCCAAACTTGAGATCTCTCTGTGCCGGAATTCTGCCTTCTCTTTATTGTGCGGGCCGTTAAATCTTTTTATTCTGACAGTAAAGACATCCTCCCGAGAAATCTCTCTGCAGATAGCATCAAGCTCTCTGGCCTTATCATCAATATAAAGTATTGGCCAGATACCCCTATTAAGCATCTTCTTTAGCACTTTTGATTTTTCGCCTACCTTTGGCACGATATCAGTACTCAGTGATCCTAACCCAACCAAACTGATCTTCTCTCTCTGGTGAATTAAATCCCCTGCCGAAATAATTGAGGTAGATATACCAAATCCACTGACTCTTAACAAAAAGTCATCAACATCATGATAAAGCCTTATCGACCCAGAAAGCCAAAGATTAAAATTCTTTCTAATCTTTGGCTTATCGAGCCTTGAATTAACTCTCCTTGAGACCTCCTCAATTAGTCTATCTATATTAAATCCCTTATTGAACCTAGAGGCTTCATACGCCCCAATTATAACTTCTCTTGAGATGCCAGATCTCATAAAAAGCCCGAACACCCCCTCCATGCCATTTTCTAAATAGGCCAAAGTGTTATCAAAATCGAGGCCAATATGTTTTACTCTAAGTGGATTCATACAGTAACTGTAACCTGATTATGTGCTAAAAGGTTTTTTTGTGTTAGGCTCAACAAATTATGAAAAAGCAAGAAGAAAAAAAGATGAGAAGCGTCGAAGAATATTGGCAAGACAGTCAAAATATTTTTTCTGAGATTTATAAAAGTGGTATTAAAAAATACCTGAGGAAAGTACCCGCCCTTAAAAAAGCCTTCCTCCTTCACGACTACAGTGTACGATGTATCGACGAGGGGACACCTGGAGGCATACATATAGCTGGATCAGGAATTTTACTTAGTACAAAAGAAAAAAAGACGGAACTAAAAAAAGTGGTGGCAGAACTAAAAAGGGCCGGAGTAGATGGAGTATATAGCCATGAGGGTTGCGGGGCAGCCAAACTTTATGCCGAAACTATTATGAAAGAGCCAGACAAAGATAGGGGGTACGCTATAGACTGGGCAAAGGAACTATCGACTATCATTGATGTACCATACAAAGGGCATATCGCCGAACTAGCCAGACCAAAAGAGTTCCACAACGCCAGAATCATCTATTATGATGGCTCTGGAAAATTTGATCCTTTTAAAATTAAAGAGATCCCGGATGGCTTCATAATCAGTCGCTACTATCTTGACCAGAAATACTCCAAAGAAGAATTAAAGATCGCTATCTCTATTGCCTTAGGTCATCATGGATTCGGTAATAAATTTACAAAAGATAGTCCACTAATCATCGCTCCGATTGAAGGCTCGGAGAATAAAACGCTCTATTTATCACTAAGACAACTTGAGACAGAAGTTAAAGATGTCTCGCTTCAATTTGGCGAAAGGATTTTTGTTAAAGGTTTCAAGGAACCAAAATAAAAAACAAAGAAAGTCCCGAGCTAAGGGCCCGGGAAAAAATATTCTAAGGGTGAATCTTTCTACCAAGTGACATCTTGGCAATATGACTATTACTGTAGTTGGGATCGTCAGTGACCTCCTTAATTACCTTAATAAAAGATGGCAAAATTATTTCATCGCCCTCCTCTAGAAGCTCAATCTCTAAAAGTACCAAGTTATCGTAGGGTGTAATAAATTCGTCTAGTTCGAAGTATTGATTTTCGTAGACAAAATATGTCCTTAGCTTCTTTATTGTTTTGGTAAATCTATCAATACTATCGTGAAGAAGTTCGTAAGCCGAACAATTAAGGATAGACTCTTTCTCTTCACGTGATAATCCAGAAATCTTCTTCTTTAGGGTTTTGTAAAACATGGCCGTGGATGGGAAACCGAAATCCGAAACCAATCGTATCCGTGGAGATATTCCGTCTTGGCCCCTAATCAGATAGTTCTGTATCACACTAACGGTGGTGCTTGGGGTAGGTATCCTGACTCTAGAAGCCTGAACTAAAAACTTTCTTTCAATCTCAAGAAACTTGGGAATTCCGATCACCCGCTTTATATGCCGCCACAAAAGATCAAACTTCTCTTCTTTGTTGGCAAATGCTGGGATGATTCGCAAATGGCGATGACCAATCCATGCTTCAGCTGTCTTACAATCTCTTTGTCGGGCCTCTTCTGGATTCTCTTTCCTTGCTGGATTATTTTTATTAACAGCTTCATAAAATTCGTCCCCGAGTACCGCAACAGTACGAAGATGAAAGATAGCATCATACCGACGATCTCTTGCATCCATTCGAGACAAACCGTGAGATCTCAAAATCTCATCAAACAGTTGGTCACCAGCATAAACCAGATCGTCCATAATACCACGATCAAGAAGTATTACTTTCTTTTTAGCAACAGAATTTTTAGCCGCTCTCACAAAACAGTTTTCACGAGCCAAAGAAAACTCTACCTTAAAGGCCTGAAAGTCGGTGCTCGACAAATCATTCTCAGGATCAATCCTAAATCCTGTTTTATATATATCTGTAGCCACCTCTCTAACACTATAAACTTTGTAGCCTTCTGCAAAAAGACGATTCCCCATCTCTTCGATGGCCTCACTCTTGCCAGCACAGGGTCCACCAGTAAACACTATAGTCTTGAAATCTCTATCAAAATGAAATTTACAGCCTAGGCCGAGTTTTTTACCCACAAAGACCCCCTTCTGTGCATGTCAAATTTCTAATACCTATCTCCTTTCATATACTAAAGTATTAAGGTGGTTTAATCAAACTGGTCGGGATACTGGGAGTCGGTCACAAGTTCTCTCACTTCGTTCGAGCCTTTCGACCCCGCCTCGTCCCCGCTTAGCGGGACTCCGGCTTTCGCCTCTAAGCGCGACTGAAGCAGTTCAGTCGCTGTATCTCTCCCTCACTTCGTTCGGTCGGGATACTGGGAGTCGAACCCAGCGTCTTATGCACCCCATGCATACATGTTACCGCTACACCATACCCCGTGTGTTAGAATCCCCACACCAAACCTGGTATGGGGGTAAACTAATTAATCTTATCTCTAGGATCAAGCTCAAATGAGTCTTCATCATCTTCTGTATCATCAAGAGATTCAATCTTATTAATATCCGCAACATTCTCTACCGAACAAAGACGCATTGGCAGTACCGCCCTAGGAACCTTGATCTCCTCTTTGTTAATTATGTCGACAGCCATAAAGACATAACAGTTCCTGTAATTATCGTCAGGCAGTTTGTCTCCATAGTTGATCAAAAAGATTTGCCAATAAGCCTCGTCAACATCTTTGATATTATTTTTAAAATGGACCAAGACTTCACTATAGCTATTAACAAAGAGATGCTCGGCAAACGAAACCTTCACACCTGTTAAATCGACAGACTGAGATTCGATCTGCATATTATCCATAGATCTTTTTTGAATCTCACTACATCTATCCACAGAGAGCACAACTCTGGGAATATCAACTTCTGAACAAGTTCGCTCCGAAATCACAGCAAAAACATAGTGACCATCATAGATGCCCTCAGGATAAGATATCCTGATAACACCCCATCTACTACCTAACGCCTTGATCTCTAGATTATCTGCATAATATCTATTAACCTCATACACACTCTTAACCTCAACATGATTGCAAAGCTTACGAGTCACTCTATGACCTCCTTTGTTGTAAGAATTTTTCAAAGATCGCGAGACGTCAACCACACTTGTAGTTCCTATTTCATAATAGTAGAATTAAGAAATCTTACAAGTTTTAGCCTTAAAAGCAAAATGCAAAAATACGAAGAACGAAAATTTAGCCTGACAAATTTAAAAGGTCTTTCTGAAAGACAGATTACAGAACACCTGAAGCTTTACTCTGGATATGTAAAAAATACAAATTCTCTATTAGAAAAGATCAATGACTTACAAAGATCAAAAGACCCAGCCCCAGATAATTATATAATCGCCGAACTTAGAAGACGTCTTGGCTTTGAATGGAACGGCATGAAACTACATGAGTACTACTT
>CAZXEK010000046.1:0-41115 GCA_964639675.1 uncultured Candidatus Saccharibacteria bacterium
AGATTTTTTGTATAATTTCTTTTTCTAATAATTACTTCCTGCCCTCGTGTTCTTCTGGCAGACCTCATCACGCTCGCCATGACATAGCCGTTTGGCGTAGCCAGACCGAAGCCGATCTTCGGCGACCGAAGGCGGAGGAGGTGGGATTTGAACCCACGAGAGACTTTCATCCCTGCCGCGTTTCGAATGCGGTGCCTTCGACCACTCAGCCACTCCTCCTTATTTAATTAACCCCTAATAGTTTGCGCATAGTCTCGCTTCGTTCGATCTCAGCCACTCCTTCTTATTTATTTAATTTTTGAATATTAACAGTATTTTTGAACTTTGACAATATTATTCTGCATACTATATACTCGATACTACATACTCTTTATTGGCCCTATCGTCTATCGGTTAGGACACAAGCTTTTCAAGCTTGGAAGCAGGGTGAGGCTAGGGTTGGGCCCCTAGCAGCAAGACCTTTGATAATTTTTTAAGAGCGAGGCGAATTAAAAAATAGAAAAGGTGTACAGTTCCCGTAGGGAAAGACTCCATGGAGTCGAACCCATTCTGTGGTATAGAGAAAAATATTGGCCCTATCGTCTATCGGTTAGGACACAAGCTTTTCAAGCTTGGAAGCAGGGTTCGACTCCCTGTAGGGTCATCGCGAAGCGAGGAGCCTAAGCAAGCAAACTGCTTTGCTTGCGCCAGGGAGGAGAAAGAAGTTTCGTTATCGAATGAGCGAGAGGCAGTAGTAGATGTACAAGCAGTTTTTGGTTCATCACACGGCGGTATAGAGATGAAAGCGCCAAGGTCTGCCGTAATCGATGTTCGGGACCGCAATGGCTACCGTTTGTCTTAATTGCAATTGTATTAAGCTTAAGCAAAGAAGTAATAAGAGGAATTGAGTTTAACAAATAAACTTGATGACATATACGGCACATTAGATGATACGTAGAAGAAATTAAGGCAGTACAATAATGATTATGATGACAACAGGCATTTATAGAACGTGCGAAGCATTTTTATAGATATTATTTCTTATCTTCTGTCTTTTAAAAAAAAGAAAACCCCAACCACTCTTGCGAATGGCTGGGGTGGCAGAATCCCACTAGGGATCTACCAGGACGGCTGCGGGCGGTAGCGATCGCGGTTCTGCCACGAATCGTGCTTGCCGTGCCGCGTAAGGGGTAACACCTTCGTCTGCGTGATCTCGATGATCAGCAGGGTCGGGTATTCGATGTAGGTTTCCTCACGCAGGATGGACGCGAGAGACTTCGCGCGCCCGAGCGTGGTGAACCAATGCTGGTGAGGCCTCAGGAAGATCGCTTTTGCCATCTCGACGGCTTCTGGCGAATCATCCTGGAGGTCCTCGGCAGCCTGCACGACCTCCGTGGCATACATCATCTGCGGCCGTTCAGCCGTCCCGAAGTTGTACACGGCGATGACCATGGTGGTATCTTCACTCATGAGGTGACCTCCTCCTGCCAAAGCAGGATGAACGTAATCACCGGAGCCTCGGTCGAAGCTCCAGAATAAAGAGATTTACTTAAACATCCTTATTCTGAAGCTTCGAGCCCTATTTCAATATTCTGGTGAAAGAATAGCATACTGAATTGTAAATGTCAACACCGCCCTTCGAAGCGATGTACTCTCTTCTGGCATGCCAGTTGTCCCAGTGTGTACGTTTCCTTTTATACTCATTATTTCTTTGTTCTCATCGGGGGTACGAAATCTCCTTGGCTGAGAATTCTCAGTAGGCTTAGGATATCGAACGAGCGAAGCAAAATGAGATCGAAACTTACCTGCACCCGTAGGGCGAGACTTCCTGTAGGGTCGTTTGGGAGCTGAGCTTCCAAAAAGGCCATATACATATTTCATTCCTTAAAATCAAAGAGCGGTCTGATATACTTGGGAAAATGCCTATTCAGGGGATCGTTTTCGACCAGCATAATAAGATCGTCCTTGTAGCAAAGAAGGGAAGCGGTTTTTATTTTAGCTGAGGTAAAACCGTGACATAAAAATCATCGTTCTGATTGCCTCAACGCTGCGGAGAAAATCAGAAGAGGTAAAATCACCTATCTAACCTTTACTGAATTTTGCACTGCAGGATAAGGAAAAACCGCCGATTGGCGGCTGTTGTGGTTTGGAGGCTTATTTAATTTTTCTTGAAACATTGGATCGCAAAAGTTTTACGGCCATATTCAGTTGTGCATCATAGGGCTCTTCATCGTCTTGGCTCCTCGTGTCTTTAATTTTAATGTCTGGCTCTAACCCCTTACCATGGATGGATATACCCTTGGGAGTAAGCCAATTACCAGCAGTTACCTTAGAGATTCCGAAAGTAGAATTAGTAAGACTTTGATATATGCCCTTACCAAAACTTCTTTCACCGACCAATTTTGCTCGACCCAAATCACGCAAAGCTCCTGCCATAATTTCAGAAGCGGAAGCACTCTTTCTGTTAATTAGAACTACGATTGGCAATGACCGGAGAAACTCGAATCCTTCCGGAGGGTCGTTCTGTTGTCTCCATGGATATCCATAGTTTATTGATGAATATTTATCGTACGGAGCTTCTACGTATGGTTTAAATTTTACAGCAATCTCTCCCGGTTTAACTAGATACAGTAATATGTCTGCAACTACTCCTACCAACCCTCCAGGATTATTTCTAAGATCAATCACAAGACCTCTTGGTTTGAAGGTAATTAGATGATTTATAACGCGATCAAATTGCTTGTTTGCGATGTTACAAAGTTTAGATATACGTATATAGGCAAATTTATTTTTAAGCGGTCTCCATCTCACAACTATTTTTTCAGCCGTTTTTCCATTTCCGATGTTATCTTCGCCGTTCAAGAAAGAGAGAAATTCCTCTTCCTCATCTTTGGGAATAAATAATGAATATTTATCTCCCGTACCGTATTTTAGTGCACCTTGCAATGCACCGGTCATGAGTTTTTTGGAATCAAGCGTACCGGCTCTTCGGTAGTTATTTTCAATTTCGGATAGGGTTGTTATAAATTCTCTAAAATAAAGATCCCTTACGGCTTCTATCTCTATGGGGGTTAAATCCCGCATGAGTAACGTTTTAGGTGGCAACATCAACTCTTTGACAATTTCTGGATTGGGTGCGATCAAGGAGATGATGGATGTAAAAATAGTAGCCAAAATTTGATTGACGTCCATTTTGGTTATCACTCCTCGGTGAAGTCAGGTAGTTATTTTTTAAAAGAACTTATTTATTAGACACTACATTAAATGTAAAATTTCTTCAAGGTTCAGTCATAAACTTATACACTTTACACTGCTTATCATCCAGTTCAGAATTAGGTGAGACAAAGATTTTTGACATTACACAAAGAGGAGGATGACGTTGTGAAGGCAGACTACGTTTTTGTGGCTTTAGCTGTCTCTTTATTTTTTTTTGTTACAGTTAGTTCTAGTTTTGCGAAAGACTTTTCAGTTTCGACCGCGAGTGTTTCCTCATTTACCTTTAATAATTTGACCACAATAGAACTGGAAACAGTGAGGGATTCAAACTTCCGGCATTTCATAAAAGCCCTGGCTGACGTAGAGGATAACTATCGTAGAGCAGGAACTCTTAATACCAAGAAGATATTTATTAGTGCTCTTAAGGGGATATTGGAGTATGGTACCGGAGATGATTACGCGGAGTTTGTTCCAGAAGATGAAAATGATAAACATACCGACAGGAAGATTAAGGGGATTAAGACCACCAAAGATGGAGAAGTTATTGAGAAAGTCACCGTGGATTCGAAAATCATTGAGGAGAATCTTGCCTATATATCTATTACTGAGTTTCGCGAGTCAACGATCGGGCAGTTTGATAAAGCTATGACCAAGATCCTGATTTCAAAACCAGACGGTATGATTATTGACCTTCGAGATAATTCTGGCGGTATGATAAACGTGGTCTCCGATATGCTACTATATCTAGTTCCACCAGAGACGACTGTAGTTAGATTTCATGAGTATAGCAAGCTTCCATATTCTGAAAATGCAGAAAGTGATGATGAGTATAGAAAAGAAAAAAACATATTACCGTTGAAGGGCATTGAATTCTTTCGTCAGATTCCTCTAGTTATTTTGATAAACAGATCGACAGCTTCAGCTTCTGAAATTATGGCAGGAGCTTTGCGTGATTTGGGTCGAGCAAAATTGATCGGTGAAAAAAGTTTTGGTAAGGGTGTATACCAGACCGAGATCCAATCCTTTTTTGGGAGATCTTGGATTACGGCAGGGGGCTGGTTTACTCCTAGGGGCATATCTGTCAGTGGTAAGGGACTGAAACCGGACTTTAAAGTCGATCATAAGAGGGCCATGGCCGAAGCAATTAGGGTTTTGAGATTAGAAATTAATGTTGGGATACGGTAATTTTATTAAAAAATAAGGGCCTCTCAATTGGAGGCCCCTTTGCGTTAAGATCTTTTCTGTGTCCCAAGAATGATCAGATCTTTTGGCGTTAGATTACGCTCTAGGGAGAAACTACCCCAGTCACACTTCTTCTCTTTAAAGTGGATATATCGGACACAAAGTCCTTCTCTTACTGAGTAGATTGTTCCGAAGAATAGGACTGTCTTACTGAGATATTCCCTTGGAATGAAGCCTGGTTTTTCAAGCCATAGATCAAGAAGATTCGCCCCAATGACAGGTTTGTCATTGAGTTCAACTCGAAGGTCATTACCAGAAATGGGTTTGCCCTGTCTTTGCTTTAGGGATAGGTGAGTTTGAAGATTAATCTGGTTAATGTCCCACTCACCTTTAAGGCGGGTCTCAATCTGATCTTGATCTCTTATTGTCCAGCCTGGAGGTATTATGGGTAATGAGTCGAAATCAATTAACTGTTTACTGTGTTTGACATACTCCCGATTTAGCCCGGTTAAAATTTTTTTTATACTTTTTACACGGTGGATACGGCCGGCTCTGAGACCCTCTTCTGTCTGCTTCATTAGATGAAGAATCTCGTTTAGTTCATGATCACTTATCACTATTTTTTTTAGCCCCTTTCTGTTAATTATCTGCGGGAGCCAGTATGATTGATTTGTTTCAAAGAACGGACATAATGTCTGGTTGCAATGTACTAAAATTTGTGGTAATTGTCAAAATTATTGTTGACAGTATCTAGTGTCTCTGTATAACATTGACTAGGTTCTTTGATTAACTGGAGGTGGCGTAGGGATGGGTGAAGTTTTTTATGACATCTAAAAAAGTATGGAGTGATATTTCGATTTTAATTTCACTTCCTAATCCTTCAACGCAAGGCTATGAGATTAAAATAAAGACCCCGGAGATCACCTTTCTTGGAGTTTTAAATCAACCAGATTTCGCTGATGCCTTTATAACTTTTTATCCCAATCAAACTATTATAGAACTAAGATCGCTGAAGCTATATTTCCAGCAATTTCGAGAAAAAGTAATTTCTTACGAACGATTGATAAATGTCATTTTTGAAGACCTAATCTCTGTCTATGCACCGACACGTCTTAGGGTGGTGATGACCTTATCACCTCGAGGGGGAATTAGTTCCAAGCTTACGATTGATTCCGATTGGTCAATAAGGGGTGGAGAGGAAAAGTTCAAAGATTGGATTGGTCAACGAGACGAATGGTGATAGACAACCCCGATAATTATCGGGGTTATTTTATATCGAAACTCCGAAGATGTTTTTTATTAGACCACCGACAAGGAAAGCGGCCGAGGCAGCCAGACCACCAACCAAAAGCATTTCTAATCCAGATCGGAACCACCTTTGACCGGTGATAATTGTTCGCAGAGCGCCCACCATGAAGAGTGCAAAGGCTGTGGCAATTAGGGAGATAGCAAATTGAGATTCGGTTTTGAAGAAAAGCATATATGGAATAAGTGGCAGGAGCCCTGCCAGTACAAAAGCAGTAGTCGTGATAACTCCATGGTTTGCCGGAGATTCAAGCTTGCCTTCAACAATACCCAACTCTTCGAGCATCATTAGATCAACCCAGCGTTTCTTATTGCCAGTGACCGCATTTAAGATTTCAGCCATTCTCGATTCCGGAATTCCCCAACGTTTTAAAATAACCACAACTTCTTTTTTTTCTTGCTCTGGAAATTGCTCAATCTCTTTTTCTTCTCTTTTACGTTCTGCCTTCTGATAGTCTAGCTTTGATTTGATTGCCAAGTAATTTGAGAATCCCATAGATATACCATCGGCAATGAGGGTTGCCACCCCTAAAATTACTACAAGATTTGGGGGGAGTCCAGCTCCAGCGCTACCTGCGATTACGGCGAAGGTTGTGACAATACCATCATTAGCACCATAGACAACATCACCTATATATAAACCGCGTTCAGTCTGGTGATTTTTTTCGGAGTGGATAAGATTCTCTTGCATATTTGATTAATTAAGCCTTATAATATAAAATTATATCCATAGTAATTAATAAGTTAGTTCATAATTAAAAAACATGCAAGATATTCAAGATGTTAAGGTTTCTCTCGACGAGGTTTTAGAAACAACGGAAGAAGAAAAGACCAAGGGGAATCGTTTCTATGGTAAAATGCCGCTAGTTGGTAAGGTTTCCTATGTTGTTTTTTTATTGGGAATTTTATTGGTGCCACTTTTTATGCTACCTGCATCCTGGGGTTTCCAGTTAGAATTTACAAAAAAATTGTTGTTTTCTGTTGGGATTTTAACCTCTTTTGGATTGTGGTTAGTCACAAAGCTCGAAGATGGCAATATAAGATTTCCTGGCGGGCCAATCTTTTGGGCTAGTTTATCTGTAGCGGCTTCATTCTTAGTTTCCTCGCTCTTATCTCCCTCAATGGGAAACTCTTTTCTTGGTTTAGGTTATGAAAATGATACTTTTATTTCTATCGTCATCTTCTTCGTGGCGATGTTTTTATCCTCTACCTTTTTTGAATCTAAAAAGAAGTTTTCTCAGTTTTTCTTCGGATTTATAATATTATCTCTGGTTGTCGGTTTGGTGGAGTTGATTCAGGTGTTTTCTCCTATTAAATTATTAAGCGGTGGTGTTTTGGTTAATCTTATTGGTAAGTGGAACGATCTAGGTATCTTTTTCGGTCTATCCCTTTTGTTGTCTTTAGTAGGTCTTGAACTGTCATTTTTTAGTAGCAGTAGATTAAGGACTGCTCTCTGGCTGTCATTGATCTCATCTGGTTTAATAGTCGCGGTGATAAATTATGACTTAATTTGGGCCACTATCGCTCTGTTTGCTCTAATTATCTTTATATATTCCCTTGCTCATACTGGCGTCTTTAGTTTCGAGCGAAAAAACATTAAAGACATAATTTTAAAGCCATCTTTCGTCCTTATTGTCATCTCAGTAATCTTTTTCTTCCAGTCTAATAACATGGGTTTGGTTTTGGGGAAATACGGGCTTTACCAGTTAGAGGTTCGGCCATCTTGGCAGTCGACGGTTGAGGTGGCCAAGGTAGCAATGCAAAAGAGTCGCTTTTTTGGTAGTGGGCCCAATAGTTTCTCTACAGAATGGGCAGCCTCGAAGCCTGATGCTGTGAATTCTACCGTATTCTGGAATACTGATTTTAATGTTGGCTTTGGTCGCATACCTTCATTCGCCGTTACCCTGGGTCTCTTTGGTCTGCTCACCTCGGGACTGTTCTTGATCTTCTTGCTTTATTATGGGCTGAGAGCCCTCTTGGCTTCATTTGATGATCTGTCCAACCATTTTATGGTCCTCGTCTCTTTTGTTGCCACATTTTATCTCTGGTCTTTCTCAATGTTCTATGTAACAGATACTGTTTTATTGGTCTTAACTTTTGTCTTTACCGGCATCTTCCTGGCCGCCTTAGCTAAGGGCGGTATAATAAAAAACCATGAGTTTTCGTTTTTTGGGAGCCCTAAGTTAAGTTTCGTATCCGTTCTGGTTATAGTTGTTTTGATCATCTCGACTATTTCTACTGGCTACTTACTATCTAGAAAGTTTGCAGCTCTTTATGATTTTCAACAGGGTCTCTATAGTTTTAACTATTTGGGAAACCTAGAACAAGCCGAAGCCTCAGTTAAGAATGCGGTCAGGTTAGACGAACAGGATCTTTATTACAGATCTCTTTCTGAGATTGAACTAATAAAATTAAAAAATCTTATTCTCAGTTTGAATAGCCAGCCGAGCACTTCGAAAGAAGCCGCAATTGAGGCCCTGAAGAACAATCTCTCTCTCGCGGCGGGTAGTGCCACAAGAGCTACTGAAATAAATAGTGCTAACTATTTAAACTGGATGGCTCTCGGTAGGGTTGGGGAGACGGTCATGCCCCTCAGGGAGGTTGTAACTGGATCATATGAGTTAGCGTTTAATTCTTATGGCAAGGCGCTACTCTTGAATCCCAAGAGTCCAACTATCTATCTTAGTTTAGCCCAGCTTCAGGTTACTAAGGGCGATCTTCCTAAGGCTAAGGAGTACATTGCTGAGGCAGTCAAGAGGAAGCCTAATTTTACCGCTGCTTTATTCCTTCTCTCCCAAATTGAAGCAAGCCAGGGCAATCTTTCTAATGCTATTAAAAAAGCTGAAGAGGCACTTGTCTTTGCTCCAGATGAGGTTGGGATTCTATTTCAGATTGGTGTTCTAAAGTATATGACTAAGAACTGGTCTGGCTCGATAGAGGCACTAAAGAGAGCTACCACTATTCAATCAAACTACTCTAATGCTAAGTATTTCTTAGGTCTAAGCTATAGTAAGCTTGGATCACCATCTAATACTGCTAAGGCCATAGAGGAGTTTAAAGAGATAGCGAAACTGAATCCAGACAACACAGAGGTTCAGACTATTCTTAAGAATTTACGTGGAGGACGTGGTGCCCTAGAGAGGATCGTTCCTCCTAAAAATGAACCAGAAGAGCCAGAGAAAAGAAGCAAACTACCAGTCAACGAGCGTTAGTCGATGGTCAAGAAATTTATTGATTTTTTTAGCAAGGAGTTTAGCGGTCTACATCAGGCCGCTTTTCTTCTTGCCGGGTCTTCTTTAGTCTCACAACTCCTGGGTCTTTTTCGAGATAGACTTTTGGCCCATAACTTCGGGGCTTCGAGCGATCTCGATATTTATTATTCCGCTTTCCGTATACCTGATTTTATTTTTGTTTCTGTGGGATCATTCTTAGCAATCACCGTACTTATTCCGATTCTAGTAGAAAAAATTGAAAAGGAGTCTACTGAGAATGTTAAGCTTTTTCTCTCCTCTCTGCTGACATTTTTTCTGTTTACTATAATTATAGTTAGTATAGTCGTTTATCTTTTAGCCCCATATCTAATTAATCTTGTTGCCCCAGGATTTGACCCTATAGCCAAGACCAAATTAATCACCTTAACTCGAATTTTGCTTTTGTCGCCATTTTTTTTAGGATTATCAAACCTTTTTGGCGCAGTAACTCAATCTTCTAGGCGCTTCTTTATCTATGCCCTAAGTCCAGTTCTGTATAATCTGGGAATTATATTGGGGGTGCTCCTTTTCTATCCAATTTTTGGTCTGAATGGTTTAGTTTATGGTGTTGTTTTGGGCACAGCAACACATTTTCTAGCTCAAGTTCCAATCGTTATTAAAGAGGGCTATCTACCGAGGCTGAATTTTAATTTTTTAAAGAAAGATATCCAAAGGGTGATAAAACTTTCTTTACCGAGAACGATTGCTCTTGGTATGAGCCAACTGGCGGTTATGGCACTCGTAGCCAGAGCTTCTTATATGATGAGTGGCTCAATTTCCGTTTTTAACTTTGCATATAATCTTCAGTCTGTCCCAATGGCCTTGATAGGTATAAGTTATTCGGTAGCAGCTTTTCCGACCATGTCTAAAATGTTTTCATCTGGGCAGAAGGAACAGTTTGTCTCATATATGACAGAAGCTCTGCGTCATATAATCTTTTGGTCTCTACCTATTGCTACTCTTTTTATTGTTCTTCGTGCTCAGATCGTTAGAACAATCCTTGGGTCAGGTAATTTTAATTGGACACATACTAAATTGACCGCGGCCCTTCTGGCTGTTTTTGCCATATCAGTAGTTTGTCAAAGTGTAATCCAGCTTCTTGAGCGGGCTTATTATGCTACTGGTCGGACGCGTCAGCCTGTAATTATCAGGGTTATCTCCTCAATCGTTATTGTCACATCAGCCTTCTTTTTTATCAACCTTCCTATTTATTATCCTGAAGGAGAAGCTTTTATTAACAGGCTTTTTCGTGTTACAGATGTTCCTGGGGCCGAGGTTCTTTTTCTTGGTTTAGCCTTTACCATCGGCACATTCCTAAATGCTATTTTACTTTGGGTCTCATTTGAGAGAGATATAAAGATAAAATTTTCATCGTCGATTACAAAAGCCTTTTTACAATCTTCTCTTTGCTCCCTAGTGTTAGGAATTTCCGCTGAGATCTCACTTCGTGTTTTTAGTAATCTATTGAATTTAAAAACATTCTGGGGGATATTTTTACAGGGACTTTTTTCTGGTCTGTTTGGAGTTCTTATTGGTACTATATTTTTAATTTTAATTAAAAACGAAGAAGTTCGTGCCCTTACTGATTCAATCGGCAAGAAGCTATCGGGTAAAAAACCGATGATACCCGGCCCAGAACAGTTGTAAATGGCCCGTCTTAGTATATTATTGTTTTTATGTCCGATCTAAATAAAATTAGGAATTTTTCGATCATTGCCCACATCGATCATGGTAAAAGCACGTTATCTGACAGAATGCTCGAGGTTACAAAAACGATTGATCAGAGGAAGATGAGAGCACAGGTTCTCGATAGTATGGATTTAGAGCGCGAACGAGGCATAACCATCAAGATGCAGCCAGTTATGATGACCCATTTTCTGGACGGCATACCATACACTCTTAATTTAATTGATACTCCTGGACACATAGATTTTTCTTACGAAGTTTCAAGAGCCCTAAGAGCTGTTGAGGGGGCGCTACTTTTAGTAGATGCTACTCAGGGTGTGCAAGCTCAAACTCTTACTGTCTTGGCCATGGCGCGCGAACTTGGGTTGACAATTATACCAGTACTTAACAAGGTTGATCTACTAAATTCTCAAGTCGAAGATGTTCGCGAGGAGATCGTGGCGCTTCTTGGTTGTGAAAGAAATTCTATTATTGAAACTTCTGGTAAGACTGGCTATGGAGTGGAGAGACTTCTTGGGGAAATTATAGCAAAGATTCCGGCACCAAAAGAAGATATCTCTCTGGGTGGAAGTTCTAGGTCTTTGGTTTTTGATTTTGAATATTCAGCACACAAGGGTATCATTGTTTTTGTTAGGGTGTTTAATGGCAAGATAAAATCAGGTGATAATCTAGTCTTTCTAGCGTCTAACGAAAGATTTGAAGTAGTCGAAGTTGGTATTTTTTCTCCCGAAAAAAAAATGGTACAAGAGCTTGGGGTGGGGCAGATAGGTTATATTGTAACCGGCATTAAAAAGATTGGTAAAACTAAAGTCGGGGATACCATCACTCATTTTAGTAAACAGCTCGGAGCTCTAGTTGGCTATATGGAACCTCGACCGGTCGTGTGGGCTTCAATCTACCCAGAGAGCCAGAATGATTTTACTCTTTTGCGTCAAGCCCTAGAACGACTCCAATTATCAGACTCCTCATTAACTTACGATGAAGACCTCTCGACCTCTATTGGGCGAGGTTATAAATGTGGATTTTTGGGGATGCTTCATCTAGAGATTATAACAGAGAGACTAAGAAGAGAGTTTAATTTAAGCTTGATTATAACTTCTCCGACGGTTAGTTATCTAGTAGAGTATATCCCCTCGGGGAAAAAGGAGATGATACATTCGGCGTCTCTTTTCCCAGATGATAGTGTCAAAAAGAAAGTTTCTGAACCCTGGGTCTCTGCAAAGATTATTACACCGCCGGAGTATCTAGGAGAGGTTATGCAAATTTTGCATGAGCATGAGGTGATTGTTGGATCAACGGAGGTCTTTGGTGACAAGAGGAATGCCCTGGAGATTAAAATGCCGCTTCGAGAATTAATGCGAAACTTTTTTGATAAACTAAAGAGTGTTTCTTCCGGCTTTGCATCTCTGTCTTACCAGATAGAGGATCTTCGAGAGGCAGATGTTTTAAGGGTCGATGTGCGGATTGGTGGGGAAATATTTTCTTCTTTTAGTCGGGTTGTATCTAGGCGAGTTATTCAAGAAGAGTGTGACAGAATTGCAGATAAACTAAAGGGTGCCCTACCCAGACAAATGTTTGATTTTAAAATTCAGATAGAGGCCATGGGTCGAATTGTTTCTTCGCGTTCCGTCTCAGGTATGAAAAAAGATGTGGCCGATTATCTATATGGAGGTGACATAACAAGAAAGATGAAGTTAAGGGAAAAACAGAAAAGGGGGAAAAAGAAGATGAAAAATCTAGGCAAAATAAACATCCCGCAAGAAGTTTTCTTAAAAGTTATAAAATCGGGAGATTAATCAGTTAAATTAAACCCGGAATATATAACAGAGTCATACTCATAATTATGAGTATGCAGAGTGATATCCATATCACCTTTATTTTTTTCTTATTTTCTTTTTGAAATAACATTGTGTCTATAATATAATACTTTAGTGAGAGATTTACAAGAAAGAAAGAGATTGAGGGATATTTTACGTTCTCCGGTTGTAGCTACGTTGCTTTTTATCGCCCTTCTTTTTCTTCTTGAGGGTAATTATGGTGTTTTTAAAAAGAATCAGTTGGCCAAGGCTGGAAGAGATGAATCAGATCAAAGATTAATTTTGTTGAAAAAAAATAGAGATCGCTTAACAGCTTCACTTGAAAAACTTAAAACTGGTAGAGGAGTAGAGGAGGAGCTTCGAGACAAGTTTCAAATCACTAAATCTGGAGAGGGAGTTCTCATTGTCGTAGATCAAGAAGAGTTGGAGCAAACGAAAAATAAAGAGGTGGTAAATAGAGTCCAGGGTCATTGGCAGAAACTTAAATATTTGTTAGGTTTATAATTACCTCGTAATAATTTTGCGGGTATGGTTTAGTGGCAGAATGCGACCTTCCCAAGGTTGAGACCCGAGTTCGATTCTCGGTACCCGCACCAGTGTTCTTTGTTATGAAAAAGAAGGAGGGTGTTGTGGGACAAAAGGGGATACTACAGCCTGAGTACTATGGTATTAGACAACCCAAATATTATATTGTTGAAGAGATGATCCCGATGATCGATCAACCGGATCGATCTACCTGCGAGAAGATTTTTGGAGACAATTGTAAGAATTGGCCACGCGGATATATCGACCACATTCAAGAGGTTATGAATATTGCCGTTTTCCAATATAGGGAGATGCATCGTCGTCGTCCAAACCCCTTCTCACTTTCCGATTTGCTACGGGTTGTTTTTTTTAGTAATCTTTCGAAGTTGTGTAGGGTGGGGTACAATATCGTGCTTACTCCAGAGCAGGAAACTGGCCCCCTTGCGACTCTTGCAAACATATGCGATACGATGAGTGTGCACATATGGTTCGACTATCCTATGGAAAAAGATGATCCTTGGTTTGGAGCCAAGCGTAATCGGAACTAGGTAATGGATTGCCCCGATAATGTTTCGGGGCTTTATTAAAAATGAAAAGTTATAGCAAAAGATTTCCTGATTCTCCAGGAGTATATTTTTTTAAGCAGGGAAAAACTATTTTATATATTGGCAAGGCGACTTCACTTCGGGATAGAGTGAGAAGTTATTTTAATTTGGAAGTGATTAACTCGAGGGGGCCAGTTATTGCTAAGATGTTTCAGTTGGCAACTGAAATCTCTTTTAAAAAAACCGACTCTGTGCTAGAGGCAGTTATTTTAGAAGCAGAATTAATAAAGGAGTATCAGCCGAGATTTAATTCACGAGAAAAAGACGATAAAAGTTTTTATTATATAGTTATAACAAAAGAAAGTTTCCCAAAAGTCCTCCAGATTCGGGGGCGAAATTTGCAGATTAGGAGTAGCGATTATGACATTAAGAAACGGTTCGGCCCCTTTCCGTCTGCCACGGAACTAAAAGAGGCACTCCGGACGATAAGGAAGTTGTTTCCCTTTAGAGATAAGTGCAGATTTAATCAAGGGGGACCCTGTTTTAATTTTCAGGTTGGTTTATGTCCAGGTATTTGTCTCGGTATCATTTCAGAGAGTGATTATGGAAACCAGATTAAAAATATAGAACTATTTTTATCTGGCAAGAAGAAAGTGGTTATTAAGTTACTAAAAAAAGAGATGGGAGATTTGGCCACGAGACTGGAATTCGAAGAGGCAGATAAGATTAAACGAAGAATATTTGCCCTAGAGCACATACAAGACGTGAGTCTAATCAAGCGTAAAGTTCCATTAATACCCATTTCTAGAATAGAGGCTTATGATGTGGCACACCAGAGTGGAACTAATAATGTTGGCGTTATGATTTGTCTCAAAAATGGCCAGATAGATAGGGGAGAGTACAGGAAATTTAAAATTCGGGGAGATTCTGGCGCAGATGATTTAAAATCCCTAAAAGAGATTTTAGAAAGGAGATTTAAGCACAGTGAATGGCAGTATCCAGATATATTAGTTGTTGATGGTGGCAAGTTGCAGTTAAGGGTTGCCAAGGATACGTTAAAAGGACTTGGGTTTAATCTTCCAATTGTTGCGGTTGTTAAAGACGACCGACATAAGCCTAACTATATTTTGGGCGATATAGGTTTAGTTAAAAAATATGAGTCATCAATTCTTCTAGCCAATTTCGAAGCGCACAATTACGCCATCAACCATTTTAGAAAGTTAGCTAATAGGCTTGAATAAGATTTTTTTGTGCTCCGCAGCACTGCGTTCGCTTCGCTTACTTGTGCCGCGGGAGAGAGTCGAACTCTCATGAGGTTGCCCCCGATAGATTTTGAGTCTATTGCGTCTACCAATTCCGCCACCGCGGCAGCACATTAGTAAAATTATCAGACATTTATCTAAAAGGCAAACGGGGGTTATTTCAATCTGATTTATTTCATGCTACAATTTTTGTATGGAAGATGAAAATAAAAATGGTTTGAGCCACTCTATATTTTGGATTGAGCTTGAGAAGATTAAACCTAACCCATATCAGCCGAGACATGACTTTGATCAGGGTCAGTTGAATGATCTAGCAGAGTCTATAAGGCAGTATGGAGTTTTACAGCCCCTGGTTGCCACAAGGCGTGAGCTTCAGACTGATGATGGCGGATTGGCTGTTGAGTATGAGCTTATTGCCGGAGAGAGGAGACTCCGCGCAGCTAAGATTGCCGGTATTTCCCAAGTCCCCGTGGTTATTAGAACGGGTGAACAGAGCGATCTTGTCAAACTCGAGCTGGCTATAATTGAAAATATTCAAAGAGAAGATCTTAATTCTGTAGATCGAGCCAAGGCCTTCAAGTTATTGGCAGATAAATTTCATTTCAAGCATCATGAGATTGCTGGGAAGGTCGGAAAAAGTCGAGAGTATGTTTCTAATAGTTTAAGAATTTTAGATTTGCCAGAGGAGATTCTTCTGGCTTTGTCGGCTAAGAAAATTACAGAGGGACACACTAGGCCGCTTCTTATGCTCATCGATAGACCCGAAGAGCAGACGACACTCTTCAAGGAGATTATGTATAAGAAGTTGTCTGTCAGAGAGGCTGAGAATATCTCTAGAAAAATTGCAGTCGATAGAGTTAGGAAGAAAGATTATCTTGACCCGGAATTGATCGACATGGAATCAAAATTTACAGAAAAGCTTGGCACTAGGGTCTCGATAGAGAAGAAGGATTTTGGTGGGCGGGTCACAATAGATTTTTTCTCTAAGGATGATTTAAAAAACCTGCTCGATCTTATTTCAACTGGTAAGATTTCAATACCATCTGACTCAGTAACGATAGCGAGTGTTGAAGTTGACCCCAGAATAGATGATGTGCCAAAATCAGAGGTGGATCTTGATGATCCTGACCTATATTCAATAAAAAACTTCTCCATATAGTGTGGTATAGGCTGAGTCTATTTTGTTCGCTGGCTTTTATTTTTAGCCTCCTCTTGTTCTGCTAGATGAGCTTTAATACGTTTTCTGGCCATTGCTGTTTTGGCATATTCAAGCCACTTGTAAGATGGCCTACTATTTTCTCTGGCTTGAATCTCAACGATGTCCCCATTTTTAAGATTTGTCTCTAGCGACACAAATTTACCATTTATCTTAGCACCTGCTACGTGGTCACCAAGATCGGAGTGAATCATATAAGCAAAATCTATAGAGGTGGACTCTTGAGGCATTTCGATTACGTCTCCCTTGGGTGTAAAAACAAAGATCTGGTCTTGAAAGAAGTCCATCTGTATATTTTCTAGAAATTCTTTTGAGCCCTTAACTGTTTTTTGCCATTCTATAAGTTGATTTAGCCATTTGAGTTTCTTACCCAGGAGCCCTCCAGCGTCAGGCTTTCCAAGCTCATCGTAGGCTAGGTGGGAAGCGATACCGTACTCAGCTTCACGGTGCATTTTATCTGTTCTGATCTGAATTTCGACAATACCACCAGTGCCAGTAAAGATAACTGTATGGATACTCTGATAGCCATTTACTTTCGGGACAGCAATGTAGTCCTTAAGAGTTCCTGGTAGTGGGCGCCACGTATTATGTATTATTCCCAGTGTCCGGTAGCAATCTTCTACAGTTTGTACGATTATTCGTAGAGCAGCTATATCATAAATCTTGTCAATATCCATCTCATGCCTTTGGAGTTTCTTATGAAGGCTATAAACATGCTTTACTCGGAAGTCAGAATTCATCTTGATTAAGTTGTCCTTGGCTAATCTCTTACGTAGCACTCTTTGCACATCCTCTAGCTGTTTTTGAACCTCTTGATTTTTAATTTGTCTGATTTTATTTGTTTCTTCATACTTCTCTGGGTATGCATATGGGAAAGCGGCATCTTCGAGCGACCCCTTCATCTGTCCCATTCCTAGGCGATTAGCTACCGGAGCATAGATCTCTATTGTCTCCAGAGCGATACGTTTTCTTTTTTCTGGTTTGACATATTCTAAAGTTGTGATGTTGTGTAATCTATCCGCGAGTTTTATTAAGATAACTCGAATATCCTTGGCAGTAGCTATAAAAAGCTTTCTTAGACTTTCAGCATGGCGTTCTATCCCTTGATATTTTATTTTTCCTAGCTTGGTAACTCCTTGTACGAGAAAGAGAATATCCTGACCAAATTCTTTTAAAAGTTCGGCTGGGGTTGTGGAGGTATCTTCTAGGGAGTCGTGTAAAAATCCTGCTGCTATCGTTTGTGGATCAGCCCTCATCTCCGCTAGATTCTTTGCCGTTCCAATTAGATGAACTATATATGGTTCACCAGATAACCTTTTGTGTTCTTTATGTGCTTCTTTAGCAAAATTATATGCCTTATTGATTAGTTTGATATCGTCCGGTCCACGGGAAACCATCAAATCTAGAACTTCTTTTATGAATATTTCGGGGTCGTTTTTTTTACTTACCTCCTGCATTTTTTTCTTCGAGTTTATGAGGATTATGATTTGGACAGTTTTTGTCACTGCATCTTTCGCCAATTGTTTTTGTGCCTTCCATCATAAGCTGCTCACATTTGCCACTATCTTTGGTATAACTACAGATCTTGCCTGTTGGTTTTGCTTTTATGATATGTTTACAGTCTGGGTAGTTGGAACATCCATAGAAGACTCCGAACCTGCCTCTTTTTTCCAGCATCTCTCCTTTTTTACAGAGAGGGCAGATCACCCCCGTACCGTATTTTTCTTTTAGGGCAGCCTCATCTTTTTTTATATACTTACACTTCGGGTACTTACCACAAGATATAAATTTACCAAACTTTCCATCTCTTTCTACCAACTTCCCATCTTTACAGGTCGGACACATTTCACCGGTCTCTTTTGGTGCACGCATCTCTTCACCTGTTATGGTACGGGCACCAGTACAGTCAGGAAATTTTACACAGGAGAAGAAGCGGCCATTTCTACCAAGTTTTATAATCATAGACCCCTTACAAGTGGGACACTTGATATCATCTGGGGCATCGCCTAAGTTCGTGATTTTGGGTACGTCCTCTTTCGACACGACTATTTTATGGAATGGACCATAGAACTTTTTTAATATTTTAGTATAATCTTTTCTTCCTTCTGCGATCTCATCTAGGTCTTCTTCCATCTTTGCTGTAAAGGAGTCACTTATAATATCTCCAAAATTATTTTCCAGAAATGTACTAACCACCTCTCCTGTATCAGTCGGTCTGAGGGTTTTATTTTCCTTATCTACGTAGCCTCTTGTCTGGATAGTCTGAAGAATGGATGCGAAGGTGCTTGGTCTACCAATACCCCTTTTCTCTAATTCCTTAATAAGACCGGCTTCGCTGTATCTATTTGGAGGTTCAGTCTGTTTTTCTTCAGCATTGATTGAAACCAGATCCAATTTTTCCCCGATAACAACCTTTGGCAATTCAACATCTTCGCCTCTTGCTTCTGGATCAGCCAATAGCCAGCCCGCGAATAGAGTGCGTGAGCCATTTGAATGAAAATTAGGGATTGTTTTGCGAAGGATATTTGAGATGATTTTTGTTTTAAGAATCTCTGCATCTTTCATCTGACTCGCTATGGTTCTTTGCCAAATTAAATTGTATAACCTTCTTTCTTCATCACTATTGCCAAGAGATTCATAAGCGGGCTTTGTGGGTCTTATGGCCTCGTGTGCTTCTTGGGCATTTTTAATTTTACTTTTATATTGTCGAAATTCGAATAGAGCCTCTCCATATTTTTTAGTTATCGTACTTTTAATATTTTCCATTGCTTCAGTTCCCAAATTAGTACTATCAGTTCTCATGTAAGATATATGACCGCCCTCATAGAGTTTCTGAGCAATCTTCATAGTTCTACTAGGGGAGAAGCCGAAGCGAGAGCTAGCACTCTGCTGGAGTGTCGATGTGGTGAATGGTGCCTTAGGATGACGTAGACCCTTATCTTCTCTGAGATCTACCACGATCCAGTCTTCTTTATTGGCCTTTTCTAAAATCTGTTCCGCCTCGACCCTTATTTCTGGTTCTATCTCGCAGATAGATCTTATTGGATTTTTTTTGACGGTTTTTGTATCAGCGGTTATGACAAAAAAAGTTTTTGGTATAAATGCTCTAATTTCCCTTTCACGCTCCATTATTATTCGTAGAGCAGGTGACTGAACCCTTCCAGCAGACAAACCATATCTAACCTTCTTCCAGATAAGTCCACTTAGATCATAGCCCACAAGTCTGTCCAAGATTCTTCGTGCCTCTTGAGCTCGCCTGAGATTTTCATCTATATCTCGCGGCTGATTTATTGCCTCTTTTACTGCCCTCTCGGTAATCTCATGGAAGACTACCCTTCTTGGATTTATTAGATTGCAGGCCTCTTTAATATGCCAAGCGATAGCTTCTCCTTCGCGGTCTGGATCTGTTGCCAAGAGAACTTCTTCCGATTTTTTGGCTAAACTTTTAATTTCAGCCACCACGCCTTCTTTACCTTTACTAATCTCGTAATGGGGAATAAACCCGGCCTCAATATCAACTGCCT
Source organism: uncultured Candidatus Saccharibacteria bacterium (assembly GCA_964639675.1). Classification (GTDB taxonomy): domain Bacteria; phylum Patescibacteriota; class Minisyncoccia; order Phycocordibacterales; family UBA12445; genus JACQCV01. Next base: position 19,509 of record CAZXEK010000046.1, read on the forward strand.
TCTTATTATTTTTTGGTAGATCTCGAATATGTCCGATGCTTGCGACAACTTTGTATTTTTGATCTAGATATTTAGAAATCGTTTTAGCTTTCGCTGGAGATTCGACAATTAAAAGTTTCATATTGTTTATACTATAATCATGTTTGCCAATTGCTGTCAAATTACGATTACGGTGAAGTATCTGCTCAGAACTCTGAGTAGGCTTTAGTGTTTGGGATTTATGGTCTTTTGGGTCTTTTGGGAGCTGAGCTCCCAAAAGACCCAAAAGACACATTTATCTTTTTCGATATGCCTTGGTAACTGAGAAGCAGCTCCGAAGTTCAATCTTCTAATAGAGTTAGATTCCTGATAAAGTTAAATCTCCCTTTGAATTTTTCCACCGAGTTCTTTTATGAGACCCCTGATCTCCATCATAGACAATATTGTATTTATCTCATTTGTTTTTATACCAGTTTGTCTTATTAGTTCGTCCTTTGTTAGTGCTTCGATAGATATGATCTTCATGATTTTTAGCTCACTACCAGACAAGCTATCGAGATTAAAGTTTTTTAATTCAGTATCTTTTTCGAACCCGAGGGCCTCTAGGACATCATTACTTCCACTTACAGGTGTAGCGCCTTGTTTGATTAGTCTGTTTGTGCCGCTTGAGTTTAAAGAAAAAATTGATCCGGGGACGGCGAGAAGATCCTTATTGTATTCAGTGGCGAGTCTAGCCGTGATTAGAGTACCAGATCTATCTTCTGCCTCTATAATTAAGATCGCCTGTGAAAGTCCAGCCATGATTCTATTGCGTTGTGGAAATGTATGTAGCCCCGCCGGCATTTAAGGTGAAAACTCTGAAAGTAGCACTCCTCCAGATTTAACGATCTCATTGGCAAGTCCCAGGTTTGAGCGGGGGTGTAAAACTTTTCTATCTAAACCAGAACCTGGGACCCCGATTGTGATAAGACCCGCATTTAAGGCAGCCCTGTGAGCTATAGAATCTATACCGATAGCTAATCCCGAGACCACAACTATTTTTTTACCCCGGAGCCCAGCAACTATTTTTTCACAAGCCTCTCTACCATAGTTAGAAAATTTTCTGGAACCAACAATTGTTAAGTATATAAAATCTTTGCCGGGCCAGACACCCTCCAAGTAAAGCTCTTTTGGCGGTTGCGGGATCTCAAAGAGAGAAGGAGGAAACTCTTCTGGCTTTAGTTTTCTAATTACAGATTGCACGGGATTTATGTTAGCACATTTTTTGTTCCCTCAATCAATCCACTCCGTCTTACATGACTTCCGATCGGAAGTCATGTAAGACGGAGTGCAATATGTTACGGAAGCCTAGGTTGACAAACCTATAAATATAAGTACAGTTTGAGTGGTTCTTATTTGAGGTGACTTTGAAAATTCAGGTTTTAAAATAGATCGCTATAAGGCGAAATGGAGGTAGGCATGCAAACTGTAACGCCGGCACTTTTAGTCCTTCTTGTGCTAGAGGGTTTTCTTAACCTGTATTGCTTCAAGCACGGCTTCGGTGGTCTGGCACTTGATCTTATCTTCACGATCTTCGAATTTGCCACTGTGATTCTCTTGCTTACATCCCTGTTTGCAACTGACAAGGATGGGCGATTGATCCGAGGGACTCTCGGTTACAAGATTATCACCTGGCTTGACCCAATGGTGGAAATTGAAGGGGCTGTTTATATTTGCGCTATTTTCTGGAAGCTTGTTTTTTGTCTAGCGGTTTTGGGTGGTCTTCTGGTTACTGCCACTAATTTCATCCTATTTGTAGGCGGAATTGGCTGGGGCCTTTTCTTTGGGAAAGTCTTGAGTCTCATTATCTTTCTGATATGGATCACAGTAGTCTTCGGTACATTGATTACTCTTGGCATTAAGATTAATGATCTTTTGGTTGGCTTCTTGAAGACTGCTCATAACGCGGGGGATAGTCCAGGTCCTTTTATCTTTTCTATCCTAGGTTTATTTTTTTCAACTTTTTGGCTTGGTATCGGTTTAAATATACTCGCGCGAAATCATGAGGGCGGGACTCTAATCTTACTTGCCTTAAGGTTTATCTACGTTATCGGTATCGGTTTAGTTGCTTTGCAGACTTCTCTTGCTCTACCCTTCGGTATCTATGGATTCATAACCCACAAAGATATGCCCAAATCTTTCTTGGGTCAGATGGCTGGAGCGGTAAAAAACAAGATTTGTCCTGTTATGCGCCTCACTCTAAAGGAGTAATAGTTAACAACAGAAGGGTTGTCCCACACATCTTGTGTGGGACTTTTTTTAAATATCTGTTAATATTATATCTATGTTAGATATTAAATTTATTCGGGAGAACCCCGATCTTATTAGAGAGGCTGCCAGAAAGAAACATATTGATTTTGATCTAAACAAACTTTTAGATCTAGACAAGAGGAGGCTTGCGACTATGACCGAAATAGAAGGTATGCGGGCCAAGCAGAATCAAGCCAGTATAGATATCGTTAAGGCTTCAGACGAGACTCGACAACTGCTTCTTGAGAATATGAAAGGCTTAAAGCTAGAGATGCAAAAGCAGGGGGAGGCCTTGAAGGAATTAATGATAGGGTGGCAGGCACTTATGTTGTCGATACCAAATCTTCCTGACATTTCAGTACCTGAAGGAGAAAACGAAACTGGTAACGTTGAAGTTTTTGTTTGGGGAGAGAAACCAGTATTTGATTTCGTACCCAAAGATCATGTGGAGCTTATGACCAAGCTTGGTATGGTTGACTTTGATCGTGGCACCAAGGCACACGGCTTCAGGGGCTATTTTCTTACGGGTACTGGGGCAGATCTATCTTGGGCTATTCTTAATTACGCCCGTCAATTTTTCGGAGAGAGAAATTTCGTTCCTGTTGTCGCGCCAGTAATTTTGCGTAAAGAGTATTTTTACGCTACTGGGCATTTACCAAGAGAGGCCGAAGATCTTTTTAAGACACAGGATGATGATTATCTCTCTGGTACAGCCGAAGTGGCGATGATGGCTTACCACTCTGAGGAGACCTTAGCCTGTGAGGAATTACCGAAACGCTACTTAGCTTTTTCTCCTTGTTACAGAAGGGAGGCGGGGAGTCATGGTAAGGATACCAAGGGAATAGTTCGGGTACATGAGTTTTATAAATTGGAACAACTTATTTTATGTAAGGCCGATCATGCAGAATCGGCTAGATTGCATGAAGAACTTAACAGAAATTTTGAGGAGTTTCTAGAAACTCTTGGTTTGCCATATCATCGACTTCTTATCTGCGGTGGAGATCTGTCCGCAAGTAAGGTCAAGCAATATGATACGGAGGCTTGGTTTCCCTCTCAAAAAGCATATCGAGAGCTTTCTAGTGCCTCGTACTATCACGACTTTCAAACTCGTCGTTTTAGCATTCGGTATGATGACATGGGGAAAAAACGCTATGCTCATTCTTTAAATTGCACTGCCATGGCCAATACACGATTAATGGCTGCTATTGTTGAGAACTATCAGAATGCCGATGGCTCTATTACAGTGCCAGAGTGCCTAAGAAAGTATATGGGAAAAGACAAAATAAGCTGAAAACTTTTAATTTTTTAGAATGGAAATTAATCGTGAGGCCTTAAGATCTTCAAGAAGAATTAGGCGAAAGAAAATATTTCAGGTTTTTTCTTATTGCTGTCTTTTTTTAGTAGCAATATTTGCTTTGACCAGCTATCTATTTCACATAGATCAGCTTTACATCAAGCGGGTTTATATTAGTGGTAACAAGCAGGTTGAAGATAGGCAGATATTTAATGTTGCCAAAGAAATTTTGGACGGTAAACATTACGGTATTTATCCCAAGAATAATATTTTAATATATCCAAAAAAAATGATTATCAAATCTTTAGCTCGGGATATTCCATGGATTGCAGAGACCTTCATTTCTGCTGCCGGCAACTCCTTACTTATAGAAGTCAAAGAAAGGGAGCCAAAATATTTATGGTGTGACGATCTATCTAAGGCAATTCTAAATCGCAGTTGTTACTATTTAGATAGTAATGGTTTCGGATTTGATAAGGCCCCGAACTTTTCAAGTCATGTTTACCCGGAATTTTATGGTGGTAATAAAAGGGGTGGTTATACAGGCAGATCTATTTTACCCCTAGATTCCTTAGGTCATGTTTTAAGCGTGAAAGACTCTCTAGAGAAAATAATAAAGAGTCAATATTCTCCTTTTGCCCACATCTACGGAGTTTATATTTATAATAATGATGATTATGATCTGCTAATTACTGATGGCAAAAAAGAGTGGAAAATTATTTTTAATTTAACTAAGAGTCTTTCAGAAGAGAAGAAATTAAAGATAGAGAAAAAGCTTAAGGCTATTATTTCATCACCATTTTTTATAAAAGAACTCAACAACACAACTCAGAGTCTTAAATATTTAGATTTAAGATTCGGGAAGAAGGTCTTTTATAAATTTGAATAAAAATTCAAAAACCTAGCCTCTTATAAAAATCCAGGTTATAATTATAAGATGCTCTTAATTCAACTCCTCGCTAACTATTTCATTTGGCATTATACGCTAGCAATTAAGAATATATTCTTAATTTGGGGAGATTTCGTCTGGTTTTTATGGAACTACTTTTCTATTAGACAGCTCACCGGAACATTTTTCTTTCCGTGGAAAAGACTCGGGGAAACCGCCACTGATATTTTTGATTTTTATAACTATTTTTTCGCAATAGTTATTAATTTACTCATGAGAATAGTCGGTATCTTTATTCGCTCAGTCGTCATCATTTCGGGTCTTATGGGTATACTGCTCATGATCTTATCTGGTTTGGTTTTTATTGTAGCCTGGTTTTTTATGCCATTTATTGTCATCGTTGTTTTGGGTGTTGGGCTGAAGCTTTTAACTGGGCCCTTTTAAATTTATGAAGTTAAGTGAATTTGATCAAAATAAAATATCTTTTTATCCCATACTGTTTTTGGAGCGTATTTTTCCCCGATCTATTCGGCGGGCAATATTGTCACTCAATAAGCATCTCCTCTATCTTTTCCTTGCGGGTCTTCTTCTAAGTAAGTTTTACGATCAGTATGTTCCCGTACTTATTAACTTTCTAGGCCTGACAATAATACTTATAACGATCTCCTTGCTGACATTGCTTATGGAAGTATTTTTTCGCTCCTACTATTATACTGGGATCACCAAGGCAGAGTTAGATGCTGGCAGAGTAATTTACCAAGCCCAAAAAGGTGACCTGCTCCAATCTATCTTTTCTTTGCCAGTTGGACGTAAATTAATTTTAAGATTGGGAATTGGAAAATCAGAGCTCGATAGTTTTTTATCACAAAGAAAAGAGACAATCTTCGACTATGATTTACCAGAGCTTAATTCGCAAAACTTCTTTACCACCAAAGAACTGATACTCTCGCTTTTTCGGCAAGACAATGAGTTTGCTAAACTTATTTTTGATTTTGGTATAAGCGAAAAAGACCTTTCAAACACCCTTGACTGGATTATTATGGAAGATGCCTATCTATCAGAGAAAGAGAGGTGGTGGTCAAGAGATAATTTGTCAGAAAGGAGGGCAATTGGAAAGGAGTACGCTTTTGGGCGGACATCCTTTTTGGATCGTTTCAGTCATGATCTTTCTTCTGATCCGACACTCTTTGGGGAGAAATCTGAAAGGTCATATAGAGACGACTTGGTTTCTCAGATGGAAATTGTCTTTTCGAGGTCAAAAAATGCCAATGTCATAGTCGTTGGAGATCCCGGAGCTCAAGTCTTCGGCGTTGTTTTAGATTTTGTACGAAAGGTTGTAAGTGGCCGAGTTCGTTCTAACGTAGCCTATAGTAGAGTTCTGGACCTAGATTGGAACATGTTGGTGTCGGAATCTAAAGAAAAGACAACCCTTGAAAGCAACTTGATTAGATGTTTAAATGAGGCTCTCTATGCTGGAAATATAATTTTGGTAATTCAAAACTTTCCATCATTTGTGATGTCAACTGAATCCCTCGGTTCTCTGCTGGCTAGTTTAATTGGTCCTTATCTTGAAAAGAATATTCAAATCATAGCCACCACGGAACCGGTTTTATTCCATCAAAAGATAGAACCCAATCCAACTCTGGTTCGGTATTTTGAAAAAGTTTTAGTAAAAGAACCTGACGAAGGCAAGACACTAGAAATTGTCTTAAATTTTATACGTGATATTGAGAAGCAGAGCAAAACATTTTTTAGTTACCATGCGGTGATAGAGATTATAAGATCTGCTAACTACTATATTACCTTGGGCGTGATGCCCAATAAGGCAATTAATTTAGTCTTAGAAATCACGGCGAGCGCGGGCTATCACGGGATCAAGTTTATCGGTAAAAAAGAGGTTTTAGATTTCGTAAGAACTAAGACGGCCATCCCAGTTGGGGATATCGGTGTCCACGAAAGGGAGGTTTTACTTAGTTTAGAGGCTGGCTTACATAAAAGGGTTATCGGACAAGCCGAGGCGATTGTCGCCATTAGCAATGCCTTGAGACGATCTAGGGCCGGTGTTCGAGATCCGAAAAAGCCGATTGGATCCTTCCTCTTCCTTGGGCCAACTGGTGTCGGTAAGACTGAGACGGCTAAGGCCTTAGCACAGATATTCTATGGTGATGAGAAGTATATGCTAAGACTTGACATGAGTGAATATCAAACCCCTAATTCCATCAACAAATTAATCGGTTCCTTTGAAGAAAATAAGTCTGGGGTCTTATCTAACATGCTCCGAGAGAATCCTTATGGGGTTTTACTATTAGATGAGTTTGAGAAGTCTGATAAAGATGTTTTGAACCTCTTCTTACAGATTTTCGATGAAGGTTTTTTTTCAGATATGGCTGGTAAAAAAGTTTCAACCCAAAACATAATGTTCATTGCGACATCAAATGCTGCTAGCCAGATGATTTTCGATATTACTGAAAGAGGAGATGATCCACATAAATTCAAAATGGAAATTATCAATAAGATTGTCTCTGATGGCATCTATAAGCCCGAACTTATAAATCGTTTTGATGATGTAATAATTTTTCATCCGCTAACAAAAGATGAATTACAGAAAATAGCCTCGCTTATGTTAAAAAAACTTGCCAATAGACTTCGAGAAAAGGGAATAGAGCTTGTAATTAGTCCGGCCTTGATTGAAAAAATCGTAGAGGCGGGTTATAGTCGAACTTTCGGCGCTAGACCAATGAATCGAGCAATTCAAGCGATTGTCGAGGAGCCAATTGCTAGAAAAATTATTTCTGGAGAGCTCGTCGCTGGCGGCAAGATGGAATTTTAATGATCTATGCAGAAAGGGTTTTGGCAAAAAATTAAAAAGCCAATTATGGTTTTAGCGCCAATGGCAGATGTAACTGACGCGGCTTTTCGACGTTTGATAGCCAAGTATGGTAAGCCAGATATTACTTGGACAGAATTTGTTTCTTGTGATGGACTTGTTTCAGAAGGTAAAAAAAGACTACTGAAAGATCTCTGGTTTACCGAATCTGAGCGACCGATATTAGCACAATTTTTTGGGGCAAAACCAGAAAACTTTTACAGATGTGCAGAGTTGGCCCAAGAGCTTGGTTTCGACGGGATAGACATAAATATGGGTTGTCCAGATAGGGGGATAAACAAACAGAAGGCTGGAGCCGATCTGATTAATGATCCAGAATTAGCAAAAAAGATTATAAGAGAGACACAACGAGGAGCGGGTGGGTTGCCTGTCTCTGTTAAAACTCGAGTCGGGTATAATAAAGAAAGCTTAGAGGAGTGGCTTAAGCACCTGCTTTCGACAGAGCCTGTGGCCATAATGATTCATGCTAGAACCAGAAAAGAGATGTCTCTGGTACCGGCCCGCTGGGATCTTATTGCTCAAGCTAAAGAGCTTGCCAGGGAAAGTCAGACCTTGATTATAGGTAACGGCGATGTCAAAGACTTACGAGATGCTTACTATAAGACTCATGAGAGTGGTGCTGATGGTGCCATGCTTGGGCGTGCCGTCTTCGGCAATCCTTGGTTATTTTGCGACTATAATCGAAAAAAGGCTAAAGAAGAATTTAACTTGGGAGCTCAACTCCCAAGTACTTCAAAGACAGAGTTTATGGATTTTAAGAGCACTCTCTCATTAAGAGAAAGACTTGGGGTGATGCTCGAGCACGCTAGGTTATATGAGGGGCTTTTTTCGGGAGTTAAGAGTTTTGCTCTTATGCGGAAGCATTTCGGTTCTTATATTGGAGGGTTCGCCGGTGCCAAAGAGCTTCGTACAAGATTAATGGGGGCGAATAATGTGAGAGACGTCGAGGAGATTATTACACCACATATTTCTACGCGCGTCATTTGACAATATATGTATAAAGATTTATTCTTTGGCTGGTTTAGTTTGTCACCATTGAACTTTTAAAATTCAAAAAGGAGGTTGGCTCGTGAAAATTAAATTTAACCCTGTGAAAATTCCCGAAACTATAATGAAGAAGGTAGAAGGGCTTGCAGATAAAAATAAGCGGAGGGAAATTGCTGAAAAAAAAAGGGTGGAAAAAGAGCACACTCAGACCAAGGGACTAGAGGATCTAAGGAAGTTGAACTGGGTTCAACTTAATGTCCATGCTAGAGAGATTTTGCACTGGATCTATGAATTTGTTCGAAGTCCAGACGGTAAGAAGTTCTTTAAGCAGGTTCATACTATCAGGATATTTTGTGCATCATTTTGGCTAGGATTTCCTGTGAAAGAAGCTTATAGTACAACCTTTGCCACGATTGAAGTTGATAGACATGGAAATGTATCGTATAACGAGAGATATAAAGGGATGCCGGCCCATACTATAAAACTTGGTAAGATCCCAATCGTACCAGAAACTTTGGTCGAGAAACTTCATCCAGATTATTTAGTACAGCTTGCCGAGCACCTTTTATCTGGAGCTGTTTGGAATTACATTGAGACAGCAATGCCCGAAGCGATAGACCCTTGAGTCAGTTAGGAGGCAAAAAAGATGGAATTTAGTCTTGAAAACGAACAAGATTGTCCATTTATTGATCCGGATGGCCCCATTCGTTGGCTTGATAATGACTCCTTACTTGGGAGGCAGTGGTTTGGACCTAAAAATAACCTTGTTTTGATGAAATTTCTACCTACTGGATCAATTGCAGTAAGAATCCCAGTGGGTTTTGTTTTTAGTCTGGACCATTTCGAAGTTTCTTCAGACGGATTATCTGTAACAGTAACATCTTCTCGGGATAAGAAAACGAATGTTGTTGACATGAGAAGCCGTAAGGTTAGGAAGACTCGTAAGTTTGTTCCTGGATGGTCGGCCTACAGACAGAAATTCTTGGATCTAGATCTTATGATTTTTTCGCCGAACCACAGAAGGGTTGCTAAAAGAGTTTATGATCCAGATGGTAAATTACTTCTGCGAATTTATGATTTTGTGGCGTAGTCGATAGTGGCTTTAATTCTGGCTCTCGCTTTGACCGCGGGAGCTTTTTTTGTAATAATAAGAGGCGATGTTTTTAAAATCAAAAAGATATCTATCTTTAGTTCTGTTTTTTGTTATAATACCAGCTATTTTTTTTCTGGCGGGATTATATATTGGTACTAAAGGGCGAGTTTCTGACCTAGAGAAGCTTGGTTATATAAGTAATAAGGAGCCAGTGCTTCCTATAACAGCCGACTTCTCTTTATTTTGGAAAACATGGAATACAATAAACGATAAATTTGTGGACAGTCGTTTTTCTTCTACATCCGCGACTGGCACAGTGCTTCGGGCTGCTACAGACCAAGATAAAATCTATGGGGCGATCTCCGGACTAGTTAAATCTCTAGGTGATCCCTATACGGTTTTTATGAAGCCAGATGAGGCGGAGATGTTTCAGAATGACATAAATGGTAGTTTCCATGGGGTTGGCATGGAAGTTGGACTAAAGAATGATCTACTTACTGTAATAGCCCCGCTTGAGGGTACCCCAGCCAAGATTGCTGGAATAAGAGCGGGAGATAAAATTATTAAGATTGATGGGAGGCCTACTCTTGGTCTAGCAGTAGAAGAGGCGGTAAAAATGATTCGTGGCCCCAAGGGTACCACAGTTGAACTATCATTACTTCGAGACAAGGAGGAGGATCTGTTAAACATAAAAGTTGTAAGGGATATAATAAACATACCCGTGCTTGATATCGGAAATAGTAAGTCAACCAACAAAGATGGTACCTTAAGGAACGGTAAGGGAGGGACAGTGAATGATGCGAATAATACTGGCCTGAGAAAGGATGGTATTTTTGTCATGAGACTCTACAACTTCTCTGCACCATCACCAGAATATTTTAGAGAAGCCCTAAAGAAATTGGTGGTTTCAAAATCCGATAAATTGATACTAGATCTTCGTGGTAATCCCGGAGGGTTCTTAGAGGCGGCAGTTGAGATTGCTAGTTGGTTCCTACCAGCCGGTAAGATTGTAGTGAGAGAGGTTATAAATAAAGAGGGGGAAGAAAGGGTTCATAGAAGCAAGGGCTATGATATTTTTAATAAAAACCTGAAGATGGTGGTTTTGGTAGACAGAGGCAGTGCTTCGGCCTCTGAGATTTTAGCAGGAGCTCTTTCAGAGCATAAGGTCGCTTTGTTGATTGGCGAACAAACCTTCGGGAAGGGTTCAGTGCAGGAATTGGTATCGGTTGCATCAGACAGTTTTGTGAAGATCACAATTGCTAAGTGGATGACGCCAGATGGTCACTCAATCTCTCTACGCGGCTTGACTCCAGACTTCGTTATATCTATAACTAAGGAAGATATTAAGGCAGGTCGTGATCCGCAGTTTGATGCGGCAGTTAGTTATTTATTAACAGGTAAGGTAAAGTAAATAAAAAATGCAAGTTATTTTATTAAAAGATGTCCCCAAGGTAGGCAGAAAATATGATATAAAAAATGTCTCAGATGGATATGGACGAAATTTTCTGATTAAAAATCATCTGGCCGAATTGGCCACCAAAAATTCTTTAAAGGTAGCGAATGATCTCAAGGAGAAAATCATTGCAGTTAAAAAAGTGGAGGAGTCTAAGATTGACGAGAGGCTTTCTAAGTTAGCTTCAATCACGATAAAACTAAACCGAAAAGCAAATAGCGATGGGGTGCTGTTTGCTGGAGTAAACGCTAATGATTTAGCCGAGACTATTACAAAACAGACCGGAATGGTTGTTTTACCTGAGTGTATAAAATTAATTAAGCCAGTTAAGAGCGTGGGTGAATATGAAGTGGATGTAGCTTTTGGTGATCACAAAACCAGATTTAAGCTTCTGGTTCTACATTCACAATAGTCTTCTTTAATGTTTTGCCATCGAATTTTATTTTTCTTCTTTGGTCAAAATTCACAATGCCAGATTTTAGTGCAAATAGTGTATGATCTTTACCAGTACCAACATTGGTCCCGGCCTCAATAACAGTACCTCTCTGGCGAACAATTATAGAGCCAGCCGAAGCCTTCTCTCCCTGATAGAGCTTAGTCCCCAGATATTGTGGTCCTGAATCTTTGAGGTTTTTTGCTGAACCACCAGCTTTTTTATGAGCCATATATTAAAGTATATTAAGTATTTAATAGCATGAGTCTAAACTATTTTTTTAAAAAGGTCAACTTTTTCACGGGGGACTCTCTATATATAACATATATGACTCTTCTTATAATTCTTGTAGGACTGTTGGGTTTCGGCTTAGGTAGGTTATCGAAACTGGAGGAACGAAAGAGTCCCATAAATATAATAAGCCCCATAGAGGAAGAGGTTCGTTTGCCTATAAAAGTAAGTGAGGCACCCGGAAAATATGTAGGTTCAAAAGCCGGAAACTCCTACTATCTGCCTTGGTGCCTTGGGGTAAAAAAGATCAAAGATAGCAATAAAATCTGGTTTAATACAAAAGAAGAGGCTCTGCTAGCTGGCTATAAAAAAGCATCAACCTGCAAGGGCTTATAATTTTTTGTCGTGGATACAGCCAAACCGCGCACTTGATTCCTAGATATTTTTGATATATGATGCATAATCTATTTAGAGATCGGTCGATCTTTAAAACTTATTATTTTTTTAGAAAATAAGACATGGGGAATAAAATAGTTTGGGTGGTTGTGGTTATATTGGCAATGGTTGGCCTTTACTACTGGTCAATGGCAGAAGTGGAAGTTATGCCAGCCGTTGAGGAAGTAGCTCCAGTCGCTCAAGAAACAGCTACGGAAAGTGATCCAGGTGTACCAACAGAAGTTCCTGTTAGCAATTCCGAGGTCAGATAGAGATCTTTAAGATTTAACAAAAACGCTCCAGCAAAATGCCGGGCGTTTTTGTTTGACATTATTAGATTATTAATGTTCAATATCACAGTGAATGAACTCTTTCAACTAAAATCTAAATTTAAACCGGCAGGCGATCAACCGAAGGCCATTAAAGACCTTGTAAGGGGCTTGGAGGGTGGTCTCAACCACCAGACCCTCTTCGGTGTTACTGGTTCCGGAAAAACGTTTACTATAGCGAATGTCATTGCTAAGTTTGGTAGACCGACCCTAGTTATTGCTCACAATAAGACTCTAGCGGCGCAACTAGCCCAAGAGTATAGAGAATTCTTCCCAAACAATGCTGTACATTACTTTGTCTCTTATTACGATTATTACCAGCCGGAAGCCTATATGCCGATTACTGATACCTATATAGAAAAAGATGCAAAGATTAACGAGGAGATCGATCGCTTAAGACATGCTTCTACACAGGCCCTTCTGACAAGGAGAGATGTTATTATCGTTGCTTCGGTTTCCTGTATATATGGTCTGGGCAGTCCAGAGGAATACGAGAGTGAGAATTTAAAAATAAGAGTTGGTGATCGGATTTCTCGCCAGGATCTTTTTAAAAAACTTGTCTCTATACATTTTGAGAGGACAAACTCTGATCTTACCTCAGGTACATTTCGATCTTTGGGGAACAATATAGAGATTATGCCAACAGGTGAGAAAACTATTTTTAGTATTAATATTTTAGAACAAGGGGGTTATGGTTACATAGACAATATTTTAAAAATTGACCCAACCTCCAGAGCATTAGTTAATAAACCTATTTTTTTCTATCTCTTTCCTGCTAAACATTTCTTGACCAATAAAAATAAAAAAAGGTTGGCCCTACGATCTATCCGAGCTGAACTTGCTCTAAGACTTAAAGAATTAAAGAAGTCTGGTAAAATTCTAGAGGCCGAAAGACTAAAGAGACGTACAAAATATGATCTTGCTATGATAGAAGAGGTTGGCTATTGCAGTGGAATAGAAAACTATTCTAGACATCTTTCCGCACGTGAGGCAGGGTCTCCACCAGATACTCTACTTTCTTATTTTCCACGCAAATCTAATGGCGAGGCAGATTTTTTAACTGTAATAGATGAGTCACACGTGACGATACCACAGATTGCTGGTATGTATGCGGGCGATCAATCTAGGAAAAAGACCTTAATAGAGCATGGATTCAGATTGCCCTCTGCTCTAGATAATCGACCTTTTAAGTTTGAGGAGTTTAATAAAAGTATTAGTCAAGTTATCTATACTACAGCAACACCAGCTTTGTATGAGAAGGGATTAAGCCAAAAGTCAGATGGACAAGTTGTCGAGCAAATAATCAGACCGACTGGCCTGATTGATCCGGAGGTTATTATTCGTCCTATTTTGCCAGCTGCTAAATTTGAAGGACAAATAAAAGATTTCATAAAAGAGGTCAATAATACAATTAAAAAAGGTTTTAGGGTTATCGCCACAACCCTAACCAAGAAGATGGCAGAAGAGCTTTCTATATATTTCAAAGAGAAGGGGATTTTGGCCGAATATTTACATAGTGATATTAAAACCATAGAGAGAATAGGGATATTAAGTGATTTTAGAAGGGGTAAATTTGATTGTATTGTCGGGGTCAATCTCTTACGAGAAGGATTAGACCTGCCAGAAGTTGCTCTGATTGGTATTTTAGATGCAGATAAAGAAGGGTTTCTTAGGTCAGAAACTTCTTTGATTCAAATAATCGGTCGAGCGGCTAGAAATGTTTATGGTCGAGTTATCCTTTATGCTGATAAAACAACCAAGTCCATGGCGGCTGCTATTAATGAAACTGAAAAAAGAAGAAAGATCCAGCTTAGGTATAATAAGGATCATGGCATAACGCCCAAGACGGTCATCAAGTCTATTAAGGATATTACAGAGGGTATGGAATCCAAGCACAGCAAGACGGTCAACGCTCTACTTGAAATGGATAGATCTATTTTTGCCAAGAACCCAGAAGCGCTTATAAAAGAAAAGGAGCGTCAGATGAATGATGCAGTAAAAGTTCTAGATTTTGAAACTGCCGCCATTCTTAGGGACGAAATCAAAGTGTTAGTGGGAATGGAAATATCTGAAGATTAACTCCTTTTTCTTACTATGAATTCTGTCACGATCATGACAGAATTCATAGTGAATAATCATGTACGGAGTTTTGTTTGCAAAGTCAAGGATTTTAATGTATAGTTTTCGAGTGCAAAAAGAGTTAAGGTATGAAAAAAGTAATAAAATCATCGTTAAGGGAGCAAGAACTCACAATCTTAAGAATATAACTGTCGAGATACCGCGCGAAAAAATGATTGTTTTCACCGGTCTTTCCGGATCGGGAAAATCTTCTCTGGCCTTCGACACTATTTTTGCCGAAGGGCAGCGGCGTTACGTTGAGTCGCTCTCTTCTTATGCCAGACAATTCTTGCGCCAGTTTCAGAAGCCAGATGTGGATGAAATTATCGGCCTTTCACCAGCTATATCTATTGATCAGAAGTCTCATTCTTCAAACCCACGCTCTACGGTTGCCACCATTACGGAGATCTATGATTATCTAAGAGTTTTTTTTGCCCGTATAGGCATACCTCACTGCTTAATTTGTAATCATGAAATTCGAAGACTATCTAACGATGAGATTGTCGATTTTGTTATCGACAAAATTAAAAAACACAATCTAGGTCTGGACCAAATTTCTAGAGTTATGGTTTTTGCACCTGTTGTGCGTGGCCGCAAGGGGGAATACTATCAACTACTCTATGATCTTTTGGGTAGGGGATACACTCAAGTAAAAATCAACGGTACGATTTATAAACTACGTGAACAGATAGTTTTGGATAAAAATATACGACACGACATAGATGTTTTGATCGATGAATTTTCACTTTTGGAAAAAGGAGGTAAGGAAAGTTCTATCATTTCCAGGGAGAAAATTATAAAGGATAGACTTAGCGAAGCGATTAGTGTGGCACTTACTTATGCGGACGATACCGTCAAGGTTATCTTCAATATGGATCAAGGTAAGGTTGTGCTTTCTGGTCTTGGATCAAAACACGAAGAGATCGCCATGTCCGCAAAATATACCTGTCCAAGAGACGGCTTCTCCTTTATGGAGATTGAACCAAGACTTTTTTCTTTCAACTCACCGTACGGCGCTTGCGAAGTTTGTCACGGCTTAGGGACTAAGACTTTATTCGGTGAAGATACATGCGATGCTTGTGGTGGTAAAAGGCTTCGACCTGAAGCCCTTAATGTTTTGATTGGTGATAAAAATATTGTCGATGTGAGTTCTCTGTCAATTAAAGAGGCCTTTGATTTTTTTAGAGATTTAAAATTAACGGAGCGGGAACTTGGTATTTCAGCTATTGTTGTACGCGAAATGGAGAGCCGACTGAAATTCATGCTAGATGTTGGGCTTGATTATCTATCTTTAGATAGACGAGCTGGTACTTTGTCTGGCGGTGAAGCTCAAAGGATAAGGTTAGCATCTCAACTTGGCTCGAGGCTTGTTGGCGCTCTTTATGTTTTGGATGAACCAACGGTTGGACTGCATCCAAGAGATAACGAGAGACTAATAAAAACTCTCAAAGATTTACGAGACTTGGGCAATACAATTATTGTTGTTGAGCATGACGAGGACACTATTTTTTCTTCTGATTACTTAGTTGACATTGGACCGGGTGCAGGAATACATGGTGGACATGTTGTGGTTTCCGGGCCGACAGACGAACTTATAACTAATAAGGTTCATAAATCTCTGACCCTCGACTATTTGAGAGGCGATCAAAAGATCATCATACCAGCCAAACGCAGAGATCGGGAGATGGGATCCTTAAGGGTTGTTGGTGGCAATATCTTTAATATTAAAAATCTGAATATCGAAGTGCCATTAGGAAGATTGGTTTGCCTTACTGGTGTCTCTGGTTCGGGCAAATCTTCTTTAATGGACGAGATAATTTATAAAAATCTTCATCATAAATTTGAGAGACGTCACAGGGGAGAGGCGTTAAATTGTAATAATTTTCTTGGAACAGAATATGTCTCAAGGGTTGTATCAATCAATCAATCACCAATTGGCAGGACACCGAGATCGAACCCAGCAACTTATACCGGAACCTTTACGCATATTCGAGACATGTTTGCAGAGACAGTCGATGCTAAGGTTAAGGGTTTCAGAGCAAATAGATTTTCTTTTAATGTTAAGGGGGGGCGATGTGAGACCTGTGAGGGCAATGGTCAGATCGCTGTCGAGATGCATTTCTTACCGACTGTTTATGTTCCTTGTGATGTCTGTGGTGGAAAAAGGTTTACTAGAGAGACACTCGAAGTTAAATATAAGAAAAAATCTATTTACGATGTCCTGAGAATGACCGTTGAAGAGGCTTACAAGTTCTTTATAGATATTCCTGCCATATCTGATAGGTTGAGAATTTTGGACGAAGTTGGTCTCGGCTATCTAGAGCTAGGACAATCAGCCACCACACTTTCTGGCGGAGAATCCCAAAGAGTTAAGATTGCATCGGAGCTCTACAGACCTGACACCTACAAAACTGTCTATCTCTTAGATGAACCGACGATCGGGCTTCATTATGAAGATGTTAAGAATTTAATTGAGATTTTACAGCGTCTAGTTCGGCATGGTAATACGGTAATTCTAATTGAGCACAATCTCGACGTTGTAAAGTCTGCTGATTATATAGTAGATATGGGTCCAGAAGGAGGGGATCTAGGTGGTAAGGTAGTAGCATACGGGACACCTGAAGATCTAGCCAAAAATCCCAAGTCTCACACCGGCCACTATCTTAAGAAAGTGTTGAAGAAAAAGTAATATGCTAGAATAGATGAATGAGACAGGACGTTCTTATTACTTGATACTGTCAGAGACGTTCTATTTTATTAAATTTATTCGATAGAAAAATGTTAACTAGAATTGCAGTATTAAGAGGTGGACCAAGTTCAGAGTATGATGTTTCTTTAAATACTGGCGCTAATGTCTTACGAGCTCTTTCTCTAAAATATAGGACTAAGGATGTCTTAATCTCTAAGGATGGCCAGTGGTATATGGATGGTTTACAGGTTATGCCAGAGGTGGTATGCCGAACTGTTGATGTTATCTTTAATGCTATGCACGGCGAGTTTGGAGAAGATGGTCAGGTTCAACGAATTTTAGATAAATTTAGGGTTCCCTATACTGGTTCAGAGGCGTGGCCATCGTCAGTAGCGATGAATAAGGCTCTAACTAAATCCTACTTCAAGAAGCATGGTATTAAGACCCCCAATGGCTTACTAGTACACAAGGGTGAAGACTACACAGAGATGGCTTCATATATATTTCATAAACTGTCTCCGTTATGGTTTGTAAAGCCCAATACAGGAGGATCATCCGTAGGAGCGAGTCTTTGTAGAAATATGCCAGAACTTATAAATGGACTGAAAGAAGCATTCAAGTACAGCGATGCAGTAGTGGTTGAGGAGTGTATAAAGGGCAGAGAGGCAACGTGCGGTGTCATAGATAATTTCCGTAACACTAAGAACTATGCACTTTTTCCTATAGAGATTATAAAACCCAAAGAGAGGGCCTTTTTTGATTATCAATGCAAATACGATGGCACGACACAAGAGATCTGCCCCGGTAATTTCTCGATTAAGGAGAAACAAGAGATCCAAAATACTGCCGTTAAAATTCATAAGGCTCTAGGGCTCCGGCACTACTCACGCTCTGATTTTATTGTAACTCCTCGGGCTATATATGCGCTTGAGGTTAATACTCTGCCGGGGTTAACCTCAGAATCTCTCTTCCCGAAAGCTATGGCGGCTGTTGGCTGTAATTATCTAGGTTTTTTAGAGCATCTAATCGAATTGGCCCTAGACAGATCCGTACATTCTTAAAGGATATTATCGGGATCGACCCTAACGACAAATCTTTTGGGAAGCGATTTTAAAATTTCTAATAGATTAGTGTAGGGCGCTCTAGCACTTTCGTCGGTAGGTTTGTCCAAAGTAGTATCGAGGGGCCACTTCTTTGGATCTACTCGTAATAAAATATTTATTCGTTCTTCATTATTAGTTCTCTCAATAAAGGCATTGAATTTATTTGGCTCGTATTTACTTAGAAATCTTTCTAGTTCCGTCATCTCTTTATTGGTTATCTCCCTTGGTCCCTCAGCGGTTATTTTTACAAGAACTCTAAAGGGTGGGTAGTTAAACCTCTTTCTTTCTTTAATCTCTTCTCTATAAAACTCCAACAGATCTCCATTTAGTATGTTCTTAAATATTTTTTCTTCTGGTTTTCTGGTTTGAATAAGAAATCTTTTTGATGTTTTCAGGCGGAGCCTAGTTAGAAAATTAAAAATGTTTTCATTAATTTTATAATCTGGGATTGAAAATAGAGTATCTATAGATGCAATGACAACAGTTTCCACCTCTCGATTTAGATAGGTTAAAACCATTTCTGTGCCCAAAAGAAGTGACCCGGGAGTTTCAAGAAATTCGTTGATAATTATTCTAGCCTGCTTGTAGTTTTTAGCTGTATTACTGTCAACCCTAAAAATTTTTATTTCTGGAAAAATTGACTTAATCTCTTCCTCCACCTTCTCTGTAGTTATTCCCAAAACTTTTAGTTTCCACCCTTTACATTTTGTACAAGAAACATTAGTCGAGGATTTTTTACCACATCTATTACAAAAAAAGATATTCTCTTTTTTAGTCTTTTCCAGCACCATTGGGAGACTACAGTTTGTACATATAATTATCTCTCCACAATCTCCGCAAACCGTTGATGTCCCCAATCCTTTTCTAGCACAAACGATAAGTGCGTGTTCTTTCTTGTCTACAGAATCTTTGATCGCCTGCTTAACCTTGGGGCTTAAGACAGCCTTCTCTCCAGAACCCTTTCTCATATCTATAAGTTCTTGATAGATATCCTTAGGAAATCTATATTTTAGCGGTAATTCTTGCACGAAGGTTCCAACTTTGGCTGCGTAAATATCTTCGATTCTTGGGATTGCATCTCCCAGAATTAATCTAGCCGATTTTTTCTCTGCTAGTTTCTCGGCAAATTTCCTTATATCTATAAAGGGTCGAGACATCGTTTTGTAAAATTGAGAATTTGATTTATCAATGATGATTGTTGCAATATTTTCTTTTGGTAAAGACAAAAAGGCTGAAGTGGTTACTAAAAGAATGGGGTGTTTCTCCCTTAAGGCAATTTGCCAGTTTTCTTTAATGGTCTTTGCTCCAGTTCTACTGTGCATTATAATTGTATACCCCTCTATTCCTTTTTTTAAAATTTCTCCACATTCTTCTGTATCGTGAATTGTTGGTAGTATAAAAAAAACAGAATGTTTCTTGGCAAATTCTTCACGTATGAGGCTTTTATAAAAAGAGTACCTTTCTTCATCTGGAAGACCGAGAACTGATATTTCAAACCTTTTATTACTTAAATTTACTGGTTCTTCAAGTGAGACTTCTTCTGGGTCAAAATTATATTTTTTCCAATTTTCTAATATCACCTTGGGCGTCATGAGGCGTATTATTTGACCCGTAGATGATGCGAAATACTCTGCCGTTTCTTTCGCGGTATCTATAAAGTCCCGGAGATAGACCTTATTGGTCAGGACTCTTTTTATTTTTTTAAAGTTAAATTCGGAAGTCTTCAATTCAGATTTTAAATCTTTTGCTTCATCAATCGAGGTAATTATCCCTAAAACCTCCTTGTTCTTTAGGGGGATAGTTACCAGCGCCCCGAGAGAAATATCTTTAGTAGTAAAGTAGGTTAGACCCTCGTTAAAGATTGTCTTGGTTATGGGAGCAACGGTCACTATTTTGAGGTTATTGTTCATTAGTCTTAAATCCATCTTTACAGAAAAACTCCCCTAAGTCTATATCTCTAACCATGTTTTATCAGCACAACCGTGAGGATAAAACATGGTTAGGTATTTGGCAGAAGTGAAACTTTAATGGTAGTCTTTTGACTATGAAAAAGATGGGGAAGGTTTTTATGGCTATGTCTGGTGGGGTGGACTCCTCCGTTTCAGCCGCCTTATTAAAAGAAGGTGGCTATGATGTCACTGGAGTTTTTATAAAAACTTGGTCACCGGAATGGCAGAATTGCACTTGGGAAGAAGAGAGACGAGATGCCATGAGAGTCGCGGCTAAGATTAAGATACGGCTTATAACGCTTGACCTAGAGAAAGAATATAAGGAGGATGTGGTTGACTATATGATTGCTGAGTATCGGATCGGGCGGGTGCCAAATCCAGATGTGATGTGTAACAAGGTGATCAAGTTTGGGGGATTTTTTAAATTCGCTATTAAGCAGGGGGCTGATTTTATCGCAACTGGACACTATGCCCAAATAAAAACTGACAACTTAAAAACTCGAGTTTTTAAGTTACTGAAATCTGACAAAGAGAAGGATCAGACATATTTTTTGTGGACCCTTGGGCAAAAGGAACTTTCACGAACAATTTTCCCCATTGGCCACTTACAAAAGTCAAAGGTAAGGATCTTGGCCGAGAAATTTGGACTACCAAATGCCCTAAAGAAAGATAGCCAGGGGCTTTGTTTTATGGGTAAAATCAATGTTAAGGACTTTCTCAAACATTATATAAAAGAAAAGCAAGGTTTGGTCTTAAATAAAAAGGGTGAAAAAATTGGAAAACATGATGGAGCCAGCTTTTATGCCATAGGAGAACGACATGGTTTCGTTATAGACAAGAAAGGCCCCAATGATCCTCCATGCTATGTGATTGGTAAAGATATTATCAAAAATATTTTGGTTGTTTCAAACAAAAAAGATAAAGAGGCTTTAAAAAAGGAGATTATAATAAAAGATGTAAACTGGAATCAAGGGGTTACCCCAGATCTATCAAAAAAATACGAAGCTAGAATTCGTTACCGCCAGGAATTACAACCCTGCTGCGTCAAAATAGTTGGTGGGGATTTATATAAAGTGATTTTTGATACTGCTCAAATGGCAGGAGCTCCCGGTCAATCCACCGTTTTTTACTCCAAGGATATTTGCTTGGGTGGGGGAGTAATTGTATAATTAAAAAGCATGAAATCACAGGAGATTAGACAAAGATTCTTAAATTTCTTCGAAAAAAGAGGCCATACCATACTACCTTCGGCCTCACTCGTGCCCCTAAATGATCCATCAATCTTGTTTACGACGGCCGGGATGCAACCATTAGTGCCCTATCTTTTGGGGGCCAAACATCCAGCTGGAAAAAGATTGGTTAATGTCCAGAAGTGTGTACGCACTCAAGATATTGATGAAGTTGGAGACAATACCCACGATACTTTTTTTGAGATGCTGGGCAATTGGT
>CAZXEK010000047.1:0-1937 GCA_964639675.1 uncultured Candidatus Saccharibacteria bacterium
CCCCGTTCTCTTTTTTCTTCCCTTCCAATATTAATCTACATACGATAATATAGGCCTATAGGCAGTTAAAAACGTATGGGTAATTTAGAGGAAAGAAACCAGAGAAGAGTAAGGAGGGGTAAAATCCAGAAAATAATTTTAAATTCTATTGCCACGGCAGGAATTTTAAGTGTTGCCTTGGTTGCGCCAAATGTGATTAAGGCAATGAAAAAGTTAGGAATTTTATCTAAGATTCGTCAGAAAGAATATGTATCTTCATCAGCAACAAAACTAGTTAAGAGAGGACTAGTAAAGTTCGAGGAAGGATACTACCAACTGACCAAGGAGGGTGAAAAAATTCTGAAGCTTTGGGATATAGATAGCTACAAATTAAAGAGACCGAAAAGATGGGATGGCAAATGGAGAATGATCATTTTTGATATTCCGGAGAAGAAAAGGAGGATTCGCAAGCAAGTCAGTGAACTTTTCACTCAAGCTGGATTCTACCGGCTACAAGATAGTGTCTGGGTCTACCCTCACGACTGCGAGGATATCATCGGGCTATTAAAAACAGACCTGGGCGTAGGAAAAGATATTTTATATGTAATTGCGGATGAGATAGAAAATGACAAATATCTCCGTTCCCATTTTGGTCTTCTATCTTAGTCTAATATTAATACGATTTAGTCTACCTATAGGCAGTTAAAAACGTAAGTGATAATTTTATAATTTTATTAGTAGATTAATGAAAAAGAAAAAGCCCGCGTTGAGTGCGGGCCCTTCGGTGACGCAGCTCTTCGCGAGCTCTATCGACCTTACGGAAACTTGATGAGATGGAAAGATACATGTTCTGCGACGCCAGCTGGCACCTCAGTATCGTCACTAGTGTGGGCACTCTCATATCCGAGACACTTCCCCATACCGATGACAGCCATGGTGTCGTTGAGAAGTTTGACCTGGACACGCATTCCATCCCGATCGACACACCAGGTCTGAGTTTCAAAATCCTTGTGATGTAACTGACCTTTCATAATCCCCCCTAATCTCTATCCTATTACAATTATATATGCTAAAATAGAAACTGTCAATGAGAATTTTATACGGTATAACAAAATCAAATTTCGGGGGCGCGCAGAGGTATGTTTTCGAGCTGGCTATAGAAATGAAAAAGTGTGGACACGATGTTGCGGTATTATGTGGCGGGACAGGGACACTTGTCGAGAAATTACAAGAATCCGGTATTCGAGTAATATCTATTGATAAACTCCAACGTGATATCTCATTAGGAAAAGAGATTGATTCATTTTTCCAGATACTTAAAGCTCTGTCACAAGAGAAGCCAGATGTCTTTCATATCAATAGTTCTAAAATGGGCGGACTCGGTGCATTAGCTGCAAGAATTCTGAATTTGTATTACAAGCTAACAGCTAGAAGCTATAAGCTAAAAGCTATATTCACATCACATGGCTGGGCCTTCAATGAACCAAGGCCTATATGGCAGAAAATTCTTATAAAATTTTTCACTTGGCTGACAATACTAGGCGCACATAAAACAATTTGTGTATCAGAGAAGAGCCGCCAAGATATGTCGAATTGGCCATTTGTCAAAAAGAAATTACTGGTGATCTATAACGGAATATCAAGGTTTAACCTTGATAATCGTAAGGATAAATCGTTCACAGTCGGAACGATCGCAGAACTCCATAGAATTAAAGGTTTAGATATCCTGTTATTAGCCTGGAGTAAGTTTGTAAAAAATCCCGCCCGAACGACTGTTCAGTCGGGCGGGCATCAAGCAAAACTTGTAATCATCGGTGGTGGCGAGGAAAGGCAAAATCTCGAAAATATGGCTAAAAACTTAGGTATTTCAGACTCAGTTGTTTTCAAAGGATTCATAGATAATGCCCGTTCGTCTCTCTCCAACTTTGACATTTTTGTTCTCGCTTCCCGTTCAGAAA
>CAZXEK010000048.1:0-8930 GCA_964639675.1 uncultured Candidatus Saccharibacteria bacterium
ATATAATTATCAAAGCCGTGACGCACGGCGTTTCTGCATAACTGAATTAACACCACTGCACTTATTCCCTATACAACTTTACATAACTGACGATCGTCTGATGTGTAAGGTGGACGGACCATTGTGATTATTAGCGTTCCTAAAATCACTTTTCCTACGGAGAATCATAAGGGAAATTCGCGATAAAAGTAATTTTAGGCTTCCGCCCACTCAGCTTTGTGAGCAGATAAGTTCATGCCTATTGCCTATTGACATCCGGGCGCTCTGGGTGTAGTTTTATTTCTAGCTGTTAGTGGCTAGTACATTGAGGAGATACTTGGAATGAAAGGAGGTGTCACATGTTTACTTTTCTAGTTGGCATGGCGATGGGTAGTCTTGTTACTTCTTATACCCCAGATAGCATTAGGAAGAGGGTTGGCGGGTTTAGGGACAAGGTCAAGACCAAGGTTTGCAGCTATCTGGCACGTTGAATTATATACAAAGGAGGCCAAATGAAAGGAAGAGAACCAGAGAGGAATCAGAGTAAGAGGAATCGAAGTGATGATCTGCCGGATGGGGGATATCTCGGACCCGAATCGTTTGGAGTCTCTTTCATCTATGGTAGTCACCGGCAGTTAGTTTCCCGCAATGAATCAAATCCCGATTTTATCTCTCCAGAGGAGATGGATTCGGTCGACTTTGTCGATTGTGGAGGGATAGTTCTCTTCTGATCTGAAATTTTGATATAGTGTTAGCTTCCTTCACGCCCACCACCTGGTGGGCTTTTTCTATGACATTAATTCTTCGATGTCTTTTGCGGTGAGTTTATTGTCTCTTGAAATAGAGTTATGTATCCTATGTATTCTCTCAATAGTCGCCTTAGCATCTTTCTCACCAATTAGACCAGAAAGTTTTCTTTCCAGGCGGTTTAAACTTATCGGGTTAGTTAAGAAATCTTTGAGGATGTCTAAAATTTCGTCTGGTATGATAAGATCCTCGATCTCTTCAAGTTGATTTGTAAGTAAATTTTTTGTTTCCGTTGCTAGTTCTGGTTCAACAGAGAATGATCTTTCATTGTCTACTGATTTAATACCTGTACTGGTAGAAAGATAGTTTCCTTCGTGTTGATCGTAGCCGTAAATTATATAGTGAAAAATTCTAATTTTTATCAATTCATCCGGGGTTAGAGTTATATCTTCTCCACTACCTTGATTTTCTACATAATCTTGAAGGCTACCAACTTCGGATATATCGGCCCTTGTATCTTTGACTTCACGAATGACAGTTGTAGGCACTAGATCTAGTTTCAATGCTTTATCTACGAAGTAGGCGGCTTCAGCTTTACTACAAGAACAGTCTTTTCCATGTACGGGGGAATTGCAGATTTTAAAGATAGCTTTTTTACCTCCTTCTAATTTTGCGAGAAAGACTCCCTTGACCTCCTCATCTTCATCGTTTTTTTTTCTGTAAACAGGCATTAAATCTGTGACCTTACTATCAAGTAGTCTTTTCTCCCCCGGAGTCAATTTAGGTGCACTAGATTGATTATTATTTTTTCGAATTTGTGCTCGTTCTGTGTCACTTAATCCTCCCCTTACACCTTCTATTTTTATTGCCATATATTTATTTAATCTCTTTTTTAATTTTTTCGGCGATCTCTTCTGCTTCGTCTGCGGCGTATTTTTTAGCAGCCCAGTGTTTGAACTCGTCAGTGAAGTAGCGAGGGATTATGTGAAAGTGGAGATGAGGAATAACTTGGCCAGCAGCCTTATGGGCGTTCACAAAAACATTTATTCCTTCGGCTCTAGCAGCCTTTTTAACTCCGATGGCGATCCTTTTAACTTTCACAGATAGATCGGCCAGTATTTCATCAGGAGTATCAAGATAGGTTTCGTAGTGTTCTTTCGGAATGGCTAGCGTATGACCAACATTATTTGGTGCTATATCTAAAAAAGCCAGAACATTTTCGTCTTCGTAGACTTTATCTGCGGGAACCTTACCCGCTACAATTTTACAAAATAGGCAATCCATATTGGAAAATTAAAAGTGCAAAACTTAAAATTGAAATTAGGGATGGAATAATTTATTAAGAATTTTCTGCCCCCCAATTCTAATGTATGTTATACTCCTTTTGATGAAAAAATGGAAGATCAGTCCAGAGCTATCTAGCGAAGATAAATTAGGTCTAGCCCGTTATGGTGACCTCCTGTCTCATCTCTTGTTTCATCGTGGTATGAAAACTACAGATGAGGCCGAGAGATTTTTGAATCCGAACTACGAGAGAGATCTCCATGATCCATTTTTAATTTTGAATATGGAGAGGGCCGTAGACAGAATTCTCGGGGCCATCTTAAGAGAAGAGAAGATTGTTATTTACGGGGACTATGATTGCGATGGAATCCCTGGCAGTGTAATTCTCCATGATTTTTTTAAAAAGATTGGTTATAAAAATTTTTATGTTTACATTCCACATCGTCATCTTGAGGGTTATGGTTTGAATGTTTCGGCTATAGAAAAGTTTGCAGAGGGTAATGTTAAGTTACTCATAACTGTCGACAACGGCATAACTGACGTTTCAGAAGTTGATCGTGCTAATCAGCTTGGAATCGATGTAATAATTACGGACCATCATTTACCTCAAGAGAAGGTCCCGAATGCTTACACGATTTTAAATTCTAAGCAGGATCACGACCAGTATCCATTTGATATGCTTTGCGGTGCGGGGGTTGCTTTCAAGTTGGTACAAGCATTACTTAGCCCTTCGACACGGCTCAAGGCACCCTTTCAAGATATTCCGAAGGGGTGGGAGAAATGGCTTCTCGATATGGTCGGGCTATCGACTATTGCCGACATGGTTCCCCTTTACGGCGAGAATAGAGCACTGGCCTATTTCGGTTTGAAGGTTTTACAGAGGAGTTCTAGACCAGGTTTAATGAAACTTCTCTATAAGGCGCGTGTCGATCAGAGCTCTTTGTCTGAAGAGGATGTCGGTTTCACAATCGCGCCACGGATAAATGCAGCTAGTCGAATGGGTGAGCCGATTTATGGGTTCCATCTTTTGGCTGAGGTGGATCTACTTAAGGCTTCAGTCACTGCCAACTATCTGGAGACTAAAAATAATGAAAGGAAGAGAGCGGTAGATAAAATGATGAGAGAGATTAATAAGGTGATGGAAAAGGATGAAGGGCTTTCGGTCATTGTGGTCGGTAATAAAAGTTGGCCACCAGGAGTTGTCGGTTTGGCTGCTAGTAGAATTGTAGAGAAGTATAAACGACCCGCTTTCGTCTGGGGCATGGAGGGGTCGACCGAAATCAAGGGATCGTGCCGCTCCGATGGCAGAGTGAATCTTGTAGACTTGATGGCTTCAACTGGAGAGGGAGTCTTTACAGCTATGGGTGGGCACGCTTTGGCTGGGGGATTCTCGGTTAGTGAAGAAAATCTTGGAAGTCTGGGCCATAAACTCTCCGAGGCCTATCTAAAACTGGAAAATCTTAGCTCGAACATCAACTTGGAAACTAAGTCTCCAAGCAGAGGAGATTTTGAATTTGTGGAGGTAGACAAGAAAATATCTCTCGATGATGTGACAGTTGAAAACTATAGTCTA
Organism: uncultured Candidatus Saccharibacteria bacterium; assembly: GCA_964639675.1. GTDB lineage: Bacteria > Patescibacteriota > Minisyncoccia > Phycocordibacterales > UBA12445 > JACQCV01. Next base: position 3,584 of record CAZXEK010000048.1, read on the forward strand.
ATTTCTAAGATGGCACCATTTGGGATCGGTAACAAAAAGCCGGTGTTTCTTTTGGAGGGTCTGGAAATCTCAGGAGTTAATTTCTTCGGAGCAAACAAAGATCACTTGAGATTAGATTTTAAAAATAGCTTCAATGAGATTATTTCAGCAGTTTTATTTAAGTATAAAGGAAAGACGGATACTGAATTTTTACTGGGTGACAGGGTAGATCTTTTAGTACATATAGAAAGAGACAGCTTCGGGTATAAAAACAATGTGCGACTAAAGATCTTAGATTTTTGATTTTCTGATCACACCTTACATAACTGACGATCGAAGGATATGTAAGATTAGGGTTGTAGAACTTGGTAGCGTGAGTTAGTATGTGAGAGTGAAGAAAAAAAAAATTATAATTTATACAGATGGCGGATCGCGAGGGAATCCTGGTAACGCTGGATCCGGAGCCCTTATCATGCACGAAGATGGTACGGTTATTAAGAGATGCACCGAATCACTTGGTGTCAGAACCAACAACTATGCCGAATACCAGGCAGTAATCTTGGGGTTGGAAAATTTAAAGAGAGTTTTGGGGGTGGAAAAAATAAAAGAGTATGATATTGAGATTAAGATGGATAGCGAGTTGGTAAAGAGGCAACTCTCGGGGGAGTATCAGATTAAAGAAGAGAGCTTGTTTACACAATTTATAAAAATCTGGAATATGCAAGTTAAAGATTTTCCGAGCTTGAAATTTACTCACATACCTCGAGAAGAAAATACCGAGGCTGATCGCTTATCTAATATCGCAATGGACGAGGGAGAAACCCATCGGGGACTTTTTTAAAAGACTTAAAAATAGTTTATAAAAGTTGCGATCAGGAAGAGTGTGCCTTGAGAAAGTACGGCAGTTTTGTTTAGTTTCAGTTTAGTCTTAGCATGCCAAAAGTCGTGAAAGTTTTGGATTAAGGTCATGGGGAATTTTTTGTACATAATGAAGATTGGCTGCAAAGCGTCTGGCAATATGCTCCCGACAATAATTAGCGTATAGGTTATAAAATTTGAGAAATTTACCTCTGGCCTCACACACAAGAGTAAGACTGCGGTTCCGATAGCTACATCAATGGCGATATTTAAGAGATCTATGGTAAGCTGTTTAGGGTCTCTATTTATTTGGAGGTCTTTTTTTGTTTGTCCTTCCTTCCATTCTATCGAGAGAAGTTTGTAGTCATAGTGCGGGATGGCGTCTGCTAAGTAGTGGCTGAATATTGAGATTATAAAAATTACAAAAGTGTTTGCTTGACCCAAGAAGGGTTTCGTGATGGATCCTGCGACTAGGATGTGTGTTGCTAGTGTCATATCAAGTGTGTAGAGTATCTTACTATGGATCTTGGTTTAGTGGCAACTTTTTTTAGCGGTCTATTCGGTGGAATACTTTTCTCATCTTTTTTCGATCTGGGTTGGTCTTTCGCACTCTTGTTTCTCCTACTGTCTTTTGTTCTATTTTTGATGTCGAGGACTCCTTGGGAGCTCAGCTCCCAAACGGGTAAGGTGGGGAGGATCTTCGTGCCACTTTTTCTACTTGCTTTTGCTCTGGGGATCTTTCGATTTGATCTGGCGGATACTAGAGGAGATCTCTCATCCCCGGAATTACTCGAGGGTCGTACTATTAAAGTGGAAGGTGTGGTCATTAATGAGCCGAAAGAAAAAGACAAGACCACAAACTTCGTTGCTTCGGTTGATACCGGTGATGGGGCTATTTTAAATGTTTTGGTCAAGACCAAACCTTATACTAAATATAGTTATGGCGATCGGGTAACTATATATGGGCAGTTAGAAAAAATCAGAAATTTCTCGACCGATTTCGATTATGTTTCTTATCTGGCCAAGGATGAGATCTACTACCAGTTTTTAAATCCCAAGATTATTTTAAATCCACCCTTGAATATCGGAGGTCGGACCTCCGATATTCAAAGAGGACTTTTTGATTTTAAAAATAGTTTTTTGGAAAAAATAAATTTGAAGGTTTCGGAACCTGAGGCTTCTCTCATGGGAGGGATATTGGTCGGCGCAAAAAGTTCCTTAGATAGAAACCTGTTGGATAATTTTAAAAAGGTGGGGCTCATTCATATTGTAGCCCTGTCTGGTTACAACATCAGTGTTATTGCCGACAATCTTATGAAATTAATCTGGTTTATGCCACTTTCGATTAGGTTGACGATAGGATCTTTGGCGATCGTTTTATTTGCCATGATGACTGGTGGTGGATCAACTGTAGTGCGTGCTTCGATTATGGTTCTTCTAGCAATGCTAGCTCGAGCCACAGGCAGGGTCTATCTAGCCGGGTCAGCACTTCTGACCGCAGCGACTTTGATGGTTTTGTATGATCCCAAGATTCTTGTTTTTGATATCTCATTTCAACTATCCTTTTTAGCTACAGCTGGTTTAATACTTTTCACTCCGATTTTAGAAAAATATTTAAAATTTTTGCCGGATAGATTTAATATAAGGGGAGGGTTGGTTTCTACCTTAGCTGCGCAACTCGCTGTGTGGCCGTTGATTCTCTATAAGATGGGAAGTTTTTCTTTGGTTTCTATTCCTGCCAACCTACTTGTGGGGCCCATTATACCGGCTACGATGTTTTTCGGCTTTCTCACAGGACTTGTCGGTTTTGTAAACTACCATCTGTCTTTAGTTTTTTCTTATATCTCTTATGTTTTTCTTTTTTATATTATTAAAGTCACAGAACTTTTTTCTTCTCTATCTTTTGCATCTATAAGCATCTCATCCTTTCCACTTAGTTTGACAATAATGATCTATTTCTTTTATATAGTGGCAGTGTTAGTAATCAAGGTTGACCCTACCGCAGGAGAGTGATACCATTTTATTGGATCTATTTCTGTAAGTTTTTTAAAAAAAATAATAGAAAGGGGGTGAATGCTTATGTGGGATATGCTCTATTCCATAAGCCCTAGCATTTATTGGTATCTCTTGGATTTGCTTCCTACTTATCTCTTTGAATGGTTGCCCGCCATTCTCGGCACCGGTTGGGGAGCCATCACTGTTACTAGTGCCATTGGTCTCGGAAAGAGGCGGGTGTTTAGCCTTATGGGTGCGACTATGGTCTTGGCCTCTCCGCTCATTGCCACCTACGTTATTGCCAAGAGTCTTATTGGTGCAACTTATGGTTGGTTTAGGGAAGATGTTTTGAAGATTGCTCCTCCTTCTAGCCCCCATTTGATTGGCCAATAGTCAATCTCCCCGATTTACAGCAGTAGATCGGGTTTTTATTTTTCCAAAATATGATAACATCCGTAGCGATTGAAGCAGAGAATCAAGAATCTTAAATGGCACTTTCTAACCGGATTATTTCTGGCAACCGTTTTTGTTTGGCATATTGTTTATCGTGAGGATAGACGGGGGATTTTAACGGTGGCCTTTTTAGATGTTGGTCAAGGTGACGCTGTTTTCATAGAGGCCCCGAATGGTAATCAGATTTTACTCGATGGTGGCCCAGATAAAAAAGTTTTAAAATCTCTAGCCTCGCTGATGCCATTTTATGATCGATCTATCGATCTTCTGGTATTGTCTCACCCGCATCTAGATCACTTCGGTGGCCTACTATATATCATACCACGCTACTTTGTTGGTGGACTGGTCAGTTCTGGTGCAGTTCACCAGATTTCAGAGTTTAAGAGCTTCGAGACAAGCCTACAATTAAAAGATATAAAAACAATCGTTCTTCGTAGGGGCTCAAAGATAGATATGGGGGGTGGAGTTTTATTGGAGGTTTTGTTACCAGATCGAGATGTGGCAGAAAGCAAGCCTCATGACGGGATGTTGGTTATGAGATTAACTTATGGCAAAACTTCTATACTTCTTACGGGTGACATGGAGGAGAATTTAGAAAATTATCTGGTTTCACTAGATGGAGATTCACCAACTAGTAGATTGAAGAGTCAGATTCTTAAGATCGGTCATCACGGATCTCACACTTCGACCAGTCAATCCTTCTTGGGTTATGTCTCGCCAACTTATGCCATCATTTCATCTAGAATGGGTAATAGTTATGGGCATCCCCACAAGGAGACACTTGATATTTTAGATAAATTTGGAGTAAAAACCCTTAGAACTGATATCAGCGGGACGGTTGTTTTTAAGAGTGATGGAGAGGGGGTTGAGATAGTTACCGGCTACTGATTTCTAGTTGCTTGCCTTTCTTTAAACAGCGGGTACAGATCTTGATTCTTCCACCCCTAGGGTTGATTGCCCACTGGAGATTTACTTTGGCCTGTCTGGTGCCGGTCGGATTAAATTTAGTAGCACGAACACGGTTGCTATAAGCTCCAACACTTAGGTTTCCTCGATTACAGATCGGACATGTTTTTGTAGCCATTTCTTTGTTATTTAAGTAGCCATTATGCTATCATAGATCTGTCTAATTATGCAAGGTCTTGGCCACGGTAGTGAAATTTTAGTGTGGATACAATTTTTTCCCTTATTATATTGATAATGTCGGTTGTTCTCCATGAGGTTTCTCATGGTTATACAGCTGCCATTTTGGGTGATCCAACGGCCAAATATGCTGGACGGCTTACCTTGAATCCGATTAGTCATCTAGATCTAGTCGGCTCTTTTTTTGTGCCGGTTCTGACCACTGTTTTGGGTGGACCAACTTTCGGTTGGGCCAAGCCAGTACCTTATAATCCCTACAATTTAAGGGGTGGCAAGTGGGGTCCGGCTATTGTCGGTCTAGCTGGGCCGTTAGCCAATCTCTTCTTAGCCGTCTTTTTTTCTTTTATTTTTCATGTTGCTCTGTTTAAATCTTTTTTATCATTAGAGGTTATCAAACTCATTATTGCCGCCGTACAGATAAATATAGTTCTTTTTGTTGTTAATATTATCCCGGTTCCACCGATAGATGGTTCTAAGGTACTCTTCTCTCTCATACCCTACAGGTATAACTATGTCGTAGAGTTTATGGAGAAGTATCAACTTACTTTAATACTTTTCGTCATTTTTTTCTTAAAAAATATTATTTCAGGACCAATTAGCTTGCTTTATAAATTACTAATCGGACCAATTTAGGTTTTGTTGTCCACACTGGGTTCTTTAGTTGTTGGTTTGGTTGGTATATAATAATAGAGTGAAGATCTCTCGACAACATCTTTTAAATTTTAAGTTTTGTCTCTCAATACTACTTTTTTCGCTCTTGTTTTTCTTCGGCTGGCAAAACGTTCATGCCGTCTTCACTCCACCAACCTCTTTACCACCAGACGGTAACACCGAACCACCTCTCAACATCGGCATCTCTACCCAAACTAAGCGGGGGGGACTGAAAATTGGCCTTGAACTCAATGATGTGGATCCTGCC
>CAZXEK010000049.1:0-1757 GCA_964639675.1 uncultured Candidatus Saccharibacteria bacterium
TATGGCAATATTGAAGCCAGACCATCACCCCTTATTGTAGTAGTCGCCAGACGACCAACATATAGAGTATCTAAAACTGAAGCAAGGGTAGTAGAAGCACCGCCATTCAGTGAAGCAACACTAGTAACTGTTAAGGTTCCAGTAAGTGTGCCCCCGCCAGATGACAGATAGCTAAGAGCTGGAATATCAGAAGCAACGAGACCGGACAAGCCGCCAGAAACGGTAGAACCAACAATCGTTGCGCCCTGAAGTCTATCTATCTTATTAGTCAAACTAGTGACTTGGTAATTAGAAATTGCCTGGTTACTAGTAGAAGTTTTCAAATTTGCAACCTGATTATTTAGATTGGAGACCTTATCGTCAATCTCACTTTTGGTATATAACAAAACCCCCGGAGACGTTACTCGAATTGTCTCCCTCTCTACGATAATCTTTTCTTGGATTGGTAAAATCTGCTGTATAACCTGCGGGGTTCTATCGGTGGTCAAACCGCTAAACCTGAGTTCTTGTATTTGACGAGAAAAGTCTTTAATTAATTCGCTCTTTAGAGAATCTAGGGCCTCCTCAACAACAATTCTGTTGTCATTAATGACCGTGGTTACGGTTTGAATGTTTCTATCATCTAATCCCAGCGCTCTTATGAAGAAATCTTTTACTAAATCTATGGTTGTATTAAAAGCAGAGGAAATATCAGCAGTTTTTAAATTTAGAAAATATGAATCTGAGACTACCGAAGAAAAACGGGGCTCTGCCCCAAGACTGTAATGAAAAATTGGGAAAAAGGTAGCAACAAAAAATAGAACAAAAAGAATCCCCCTTCTTTTGAGTCTCATAATTAATATTATGGCACAAAAAATAGCTAACTACTTTAATATAATTAGCTATTTCTGTGGATATCCCATAGTAAAAAGATTTAAGGCTCCGTGGAGGTCGCTGATCCAGTAATTTCTATGGAGCTTAATACCGGGAGAACAACTACGGAAGAAGGGGCGGGATTTACCTGCTCAAACGCGTTGTGTTCAATAATTTTTTTGAGCTCAGTCTTGGTTATACAAAGGTCTTCGAGACACAACACCCTTGTCGTCAGCTTATTGAGCGTCCACTCTTTGATACTCATAAACCAGCTCTTTATTTCGTCTAGTGGGTTGGGGGAGATCTCTTGATAACCAAGATTAACAAAAGCTATAATTTTAGCGATTTTTTCATAGACAATTGAACCATCACCCTGTTTTACATTACCATTAAATGACTCGAGGGCGATACCGACAGAGACTCCGGACTTATTCATTTTCATTGCAACTCCAGGTTCAGAAGAGATAGTTATAGGGTCCCCAACATTAATCTCTCCATTCTCTAGATTCACATTCACTGGAACTCTACCCACAAGAGCGAGGGGTGCTTTAGTGTCTTTGGGGTAAAGATCCTTGCGTTCTGGTGCACCGAAACTTGATCGATCTCCCTCGAAAACTACCGCCGGATTTGTAGAAATAACCCCCATAAGAGCCTTGGAATCTTTGGTCGCCTTGTTGATTCGGAGTAGAGAGGAGCTTAATTCAGAAGCAACAAGATCTCCCGGCCGAAGATCTTCAGCAGCTATGTACGATTCAGCCAAGTCGGCACAGGTGGTTTCAGGGCTAAGACTATAGGAAGAGGTGGCAGCCTGAGCACAACCAGTAACAGCAATATTGCCGACGACGGAGAGTCTAGACATTGGTGAAGTGGTGCCTATGCCGACGTTACCACCATTAGTAATTATG
>CAZXEK010000050.1:0-7990 GCA_964639675.1 uncultured Candidatus Saccharibacteria bacterium
CAACTGTAAATGCCTCTCGCCTTCTCCTCTACATATTTGCCAGAAAAAGCGGCCTCAGTACCTTTCTTCCTAAGCACCTCATACTCCTTAGGAGTTAGTTTCGCTTTCCACTCCTCTTCTGTTTTTGGGATTTTATTGCTATCAATCATAAATATTTATGCGGCATTTTTTGCTAACAGACTTTTGAATCTTTCTTGCACCTTCTCTAATTTTGGATTTATAACTAATTCACAATAAGGATTATCCTTGTGGGTCTCATAATAGTTCTTATGATAATCCTCGGCCGGATAATATCTATCAAACGGCTTAATATCTGTCACAACCGGCTTGCCTCTGTGATAAGATGCCTCGAGCTCTTTAATATATTTGCCGGCTAACTCTTTCTGTTCTTCTGTCATATAAATAATTATCGAACGATACTGTGTCCCGATATCAGCACCCTGACGATTTAAGCTTGTCGGGTCATGAGTTCCAAAAAAGACTGTCAAAAGGTCGTTGTAAGAGATTTCGCTCGGATCAAACTCGATTCGAGTCACTTCAGCATGCCCTGTTTTACCAGTAGAGACTCCATCATAGGTTGGGTTCAGAGTATCTCCACCTGCATAACCAGGCTCTACTAATGTAACTCCCTTAAGCATCCTAAATATCGCCTCCGTGCACCAGAAGCATCCTCCACCAAAAATTGCAATCTCTCTTTCCATATCATCCATCTTACCCCGAAATAAAAATGGATACAAAGAACTCAACCGATTATGACTAGGGTAAACAAGATTAAGTTGCTATAAAATTAATCTTAGATATACTCTAATAAGAACCTTGAAAAAAACTTAACCAAACAAGGGAGGTAAGAAGTGTCTGAAAGACCAAGGTGGCTCCTTGAATTCAAGAAGCAAGTCAGAGAATTAAGAAAAAAATCCAATGAATGTTGGTATAAATCGCTACAGGATAATCTCTTACAACTAAAAGAAACAGGTCGGGGTAACTGTGTTGCATGGAGTCTTCTCTTGCTGGAAATCACCCTACGATACAAACTGACATCCTACTTAATAATTCTAAGTAGTACTAAAGACAGAGCGAGGCATCAAGTTTCGGTTGTGGTCGAATCAGACGGCTCAACATATTTGCAAAGTTGTATCTCCATAACTCGGCAAGAGGTGAAAATTATCCAGCCGCTTAACAAACAAGAACTCTTGGAGAAACTAACCACCTGCGCCAGAGGTGCTGGGTGGCATAAAGACAGCATTTCAATTGACACACTTGAAAAATTTAAGAATGGTAAAAAGATCGTACTGCTCTATGGTTGAAAAACGTTATCCGTCAAGGTTGAACCTTGACGGTTTTTAAGTGCGTTTTTCATAATTTGAAAATCAATCTCAAACGGATACATCCCCATCCCACATGTCCCTTGCGTTGTACCGACCTTGGATTCCCCCAAATCAATGTCACTAGTTCCTGATGGTGGAAGATATTTACTTATACCCATACTAGGGATACGAACCGAAGATGAACAGTCGAATGTTCCACTTGTATTAAACCGAAGAACTGTTGGCATACCGGCTAAAGCGACGGTTTTCCTCGGGAGATAACCCCCCTTGGCTCTTATCTCAATAATCTGTTTACCATCAATAATGCTTACATTGTTTACTCCGATAACATCTTTTAACTCTGAGTCTCTTCCGGAAATAATAATGGCAACTGCAATAAGAGACACTGAAACTAAAATAGATATAACAGTCGCCTTCATTATACTAGAAACTAAATACTGGTGAAATCAGATTAATCACCACGAGACTATTAATAATATTAAATAAAGCAAAGACAATCACTATAAGCCCTGCCGACTTAAAGAATATTCCAGACTTAGAACTCTTCTTTATGCTAAACGAACTGAAACTAATAAGTGTAAGGACAGGCAAGGTACCTAAGGCAAATGATAGCATTATTAAACCGCCAACGAGAAAGCTACCTGTTGAAAGAGTATAAACCTGCATTGATTGAGTAAAACCGCAGGGCAAAAAAAATGTCGCTATCCCAACAAAAAATGGTGTAACTGTATGATTAAAGTTTGCGATACCAATAGTGTGCTTAGAAATAAATTTCGGTATACCGATCTGTAGTCTCTTTGTAAGGTGGAACGTGTCTAACAAGTTAACCCCCATTATCAACATAACCACGCCGATCACAAAGTTTAGCATAAAGGTCATTGTCGTATTGAGCACGAAAGCAGAACCAATGATGCCGATCACACCACCCAAAAAAAAGAACGCCATTATACGACCGAGATGGAATAAAAGTTGTGGCCTCACCTTGTCACCCTCCTTCGCAAATGTTGCGGACATCGACAAAAGAAGCCCGCCGACAACAGCCATACAGGTTGAGAGCGAAGCGATCACCCCGACTACAAAAACCGCGCCATACGAAAGCACCCCGCCACCGATCAAATTAACCATTCCCGTTTTTTGTAAAAGCACAAATAGAACAACAAACGCAAAAGCAACAGGTACGGCAATTTTAAACTCTGACCAATTCACCTCCCTTGCTGGCTTTTCAATAGACAAACTGTAGCCATGCTCTTTAATTTTATGTGAGAGTTCAACCGCGACAGCTTCAGGCGATCTGCCGTTAAAATTACCAGCAACAATTACAGAGTGGTCCCTTAAACTAGACTTAGCGCTCTTGATATATGGAACACCACCGAGTTCATTCTCAATTAAAAGCACACATGACCTGCAGTGCATTCCGACAACATAAAATGTGTAAGTTTGTTCCATCGTTTTAATTCAATCTAAGCCTCTTCAATAAAAGTGAGTTACCCACAACCGATATTGAGCTAGTTGCCATCGCTACGGACGCAAAAATAGGATTCATCAATATCCCCCATGTCGGAAAAAGAACCCCCATGGCAACCGGTATCAAAATAACATTATATGCGAATGCCCAAAAGAGATTAAGTTTAATAGTCCTCATTGTTCGCTTGGAAAGTTTAATCGCCCAAGCAACAGATCTTAGGTCCTTGTTAATTAAAGTGATATCCGCAGCCTCAATTGCCACGTCGGTCCCCGTCCCCATTGCAATACCAACATCCGCGGCGGCAAGTGCTGGAGCATCATTAATGCCATCGCCAACCATTGCCACAACCTTACCCCCCGCCTGAATCTTCCTCACCTGCTCCTCCTTTTCGGCCGGCATCACTTCAGCGAGAACTCTTGTGATGCCCAACTTCGCCGCAATCGCATCTGCTGTTCTCTGATTATCTCCAGTTATCATCACCGGCTCGACGCCCATCGAAAGCAGTAATGCGATTCCTTCGCGTGCTGAATCTTTAATTGTATCGGCCACGGCAATTATGCCGACAAGCACACCATCCACAGCAAGAAGCATTGCCGTTTTTCCCTCACCTTCAAGTCGCTCCTGATCTGCTTGAACCACCTCAATCGAAATGTTCCTGGCCTGCATTAGACGTCGGTTACCAAAACTGATTTTCTTCCCACCCATCATACCTTCCACACCTTGCCCAGAAATTGCTTTAAATCCTACAACGCTAGCCAAATTTAGTTTATCTTGTTCAGCCCTATGCACTATACTCTCGGCCAAAGAATGTTCAGACCCTTTTTCGATAGATGCCGCAAAATTAAGTACCTCTTCTTTTGAGAAATTTCCGATCGGCAAAATATCCGTCACCTCAGGCTTACCCTTAGTAAGTGTCCCCGTCTTATCAAAAATCATCACATTAACTTTGTGAGCCGTCTCTAAACTTTCCGCGTCTTTAATTAAAATTCCATGTTCTGCCCCCTTACCCGTACCAACCATTATTGCCGTCGGTGTCGCGAGACCCATCGCGCAAGGACAAGCAATAATAAGGACCGCGATCGTGTTAAGAATGGCATAGAGAAGTGCCGGCGTGGGACCAAACACATACCAACCGACAAAAGTGATAATTGCCAAGATTAAAACGATTGGGACAAAATATGATGAGACCAGATCGGCAACTCTTTGAATCGGCGCCTTACTCCCCTGTGCATCCTCCACTAACTTTATTATCTGCGCGAGCATCGTCTCTGAACCAACCTTCGTAGCACGAAAGGTAAAAGTGCCACTCTTATTTAGAGTTGCACCTACAACGATATCTCCGACTGTTTTATCAACCGGCATACTCTCTCCCGTAATCATAGATTCATCAATAGATGACTCACCTTCAACTATCTCTCCGTCAACGGGAATCTTTTCGCCCGGCCTCACACGAATAACATCACCAATTATCACTTCTGCAATTGGGATATCGAGCTCCTTATCGCCCCTAACAACGCGCGCGGTTTTCGCCTGCATACCTATCAATTTTTTGATCGCCTCCGACGTCCCCGCCTTGGCCCGCGCCTCAAAATATCTTCCAAGTAGAATGAGTCCGATAATAATCGTAGAAACATCAAAGTATGGCTCAGGTTTTATTCTGAGAGATGCAATAACATTCGGGGCAAAGACAACAAAGGCAGAGTATAGATAAGCAACAGTGGTCCCAATAACGACTAGCGTATCCATGTTAGCCGTTCGATGCTTAAGGGCAGGAATCGTCGCTCTGTAAAAAGCAAAGCCAGCCCAAAACTGTACCGGCGTTGCCAAAATAAACTGTAACCAAAATTCACGGAGAACAGCTGGAGCTGTTTCCATCAGGCCCGGAAAACTTCCCCAGAAAATCAACCCGCCTAATACTAAACTAACAGAAACTTTTATCAGTAGATCATTAAGTTCTTTTAATTTTTCCTTCTTTTCTTCGTCCTCCGATCGAAGCTCCTCACCAATCATGGCCTGATATCCGACATTCGCAACCGCAGAAGCCAAATGCGCATCTGTAACCAATCCAGGATCGAAAGAAACAGTAGCCTTCGTGTTTGCAAGATTTACCGTTGCCTCTTCGACGCCTGGAATTTTCTTAAGTGAACCCTCAATAATCGCCACGCACGAGGCGCAGTGCATACCTTTAATTGCAAATGTTTTTTTTACTGTTGGCATATATTTTATTCAACAACTATTTTACCGTGGTACATATTCATCCCACATGAATAAACAAAAACGCCCTTCTGTTCAGGTGCAATTTCAACAGAAACTCTTTGATTAAGTGGCAACTCTTTGCGGATACTAAAATCTCCTAGAACAACCTCCTCTAGGCATCCGGTCGGATCAGTACGAGTAAAATTCAATATTGTTGTCTTACCTACCGGTACGGAAATCACCTCCGGAGAATATCCTCCCTCGACCTTAATATCTATCTGTAGCAAACCCCTAGAATCTGCAGATACAGCGACAGCCTTTTTATCTTTTTTACTCATAAAAAACCAATAGACAAAACCTATTCCTAATAATCCCCCCACTATTACAACTATTTTATCTGGTGTCATAATCATATACATCAAGAGAAAGCCATGTGCCCGCAAAATGGAACATCTTTACTTACGCTTAAGTCTATAAACTTTCAAAATTTCGCCTATGGCTTTCTTCTCATTTCCTGCCTTCATCTGGTGTAATGCGCATGTCCCAAGGTGTCCTTCCATCAAGGAATCTTCAACTCCTGACAAAGCTTGCTTGACCGCAGATGTTTGAGTAATGACATCAATACAATAAGCCCCCGATAGGATCATCTCTTGTAGTCCACGCACTTGTCCCTCTATAATTTTTAACCGCTGAACCAATTTCTGCTTTGAAAAATTCATAATTCAAGTGTATACCCCCCAGGGGTACCATGTCAAGAAAAAAAACCTCACACTGATCTTAGTGTGAGGTACCCTATGTCGAACTTAACGAAGTTTCAAATCTGCCCTTATCCTATAAACACTTTCTGCATCTACAAGAATATCAGTATCAACTTCCTGAATAAACATCTCTTGTCTATTGTGAGCTAGTCTTTTTAAGACTCCCTTAAATGGGACCGCAACCTGCGATTGACCAATCAAGGTGCCTGAATATCCTTTGATGTTATAACTCCCCGCCGCATTGGCATAGACAAAGATGACTTCATTCTCAAGGGCCCTCGCCACGCTAAGAGCATTAACTAACTCTATTTCCGAATTTTTATTATGTTGTAATCCCAACCACCCTGCATCTTCAAGCGCCCAATAACTCGGACAATATATAATCTCAACTCCCGCTCTTATCATCTCTCTAAAAATCTCCGGAAAAATAATATCCCAACATATAATAAGCCCGGCCTTACCATATTTGGTCTGAAAAGTGACAACCTTATCACCTGGAGACAAATATTCTCTCTCTGGATGCCAAAGATTTATTTTCTTATACTTCCCAACGATATTACCCTCCGCATCAATATAGTAAGTGGTATTAAACCAGCCATTTTTCTCCCCCTCAATAATCGAGCCCGTTATGATATCAATTGAATATTGTCTAGACCACGTCTGAAGGATGTTAAGATACTTATTTTCAAAATCTACAAAGTTTTCTTCGGAAGCCACAGGGCCGGTTATAAAGTCTTCCGGAAAAATGATTACATTAGCCCCCTCGCTTGAAGCCTGTTCAATAAACCGTTCCGCGTTCGTCAGATTAACCAAAGGAAAATACTGCTCTATCTGAAACTGTACTACAGCTATTTGAAACTTCACTAGACTCTCCTTTTATTCGCGAATCAGATAGGATCATCAACGAAAAATCTAAGCTGGATATAAATTATAGTCAAGCTCCGCATTAGAAACTAAGTCCTTGGTTTTGAGATCATTGAGAGTCTCCTCTTCTTTTCCTGGCGGGACAGCCAATAAATACCAACTACCCACCTTTGTTAGACCCTCATCAGGAATTAAATCCAGAGAGTCGAGGAAATCTACTATCTCCTTCTCTGTAGCTTCTGGTATAAAACTCACAAGAAGAACCCCAGGAGTAAAAAACGGCTTGTCATTATTTCCATCATCTGGTGTCAACATAAATCACCTCCTTTCAAGGTTCGTCCAAGCATGGATACTAGTTCAAAAACCTAAAAAGATCAATGTGACGGATCTTCGTTTTAAATTATTTGTATAACCAATATAAAATTCGCCATCTTTCTGATTCAAGAGAACATAGCTATAGAAATGTTCGACTGGCATCGGTATGGCGACGTTTGACGTCGCAATTAAAAAATATATAAACGAGCCCCGTTAAGCGGGGCCATTTTTCGTGGGTGACCATCGGGATTCGAACCCGAGAAAGCAGCTCCACAAGCTGCTGTGTTACCACTACACCATGGTCACCATATAAAAATTAAAATAAGGAATTAGAAAATTATCAATAACCGGGAGCCACTTCAGTTATACCAGATTTGTGGTTGGAAAGTCTAGCCAGAGCATATAGAACGCTTGATAATCTGTTCAGGAATGACAAGACCTCCGGCTCTACTTTGACAAAATTCTCTTCGGCAACTCCAACCACTCGCCTTTCGGCCCGACGAGCTAGAGTCCGTGCAAAATCAAAGGTAGCAGAGAGTTCGTCCCCACCCGCAATAAAAAATGTCTTTATGGGTGGTAGCAACTTCTCAATTTTATCCACGACCCCCTCCATAACCTTGATCTTAGACTGGTCCATAGTCTTATCGGCACCGGCAACTTGTGCCTGGACGATAAAAATATTTCCCTGAATCCAGTGAAGGAGATCTCCCAGGGAGTTAAAATCAGAGTCTATACCGAGCAAAATTCTAGACGACTTAACTTTACAAATACCCAAAAAAGAGTTTAACTCATCAAGTGTTCCCAATGCTTCTGCGACAGTAGAGCTCTTGGAAATTCTTTGATCACAACCAAATGTTTTTGTTGTTCCACCATCTCCTTTCCTTGTATATAGCATGGCAAAAAGACTATAACACAAAAAATAATTGCTACAAAATCTAGTCTTCTCAATCTCGAAAGTTTTTATCTTAAGTTTTTAATGTCAGACTTCCATGACGGCCGTCATGGAAGTCTGACATTAAAAACTTAAGATAAAAACTTTCGAGATTGAGAAGACTAGATTTTGTAGC
>CAZXEK010000051.1:0-20274 GCA_964639675.1 uncultured Candidatus Saccharibacteria bacterium
CTTGGTCTTAACTAGGGGTTAGATCACATCATAGCCAGTAGCAAATGGCTTGAAGAATATTTCGTATTGACCAGTATGGATCCTTTTCCGGACGGCTCGGCGGTGACGACGGTGAGCACATCTCTTCATTTTATAGCGTCCGATGGCTAAGTTTCTATTTGAGCATCGGTAACGCCAGCTTTTCTTGAATTCTCTAGTGATGATGGATATGACTCCTCACTCCTCCCATTAGTCTACAATTCTTAAGCTATCTATCTGTATCCTAGCACGGCCATTGATCTAGGTCAATTGTCTTATTAGAATAACCTTATTTAGTAATATTTATCCAAAAGGTCATCAAAAACTGTGGATAAACCTGTGGACACTGTGCATAAAGGACGTCTTTATTGCCCTTTAGGCCTAAATCAATCGATATTTCACGTGAAACTATTATTATGTTTCATAAATAACATTTTAAAAAAATATTATCTAGACTAACTGTTTTTTTTAACTATAATTAGCTTCATTGTGGCTATCACAGAAAAACGAAAAACGGGCGATCGAGGTGAGGAGGTCGTCGCTAAGTTTCTTATGAAACAGGGTTTTAAGATAGTAGAACGTAACCACTGGCGTAAATGGGGGGAGATAGATATTATATCTAAAAATATCAGAGACAATCTGATCCACTTTGTAGAGGTAAAAAGTGTCTTTAGAAATCTAAGCAGGGGATTAGATCCTGCAAAAGATTATTCCCCTGCAGATAATATGACCAAAAAGAAGAAAGAAAGATTAGCCAGGGTCGTCCAAACTTATGTTAATGAGAATAGACTAGAGGAGTCTGACTGGCAAGTTGATGTCGCCCTAGTCTATCTAGATACAGCCTCTGATAAACATGAGATTGAGATACTAGAAGATATTGATCTGTAGGATACTCAACCTTTTCGAATCCCGGACGTCCCGCTTAACGGGACTCATCCTCATTTCATTCGGAGTGCCGGGATTCGAACCCGGAGTCGCTCGCTACCAAAGCGAGAATTTTAGCCGTTACACCACACTCCGACAACTTTGACATATTAGCACATCGTCTAACAAATTCAATAAAAATGCCCCCTTATCGGGGGTATTTTTATTTATGGTACCTTTTATTCTACTGGTTATATTATCTACCAGAAGCTTGATTAACGACAGGTTTAGTATCAACATCAAATGGATTGCTGAAATTAAACTGATTATCTATCTCAGTTTTCTGATTTTCTAGTGTTGCAAACTCCTGGTTAATCTCTCTTAAAAGACTCTGTCCGTCAGAGATTGTGTTAAAAAGGGCTTCCAGCCCAAAGCCTGATTTGGAAATAATATTCTTAACTTCATCTCTCTTCTTTTTAGCCTCAACTATCAACTCTGATAATCTGCTTGTATTCTTTTTTGCCTTCTGTAATCTAACTGCCCTTGCATCGAAGTTCTTCAACATAGAATCAACCTTCTTAAGCTCTGAACCAATATCCGATATGTTTTGGAGAATATTAATGTCATTCTGAAGATCACCTATCGCCTCAAAGACATCCTCACGCAATGAATCCATAATATCTCCGAATTCGACATCTGCCTTAGTGGCCTGAATCTTGAGATCATCTCTTACTTTCTCTATTTGTGAGAGTTCAGCTTCGATTTTGGCCTCAATTTCAGAAATATCTACCATGCTTTTCTTGGCCCGAGTTTTAGCCTGATTAAACTGTTTTCTAACTCTGACCAATTGACTGTCCGCACTTTTGATTATTCTTGGCCATTCTGAAAGCATACCAATCCTTGGGCCTATTTCTCGTAAATCCTCACTTTTATCTTGTAGGATCTCCATTGCTGCAGAGACCTCATCTGTCATCTCTGTAGCACCCTTAATCACTTTCATTGCCTCTTCGACACTAGAAATAAGTGCGAGATACTCTCCTGGCACAGAAATGCCCTGTTTCTGGAGTTTTGCTATGGATTTTTTCATCATGACAATACCTTTCTCCATCATCCCTCCACTAAACATTCTCTTCATCTGCGCCAACTGCTGCTTTTCCATTCTTTTCTGCATCTCCTCTTGCTCGGCCTCCATTCTTTTCTGTCTTTCTTCCTCTTGGCGCATCATATCTTCTTGGTTTCCACCATATCGATTATTCCCGCCTTGACTATCTCGGTCAACTACATCACTACGCTGTAGCGCTTGATCAAGATTTTGCCATTGTTGTCGTTGTCGTTGTTCTGGATTCCAACTATCTTTAAACTGCATACTGTCTCGTGGTGCTTGACTTCCTCCTGGCATGGACCCAGGCCTGCCTTGAGTCGTATCTAAAGGCCTACCTTGGTTCATATCGCCTGACCCCATCTGGTAGTTAGCACCATCTCTCTGAAAATTAGGTTGACCCTGTTGAAAACCCGGGCCATCTTTTTGGAAATTTGGCTGTCCATAATGAAAAATTCCATCTTGGGACCCAGAATTACTTCCCTGAAAATTTGGTTGTTGACCCCCAAAACCTTGATTCATCTGGCCACTATACATGGCTGGGGGAGGAGACTGCATCATTCCATCTGGAGATGGTGGCATATTCCCGGCAGTACCCAGGGCGGCTAATAAAGGTGCCGTGAAGGCCACAGCGATGGCAGCCATCATATTCGAAATTGGTTCAAACATTTTCTTAATAAATAAAAATAATAATAGATTCTTGACTCTTGATTCTTATCATTTTACTACAAGATTGGACAAAAACAAAACAAGTAGGTTCAGCTACTTGACAGTAATACTATGATCTGCTAAAACAATAAGACCGTTAACTAGGTTGCTCTTTGAATTAATAGGCAGTAAAACAAACGAGGGAGGGCTCTAATCGTGGCTAAGAAAATCTTCACCAGGACCATTTACCGTGATGTTCTGAGACCTGACGGTGAGGTTCTTTCGGTCGAAAGACAAATCGATGTAGTGGCACTTCGCAAGGGGCAGATTCTCTTTGTGCGTGGAATCGTTGGGCCTACTGTTGATACAGATGAGCTGTCTGAAGAGATCACGGAGCTCAATGATGGCCACAAATTGGTCAGATTTAGGAAAAATGTGATTGTGGCTGTTGAGGGTCTGCATCCGAATCTTATGACTTGTCACCACCTACGTTTTGCAAGACTGAATCAAGTAGAATCTCGTAGGTATAAGAATCGGGGCGACGTTGATAGTGATACCGGGCGAAAGAGGCAACTCTTTCACAACCGTATTACCAGATTCATCGGGCGAAGGCATCTTTTGGCAGCACTCCTTCAGAAAGATTATCGGCCAATCTATATTCCCGGAGGTCTTCGTTATGCGATCGCGCGTTGCCCAGATGAAAATGGTCTCGGTGGCGAGACCATCATTCCGGCTCCGAAGAGGGGAGTCAAGTACAAGGAGGATGGAGAGATTCCTTCCGGCTTCATCATTCAGACAAACGAGATTGATTCTCTCCTAGACAGTCTTTCTTCAAGATAGTCCAAAATAAAAAGTTATCGTAAAAATTAGTTAGGCCGAAAGGCACCCAGCTTCGAAAGAGGCTGGGATTTTTTTTGTAAATAAATTTTTTCATGGTAATATTTTTTGTATATGAGTAATCGAGAAGGAAATAAACATCAGGCGATATATGGGATTAAGGCGGTTGGGTCGCCTGAAGGGATCCAAAGTTACAGTGGAACCAGCCCGAGTGAGAAGCATCCAGGTCATAATGAAGATCGGGTTGTCCGGGAACCGGCAGAAGGACTATACGGTGTGTGTGATGGTATGGGTGGGATGCGTGGTGGCGCACAGGCTGCGACGATAGCCGCCGATGGGCTGAAGAAGTTACTAGGGGCTCCGACGATTACTCATGATGGCACGGTCTTAGGTTTAAGAAAATTAATGTCTGAGACCCTAGGGGATATTAGCAAAGAAATTCACACTGAATTTAAGGGACAGGGTGGTACGACGATAAATGTTGCCAAAATTATAGAACACCCCAATGGTACTAGTGAAAAACTCGCAGTCATCGCCAACTTAGGTGACAGCCCGGCATTTCATTTCGATCTGGAGGGTAATATGACGCAAGTGACCATAGATGATAATGGAGCCTTCACAAAGGCTGTCAATGATATTTTAATCCGGCCAGAGGCTCTAGGATGGATGAGATCCGGTATGGAAAATGGCACGACGTTGTTGGAGTCAAATGAACAGAGATTTAAGGAGGTTGCTCTTAAATTTCCTATGTTTGATCCCGACTCTTTTAGAGTATTAATGTCTGAAAAAGCAGAAGAGATTAAGAAAAATAGCCAATTTTCGAGGCTTCTCGATCAAATTAAGTCAACAAAGGATCAGGAGTTCTTTATACGGCTAGCAATCGAAGCTGAGATAGTTGCCAGAGAGAGACAAGCCGAGCTGGGTAACGTGAAAAATGGAGAAGACTATGCTAGATTATCTTCTGGTTTACAGCATAGTTTCAAAAGTCGAAATATAATTCATAAAGCCGCAGGAATATTTGGTAAGGATACCGCTAGTGTTTATGTCGTAAAACTTAAGCCTGGGGAGGGTCTTCTTCAAGTTTCGGATGGAATTTCAGATGTTCTCACCCATAAAGAGATAGCTAGAATTGTCAAAGAGGCACGTGCTCTAGGTAGAGACCCATTATCAGAACTTATAAATGAGGCGACAGAGCGCAATAAACTAGACAAAGGTGACGATAAGCTTGAAGTCGATCAGGGTAATGAGTTGCGAGCTAAACCTGATGATAAGAGTGGGGTTTATTTAGGGTTGCCAAAGGAAGCTCTAGTCCCGATAGTGGAGGTTGTCCCTCCTGGCCTCGAACTTGTGGCACCCGGGAAGAGTTTTGAACATAAGGGGGAGGTTTGGAATTTTGGAGATTCCTATGAAATTGACGGGAAGATAAAATTATCCAATAAGACAACCAGTGAGACAGTCGAGATGAGTTCCCTTCAGATATTAAAGAGGTTCTTTCCGGGTGAGGCGAGTAAATATTATAAGTTGGAAGGAGTTGTGCCTCGTGAGTTTTCTAAGGGGGATCAGGTAAACATAATAAGAAGCAGTGGTGTCAAAGAGACCTGGTATAGCACTGGGAAATATGATAAGACCGGTAGACTCCTTGTAAATAACGCTGATGGGACATTAGAGAAAGGTCTCCATCCTTTCGAACTGCAAGGTCTAAATGAAATCAAGAATCCGGACCTTGATTTTAATAAGGCGAACAGTCTGAACGATATCATTAGGATCGTTGGAAATATGGGCGGTATACCAGGTTCAGGACTTTTTTATACCAAAGAAGATATTCTATTAAAACTTAACGGATCAGCTCAAGAGATGGGCAAAATTGCTTATATCCCGTCAACTTCCGGACTGCGATATGCCGTAAAAAGAGTGCTAGAACGTGCTAAGGCTAGACTTGAAGAAATAAAGGCAGAAAAACTTAGGGAAGAAATCCGAGGGATTTCAGGGTAGTTAGAAAAATCTGAAATATTCGTTTCTAATGATGATCTCTTGGTCTATAAATTTCCTTTTAAAATCACTGTAACCTTGCCAGGCTCTTGGCTCACCGATTTGACGGATATGGCCGAAGTTTAGATATCTGATGTTATTTTTTAGGGCATACTGATACCAGTGGTCTATCAATAGAGTCCCAATATGGTCTCTCTTAGAGATCTTTGTCATATAGGCCACCATATGTGCTGAAATATGATCATAATTTAGTACCGCTAGACCGCCTAGAATTTGGCCGTCGCGCTCTGCTATCCAGAAGTTTATAGATGCAGTATCTAATCTACCGAGCATAGTCTTAAACACCTTTCTAAGTAGTCTACTCAAGATAGACTGATCCAAGCCGTCTATAAAGTGATCTTTATTTACAGTTTTAATCGTAACGGGTGAATTTAGAAGTTTCTTCAGATCTCTCCTGGCTGTCTGCCTCCATTTGTCTCTGTATTTTTCACAGACGACAGAAAAGCCATTCCCTTTTTGATGTAGGGGCGGCAAGAGGTTCTTCCTCCATGGTCGGGGAGCAAAGGTTTTCTCCCAGGGGCTCCAGATAATTAAACCGTGCTTAAGACCACTCTCTCTTTTAATCTCTTCTAGATCTGGTTCTGAGTCGGTGTGCATAGCTGTTACAATTCCAAAGCCCAGAATAAGTGGCTGAACGAAAAAATAAGATTTAGGTTGTCCAAGTAGACTAAAGCCACGAGTTTTTAGCGATTCGGCATATATCTTACTCTGGAAAATGTTGTAGTAATCTCTAGGAAGATTATTAAGTCTGGCCACTACCAATTTACTACCCCTGTATTTGACTGGCGAAGATTCTGGGAAAGTTTCGTACCAAGACTTAAATATATCTTCGTCAGCACCACCAAATTCTGTTGCTAGATTTGCAATTATTAAACCACCAATTCTGGTGACCTTCCTTAATGAGCCCAAAAATTGTGGGTCTTTCAAAAGCGACGTTGGTCTGTTGCCGTAAAAAAGATCTATAATCACGAGGTCATAGCAATCTGTGCACGATTTCAAGTAAGCTTCTGCGGTGGCGATTATAAAACTAGGACTGATACCTTTAAAATTTTTATAATGTTTTTTCCCGATCTCGATAATGACAGGGTCATAGTCTATCGCATCTACTTTAGTATCTGGCCACATTTTTAGTACCGAATATACGGCGCAACAGGCTCCACAGCCAAGGATTAGAACATTTTTCGGTGGTTCTTTAACAAAATGATACGGAAGAACTCGCCACATATTCTCAAGGTAGTTGCCGCCATAATATTCTCCCTGAGGCACCCTAACGAACCATGTTCCATCAAAATATCTTCTATACGTGAGTTCACCATTCTGCTCTGAAAGAAACTTTTGTTCTTTATAGAATATCGACATCTAAGCGCCTAGAGTGGCGGCCCCTGCCGGTCAGCTTGATAATTTTTGAATCCTTCAACGGGCATATTTTTCGTGATTAAAAAAACTATTATTACAAATATTCTATCATAAATCAGGGATAAAACATAATTCATAAAAATATGGCCTACCACATAACCTCACTAACATATTGCACTCCTTAATTAATAAAGGAGGTGCACACATGGCAAACAAGTGTCGTTTGGGAGCTGAGCTCCCAAGAAAAAGAAGGAGGGTTGCTATATAGTCATAAATATGGTAAATTACGAGTAGAACTCTAATTTTTTCTTTTGAACCTTTAAAATTAAAACCAGGTCATGACGAAAGGTGGGTGTCTTCAAGATGATAATGGAAAGTGGGAATGTTATGCACTGCCCAGTCTGTGGTGTGTTGATTTTAAATAGAAATCAGGAGACAGTGATCCACTGCCCCAAGTGTGAGGTTCCGCATCACTGGAGTTGCTGGCACTATAATGATAAGCTTTGTGCCGTCTACGCTTGCGGTGGAACGACCAAAAGTCTACCGACAGTTCTACCTACTAAAAGGATCCCGGCTTCAGAAGTATTTGACTTCCCAATAGTCATGTTTATGGCTCTCAGCTTCTTTATAATAACGGAATTCATACTCGAGATCAGCTACTCTAATCTTGCAACAAAAAGTAAAACTGATCGGGTTTCAACCTATGAGTCAAAGCGGGATTCTTATCACCACTGTTCTCTTCCAGTATGTGGAATGTCATCAAAAATTAATTTCTCTACAGTGGTCAATTTTAAAGATTCTAACGGAATTATAATAGATGGTTTTGTGGTCTACAATCTACTAGATAACTTTGAGACTAAGGACCTTGATGCCATGAAAATGACTATTGACAGCGTCTTACGAAGGGTGAGTGCCTCAATGAATCTTAAGGGATTGTCCCCTTTGACACGCTCAGAATTTGCAGATGCTGTCAGAGATCAGATCTATACATCCCCCTCTTTAAGACCCTCCGGGACCATCATAATCGGCGTGTATATACAGCGGGTAGGAGAATTATGAAGTACCCGAAGATGGATTGGGAAACAATGGAAGCTATCGTTGATGAGCTCGGAGGTATGGAGGGAGTCTATAAACTCCTCTCGAAAACGCCAGCCACCCAAGTCACTAGCAGGGTTTTAAAAACATTCAAAGGTTTTAACCCCATAGCCTTTATTGGAGAGAATTGGAAGATCATTAAATCTGAAATCGACCACCGTGCCACCATCTTGGAACAGATCGACTTTGAAAGGGTCAATCTTGAGAATTGCCTCAAGCTGGAAAACAATGGCTCTATTACAGGAGAGGAGAAGCTCACACTCCTCAAAGAGAACGGTAATATCCGCCTAGGCGTTGAAACCTTCATGGCCTTGTGGCAGGAAGAGGACCACAAGACTCTCGAGTGGTTCTATGGAGTGAGGGGAGTTATCTGGCTTGACTTCTTCGGTACTATTCTTGAAAGTCCGAGCGGTTGCCGTTATATCCTCTGTCTCTACCGTGACCAAGATAATCAATGGAAATGGCGTTATCGCTGGTTAGATGGCAATTGGCGTGGTAGACTCTCAGCCATATCTCTTACTCCCATCACAGAAAAGGTTGCTCCAATTCTTCCAAATACTAATCTTGAGAATGAAGTAACATAACGTAAAACCAACCAAAAAAAACGAGCGCTTGAAACATAGCGCTCTTTTTATTTGCCTATCCTCCATTCTTCCCGACTTTGCTACTTACCATTCGTCAGTTAGTGAAGGCGGGAACAAAATCAGGTAGAGAGTATTAGGGTCGATTTTTTTGGAATATTTTTAGGGCTTTTTAACCCCACACATATTGCAACAGTCTCTCTTCTTAGAACAAATAAGACAGAATTTGTAAGCTTTGTAATTAGTACCCCGGTAACACCTTGAACAACGACCGATAATACATAGAAGTATACGTGTCTTACATTTTGAACATAGATAGTGAGTGCCGAAGCCAGAATCCTTATCTTTTTTTTCGTCTTTTTTCTTTGTCACCTTGAACTCCCTTTTCGTTTGATTGCCAAAAGATCACTAACTAGACTATAGATTAACACCTATCTACTAAGATAGCTAGACTTTCGTTACTGATTAATTCATGTTACTCTATCCTTATTATGCCAAATGAGATACATATTAGTCCAATAACTGAGCTAAACACGACCCCAACGGAGCCGATTAGTAAAGCAATTATAAAGGCGGCCGCGGTTGCCGAACCGCTAACTCCAGTTAGTACCACTCTCCCTGAAGACCCTGACGAGATAAAGTATACTCATTTCCCTCAGAGTGACGGGCTTTGCGGGCCGGCTTCGCTCCGCATTCTTCTATCGCATTTCAACAAGAACTACTCTGAAGAGGATCTAGCCAAGCTTACAAATGCCAACCAAGATTATGGTGCAGAGCATGAGGGGCTGATAAAGGGGGTTAAGGCTCTAGGTGGTTATGTGTTTGAAAAAGAGAACGGTACCCTAGAGGAATTGAAATATTTTGTTAAAGAACAGAAGCTCCCCGTTCTTATAGATTGGTTTGATAAAGATGGCGATCATTATAGTGTCATTGCTAATATAACAGATAAGCACATCATCATAGTTGACCCAGCCTCAAGGGTTGTAAAGAGACAACTCGATATTAACGATTTTTCTCAGATCTGGTTTGGTTTTGTCGGCCGAGACAATAGAACTGTTTCTTGGAATTGGTATATGGTGATCACATTCGAACCAAGGCAGTTTAAGGTGTTAGGGAACTATTATTAGAAAAACCCAAAACAAAATGGAACCAGAAATATTAAAAAAACTAGAGGTAGTTGAGGGGCGGATCGGGGCGATTGAGAATCGGTTAGGTAAGGTGGAGACATTAAGTGTCGCAACTAGCCAGAAATTGGTGGCAGTCCAAAACTCTCAACAGATTACACGGGTTGTGCCAGTACCAATGCCGACTAGAGATCTGCCCGAACCACCTCCACCGCCACCACCCATCTATAGGGCAGTAGAGAAGAATGTCCCACCCTCTATCTCATCTGGTGATTTTGAATCATATTTCGGACGCTGGATTTTGGGAATAGTTGGCCTTGTCTCAATAATTTTTGGCGTAAGCTACTTCCTTAAGTACGCCTTCGATCAAAATTGGATCAGTCCAGCCGGTAGAGTGGTTATTGGCCTAAGTATCGGAGTCCTATTTATTATTGTAGGTGAGTTTATAAGAAAGAGCCAAGAGAAGTTTTCAAATATTCTATCCGCCACTGGTCTCGGGTTGCTTTATCTCTCCACTTACACGGCTTACGGATACTATGAGCTTCTAACTGCCAATGTCTCCTTCCTCTTTATGACAGCTGTGACAATATTCGGCGTTATTCTGTCTGTCTGGACAAATTCTGAGACTTTAGCCAGCCTCACTACTGCGGTGGGATTCCTTATTCCATATCTATTCGGACTTAGAGCCGCTTCAGACTTCGGCTATTTTATCTATACTTTGTCACTCAACATTGGCATTCTTTCCGTTGCCTTATTTAGGAAATGGCGACAACTTACGCTGATTGGTTTTGTCGGAACAATTTTGCATTTTGCTTCTTGGTATGGCTTCTACTATACGCCAGACAAACTCGCACTTGCTACTTATGCCTTGTCAGTTTTCTATCTAATCTATCTGACCACAACTATCGTTAATAAGTTTATTATTAATGAAAAAAGCGACCAATCTGACCTCGTCATGCTGACATTAAATCCAATCTGGTTTTTCTCAGAGCTTTATTACTTACTTCAATCAAATCCTTCGAACTTCCCTGGAATAAACAATGACGTCGTATTAGCGTTCGTGGCAATTGGTTTAAGTACGATATATATTGCCCTGGCCTATCTATTTAAGAGACTAAGAAATGACGACCAGCATTTCACTCTTTTCCTAAGTGGAGTTAGCGCTCTATTCTTAACTATCGCAATTCCACTCTACTTCAACAAAGAGATGATCACCATTGCCTGGGCAATTGAAGCTGTTATACTCGCTATTCTCGGTACTACCACCTCAAACGATGACTTAAGAAAAGCTTCCCTGATTGTATTAACAGTCACTCTGATTAGGTTCCTCTATAACTTCGATAACTATGTAGACCTTGCCACATGGAACTTAATTTTTAATTGGCAATTTCTCACCTACCTTATACTTATTACTGCAACTACCGTTATTACTTATCTCCTCGGGCAAAGCGAGAAGTATCGTTTAGATAAGAAACTTATGGGGGTGTTATTGACCGTTATCAATCTACTGATTTTTGGAGCTATAACTAGCGAAATCGTGACTTACTTTAATCAAGCTAGATTACTCGAAAATGTACTAGCAGAAAATGCCATTGAAAATCAAAAAAATGTTGCGATATCTGTATTTTGGACTATATACGCCATTATACTAATCTCACTTGGAATATTACTGCAAAATCCACTATTGCGTAAGTCGGCTCTTATTCTATTTGTACTGACAACCATCAAGGTGTTTGTCCTCGATCTTTCAGGACTCGCAACCCCATATAGAATAGTTTCCTTTATGGTGCTTGGCCTGGTGTTACTAGTCGCCTCATATCTTTATTTTCGACATCAGAAGAGTGTCGAAGGTGGGAGTCAGTAGTGACTTTTTAGTTATTCGGTTTAGTACTTTTATTCTCGTCCGCGATCTTCTTCGAAGGCTTCTCGCGCTGTCTTTTTCGCGGCTAATTTTTTTTCCAGTTCAATATTTATAGCTTGTTCTCTATCTTTTGCCTCTTGTTGGCCTACTTTTATTGGATCTCTGCCTCGATTTTCGCCTGCAACTACTACTCTTCTCAACCCCGCCGTCGCTTCTTCTGCTTCCCCTGGTGTCATGTCTGTTAGACCCTTCGATACGCCGAATTCATCTTTCTCTCCGGTATCAACTGGTGAAACCTGACCATGCTCATACTTTTTAAGATTTTCGTTAAGCCCCATGTTTTTATTTAGTTAAATAATAAATTTATTCTCAACCTCTTAATTTATTATATAACATATAGCCATCAAAAATCAACACCGGGCAGTAGGTAACTTAATTGATATAAGATATAATAAACTTCTAACGGGATGCAGTTTCAAGTTCCACAATTTATAGATGTAGAGGATAAGATTTTCGGGCCATTAACCTTCAGGCAATTTATCTACGTCTTAGGCGGAGGAGGGGCTGCTTTTATCATATATAAATTAATCCCAAACATCTATCTCGCCTTTCTCGTCGGCTCACCGATCGTCATACTGGCATTGGCATTGGCCTTCTATAAATTTAATGATCGACCATTTATACTTGTAGTGGAATCAGCTTTTAGATATTACATGGCAAGCAGACTCTTCCTCTGGAAAAAGATACCGCCTAAAAAAGTAGCGGGGTCTCCAAGTGGTAATGAGGAGAATGTAGTTGGTCTACCGGCATTCGGTACCAGGATGACAACCGATAAGATAAAAGATCTATCCTGGAGCTTGGATGTGCACGAGAAGATAACGAAGAAATAAGATATAATGGGTATAAGATTATTAAAAATGCGCTTAAGAGAGTATTTTCACAAAGGTCGAAGCGGAAAGAATTTAACAAATTAAAATTCTACTACGGGATGGATCGTGCTACATCAAAATCAAGTCAAGAGTTTGTGCCTGTCAAAGAGATACGGGAAGGTATCTCTATTTTGAAAGATGGTTCGATGCAGATGGTTCTAATAGCCTCATCACTCAACTTCTCACTCAAATCTAGAGATGAGCAGATCGCTATCTTAAGCCAATATCAGAATTTCTTAAACTCTATAGATTTCACCATCCAGATCCTGATTCAATCGAAAAAACTAGATATAAAACCCTATCTTGCAACGATCGATGAGAGGCTAGCAGCCCAAACAGAAGATCTGCTTAAGGTTCAAACTAGAGAGTATAAAGAATTCATAAGGAAGTTCACGGAGACAGTAAATATAATGTCAAAATCGTTCTTTGTGGTTGTACCATATAACCCACCGATCTTCCAATCAGGAGCAAGTATTATCTCGCCTCTAGCCAGACTCTTCGGTAAGACAACCGAAAACAGCCAATCTAAGCAAGATCTGACAAACTTTGAAGAGAACAGGACGCAATTAGAGCAACGAGTCAATGTTGTAAGTCAGGGATTAGCGCGCCTGGGGGTCAGAACGATCACTCTCGGCACTGAAGAGCTGATAGAACTATTCTATAAAATCTTCAACCCAGAAGAGACATCTGGGCCGGTCGGACAAACGAAATAATTTTTAATTTTCTAAGATGGGACTATTCAGTAAAAAAGATACGGATCAAAACAAGATTTCTGGAATCTTGCCCCAAGATATTTATAAGGAGGGGGTTTTGGAGTTGCAAGATATTATCGCGCCATCAGCCCTCCAGATTACTCAGAACACTATAGCTCTAGGTGAGAAGGTAGCCAGAGTCTTCTTCGTCATATCTTACCCAAGATTCTTATCGGAAGGATGGTTCTCGCCAGTTATTAACTTAGACAAAATTTTTGACGTCTCTATCATCATTCACCCCATAGACACAACAGTCATCTTAAGACAACTACAAAAGAAGATTACCGAGGTTCAAAGTCAGATTAGTATTAATGAAAAGAAGGGTCTAGTAAGAGATCCGATTCTAGATACTGCCTATAAAGACATCGACAAACTTCGAGATGAACTCCAGCAGGCCAGGGAAAAGATCTTCGATGTTGGTCTGTATATCACAATCTATGGAGAAAATGAAGAGGCTTTAAGCAAGACGGAGGCGGAGATAAAAAATCTTTTAGAATCAAAGTTGATATACATCAAGCCGGCACTCTTCCAACAAGAAGAGGGGTTCAAGAGTGTACTACCTATAGCCAATGACCTCTTGAAGGTCAACACCAAATTAAACTCCTCACCACTCTCCTCGATGTTTCCATTCATCTCTTTCGACCTGACCTCAAATAAGGGGATCCTCTATGGAATTAATCGTCACAACTCAAGCTTAGTTCTCTTCGACAGATTCTCCCTCGAAAACTACAACTCCGTGGTATTCGCTAAGGCTGGCGCCGGGAAATCTTACGCCGTGAAGCTAGAAATCCTGCGTTCCTTAATGTTCGACACCGAAGTAATCGTTATCGACCCAGAGAAGGAGTATGAATTTCTAGCCGAAGCTGTCGGAGGAAGATATTTCAATATTTCACTAAGTTCTGAACATCATATCAACCCATTTGACCTACCATTTATAAGGGAGGACGAATCCCCAGCAGACATTCTAAGGTCAAATATTATAAGTTTAGTCGGGTTATTTCGAATAATGTTGAGTGGTCTATCCCCTGAAGAGGACGCGATATTAGACACGGCCATCAGAGAGACCTACGCCCTGAAAGATATAACTGCCGATTCTGACTTCTCTAATAAAGAGCCACCACTCCTTTCTGATCTTGAGCTCGTCTTAGCTGGTATGGATGGAGGTGGTTCAATCGCCCAGAGACTTTTGAAATATACCCAAGGAACATGGGCTGGATTCCTGAACAAGCCGACAAATGTAGATATCAACAAGAAGTTTATTGTCTTTTCTGTCCGAGATATGGAAGATGAGCTGAAACCGGTCGCCATGCATATTATTGTCAACTATATCTGGAACGCCATCCGTAGGAATCTACGCAGACGTCTCTTGGTAGTAGACGAGGCCTGGTGGATGATGAAGTCAGAGGATACAGCCTCATTCCTCTTTGGGTTAGCTAAAAGATGCCGAAAATATTATCTGGGACTCTCTACAATCACTCAAGATGTGGCCGACTTCATGGCCTCCCCATACGGCAAGCCGATCATCACGAACTCCTCAATTCAGTTTTTAATGAAACAGTCTCCCGCTTCGATCGATATTTTACAAAAGACCTTCAACCTAACAGATGAGGAAAAATATCTACTACTAGAATCGGACGTTGGAGAGGGGATATTCTTCGCTGGACTAAAGCATGTGGCAATTAAGGTCATTGCTTCGTACACCGATGACCAGATTATAACTTCCGATCCGTCACAAATTTTATCAATTAAGAAGGCCAAGGATGAACTCCGGGCCTCACAGGCAAATTAAGATGTGGTTTATAATTTTTAGTCTCGCCATATTTCTAGACTTTGCCATGGGACCAATAAGTGCTGCTCTAGGTCTGGGGCTAATTACTAACAGACTTATAAGCGCATTTGTCTATAGTGGTTTCGCTTTCACTTTTTCTATTTCAGGTGTAAAGAATTGGGGATGGAAACTTTTCTTTGGTGGAATTGGAGAGTCTATCCCGATCCTTGGAGATTTCTTACCATTCTGGACAGGTACTCTCTGGAGGATATATAGAGCACAACCAAAACCGGTAGAAGAAGGAGAGGCCGGCGAGCAAGAAGAAAGAGGTGGAGAAGAGGAGGGTCAACAACCACAAGAGGCATGAGATAAATTCAAAGATAAGAACAAGGATGAAAAATCATAATTCAAAAATAAAAAATAAAAAAAATATCTCGGATTTTAAATTTCAATTTTTAATTCTTCTTTTTGCACTCTTAACGATACCTCCCGTCTCTTCCGCCTACACAGAGGTCACCGAGGGGGGACAACTATCTGCCGAAGTATATCCAGAGAATCCTGGTTCATTTACAAAAGTTTGGATCAGTCTGGTTAGTTATGAGATAGATCTCGATAGATCAAATATTATCTGGACAATAAACAGCAAGAAACAGAAAGAGGGTATCGGTCAAAAGGGCATAAACTTCATAACCGGTGATGTAGGCAAAAAGATTATTGTGGAAATAGACGCAACTGATCAGAATAAAATAGAGATAAAAAAAACTATCTCAATAATCCCAGCTGAAGTTGATCTCCTTTGGGAATCTGACGGCCAAGTACCACCCTTCTATCGCGGTAAGGCACTGCCGACTCCGGGAAACAATATAAAACTAGTGGCAATGACTAACTTTGTGACGGAGGGGGGGACAAGAGTTGACCCTTCAAGACTTGTGTATAAATGGCAAGCCAATTCAGAAGACCTATCTTCAGTTTATGGTAAAAATAGTGTAACCACATCCTTGGGTAGCTTACTCTTCAAAAATGATTTCTTTGTTGATGTCTCTAGTCTTGATGAAAAATTACGGGCAACTAAATTTATTAACCTGCGACCATCAAGTCCAAAACTGCTTTTTTACAAAAGCACTCCGCTGTCTGGTCCAAACTATGCCGAAGCTCTGGGACAAAATCTTCAGATGGACGAAAGCGAACTCTCTCTTGTTGCAATACCATACTTTTTTAGTAATCAATCTGAAAATAAATTACTCTATGTATGGTCGCTAAATAATCAAACCTTAACCTCTGGGGATGACGACCAAGCAAACAGTATAACTTTACGTCAACCAGCAAACAAAATTGGCCGAGCGAAACTTAATCTAGATGTTCTGGGCACATATCAACCATCGATCAGTAACTCCTTAGACCTAAAATTCGGACAGAGAAACTCTAATTTTTAATCTCGTAGTAAAATTTTAATGACAACAAAAAAGATCGCCGAAAATCCATTCTTAGTAATCATGCTTCTACTGGTTATGTTAGTCCCCAATTTAAATCTTTCTGCCGGCAGTCATGAATGTGATCCAAGTAAGGGATACTGCTTACTCGCACCCCTTGATGAAGAGACAAAACAAGTTTCTACTAATGACGACGGATTTAGTAAATATCTTCAAAAGATAATCAACATTGCCATCTCTCTCACTGGGATACTCTCCGTGATCATGTTAATCTTCGGCGGTATAGAGTATGTTTCTTCCAGTGTCAGTGAGACAGCTAAGAAAGATGCCAAAGAGCGGATAACAAATGCTCTCTTTGGCCTACTAATCACACTCTCTGGCTACCTAATTCTAAGCACCATAAACCCTGATCTGTTAAGTCTAAAGCTACCGGAAATCGCTCCTCTAAATCTACCTGCTCAAAAAAATAATGAACCACCGCGCCCAAGGGATCCAAACCAGTGGGATGATGTGGGTGGAGGATATTTTAAATGACCGGGGAAATCAGGGTAGTTACTAACAACTAGAAGATGAACAATAACTTAACAAAAATTTTAATCTGGGTCACCTTAGTTCTGATTTTCATTCTTTCGGGTTTTGGTGTTTATAGATATTTTTCTAAGAAGACACCGACAAAGACCAGTCCTACGGAGAAATCTACTACAAGCGCCTTTCCGGAGAGCAGCCGCATTATCACTCCTACCGATACCAAAAAAACCGCGGTGGGGGACAGAGAAGCCACCTCTCAACCAACTACTAAAGAAGAGCCCTCTGATCAAAATAGAGAGTTGGCAGGATCTAATATAAAAATCGTCTCTGACAAGCCAGTAGCTAGTGGAGTTTTTATAGAGAGGCCAACCTCTCTAGCAGGCACCACCAGTAAAACAACAAGTCTTTTTGTCAGATACCTTGAACGAGAGAATGGCCACATCTCTGAGTTAATCTACAATGAAAACCTGCCGAAGAAAATCTCCAACACCACCATAACCAGAGTCCATCAGTCATTTTTTAACAACAGTAATACAAACATCTTAATCAGAAGGCTTGATGAAAATAATAATATCCAGAATATTTCTGCCCTGCTTCAAGAAAGGCCTGCCACAACATCTGAGGTGGCCTTGTCGGAGGATACCGTCGGCAAACTTAATCAATCTCTTTTGGCGCGGGACATTAAAGAGGTGGCAATCTCTCCAAATAGGAACAAAATCTTTTACTTAACAGCTGTTGCCGGGGACTTTATAGGAACAATCGAAGATTTTGGTAGCAAGCCCGGCAGCACGAACAAAAAGCAGGTTTTTAGTTCACCCCTAAGTGAGTGGCTGATTCAGTGGCCGAAAGATAGTTCCATCTTCTTCAATACCAAACCAGCTGGAACTGTCCCTGGATACCTCTATCTGCTAAATCTAGACTCAAAAGGCTTTTCAAAAATATTAGGTGGCATTAATGGCCTCACTTCCAACATAAGCCCGGATGTTAAAAAACTAATATATTCTGAATCCACCAAGACAGGAATAAAAACCTATTTTTATGATCTACTAAAAAAAGAGCGCTCTGTCTTGTCATTAAAAACCCTACCAGAAAAATGCACCTGGGGCGGTATCGATAAAGAGATACTGTACTGTGCAGTGCCTTCTATATTGCCAGATGGTGAATACCCAGACTCTTGGTACCAAGGCCTACTCTCCTTCAGCGATGAGCTCTGGAAGATAGATACCAAAACCGGCACCTCTGAAATTCTTCTTAGTAAATCAGCCCTCGAAAGAAATGGTGGCATGGACGCCATCAACCTTAGTTTAAGCCCAAAAGAAGATTACCTTCTCCTAACCAATAAAAAAGACTCCTCCCTCTGGCAGATTAAGCTGAAATAACTTTTCTATCGAGAATTATATTGTCGGCCTTATTTTTGACATAAAGTTCGTGGAGGATTGTAAAAACATTGTTAACTATCCAATAGACTGAAACAGCGGTATTCAAACTATAGGAAACAAAGGTTATAAACACTGGAAGAATATATTTAATCTGAAAAGTCATGCTCTTGGCCAAACTGTCCCCGAAAGAATCACCCACTTTATTGTCTTTGGTCTTAGGTGGGGTAGGGGGCAAGGAAAACTTAACCTGAAAGAATTGCGTCAAGCCAACAAGAAGTGCTAAAAACATATTTTTCTGACCTAAATCAATCAGACCGAAAAGTTTGGCGCTTACGAATGAGGGTTTAGTAATAAAACCGTAGATCTCTGGCGATAATAAATCTATGCCTTCCTTAAACACAAAAAAAAGAGCTAGGATGATCGGTAGCTGGATAAACATGAGAAAAACTCCCGAAAGGGGATTAACATCATGCTGTCGGTAGAGTTCCATTATCTTAACAGCCTGCTCCTGATTATCGCCCTTGTGGATCTCCTTGATTTTTGCCATTGCTGGCTCTAACTCTTTAAGTTTTTTCTGTGTTTTAATCGTCTTATGTGACACAGGCACCAAAGCAATCTTTACAATAATAGTCAACAAAATCACCGCCAGTCCCAAATCATGTCCGGGAATAATGGCCGTCAAAAAAACCAAGGCATTATAAAGTGGTTGATAAAAAAGGCTGTTGTAAATAGAATAAAACATTAAACTATCTTTGCACGAGACATCAGGGCGATAATCTCCTCTTCAAGAGCTATAAAACTAAGACTGATTGCACCTAGCTTAAAAAAGAACACGCAAGCAACAGGGTTCCTAATTCTTAAACTATTCTTTCTTATTATATACCTGGCACGTCTTTTTAACAGATTCCTCGTTGTAGCTAACTTTGAAACCTTAGCCGAAACCACAAAAGAGTATTGATTTTTTTGTCCCACAGGTGCTTCTTTCAGCTCTATATATCTAAGGCTCAAGTTTCGGGAACTAAAAGTTACCCCCTCCTTTAAAATAAAGGGGAAGATTGTCCTGTTAACCCTCTCCTTTTTTGAAAACATATTATAGATAAACTCCTAAGAAAATTCCGTGGGCAAGCCTTTATATTAAACAGAAAGGCTTTTTCTTCCTTTCCTCCTTCTGGCCAAAAGAACCCTCTTTCCTCCCGGCCTTCTTTTTCGAACAAGAAACCCGTGTGTTCTAGCTCTTTTCCTTTTTTTAGGATTATACGTCTTTGACATACATGGAAGTCTACAATAAAAGTTTCACCAAATCAACCCTAAACAATCCCGTAACGCTATCCACAGTTAATCCACCTTTTATAAACAATTTGGCAATATGGTTTAATTTAAAATTAAGACTACTATATTGATATGCTCGACAACAAAAAATTATGGGACGATTCAATTCTGGAAATAGAGCTCGGTATCTCTCAAGCAAACTTTCGCACGTGGTTTAAAAATACCTCTGTTTCCAAACAAGAAGATGGTATCGTTTTTCTGTCTGTACCAAACGCCTTCGTTCGAGACTGGCTTTTAAACAAATACCACAAGTTTATTTTAAGGGCACTAAGAAATGTCTCATCGAATGTTCGAGGGGTAGAATATTCAGTCCAACGTGACGGTACAAAAGATAAGGGAATTTTACCCCAACAAACTCAAAGACCTCTTGTAAATAGTCAGCTTAAGTTAAACGAACTTTATATAAACAAAGAGGATAATCTTAACCCCAAATATATTTTTGACTCTTTTATCGTCGGTTCATTCAATGAGCTGGCACACGCCGCTGCTCAAGCTGTCCTAAAAAACCTGGGGACGACCTACAATCCTCTCTATATCTATGGTGGGACAGGTTTAGGAAAAACCCACCTCCTTCAATCTGTAGGAAACTATGTAAAAAACGTGGCAAATAAAAAAGTTTTCTATCTA
>CAZXEK010000052.1:0-1757 GCA_964639675.1 uncultured Candidatus Saccharibacteria bacterium
AATAGTAAAAAGGTTTTCCTGAACTTCATGTAAAAGCCCTTTTAATTTCTTAGATATTTTTTGTGTCTTTAGAACGCCCAGCAGGCTGTTTAATTCATCTAGCTGGCCCAACGCTTCCACCTCAAGACAGGTCTTTGAAACAGACTTTTTGCCGACATAACTTTTGCCCTTATTGCCTTTACCGGTATAAAAAACCCCCATTGATAAAATAAAATTTAAGACTATACTCTACTTAGAACTTTAGAATAGCCGCGGAGAATAAGCAAATGCCTTATTCAGACAAGGTTATAGATCACTACGAAAATCCGAGAAATGTTGGTTCTTTGCCCAAAGACGACCCCAATGTCGGTACTGGCCTTGTGGGAGCGCCCGAATGTGGTGACGTCATGAAGCTTCAAATCAAGGTTTGGAAGGTACCCCAAACACTAGACACTCTTTCTCTGCTTGTTATTCTGTAAATCATGGCTAAAACAAACATCATCTCTGCCGATGTAAAAAGGCAAATCATGGATCGGGTTAAGGAGGGAGGGAAATCAATATCTGAGATAGCTCAGGAACATGGGATATCTAACAGAACTATCTATGGCTGGCTATCTAAAGGAGCCACTGCTGCTCCAAGTTGGATTGAAGTCAATAAACTAAAAAGAGAAAACACGGCTTTAAAAGAGCTGATCGGAAAGTTAACATATGACATGACCGTGGCCCAAAAAAAGAATTGAGCCAGTTTAAGTTATCAGCAAAATCAACCAAAACCAATTTAGCCAAAGAGCTGGGCATTGCCAGATCCAGTCTGTATTACCGCCACAAACAATCGGCCAAGGACTGGCAATCAAAAATTGAGATTGAACAAGCTCTTCATGACTGGCCAAGCTACGGTCACAAGAGATTGGCTAGATATTTAAAGATCAATAAGAAAAGAATCCTTCGAGTAATGAAAATATTCGGGATTAAGCCTTACCGGAGAAGGGGCAAGAAACCCTGGAAAAAGCCCAGAGATGAAGGATTATCCTTCCCGAACCGCTTACTTAAGATGTTCCCATCCGGTCCTAATCAAATCTGGGCATCAGATTTCACCTACTTAAAATTCAAGGGTAAGTTTATCTATGTCGCCACGATCATGGATATATTTACCAGAGAGATTATTGGCTTCTCTGTTTCCACCAGTCATGGAGTCCAATTAATCATGAGCGCTCTATTGTCAGCTCTAAACTTAAGAGCTCCGCCGGAGATACTACATTCAGACCACGGCCGAGAATACACCTCGAAGATATATACGACCCTAGTCTTAATGTTTAATGTTCTTATCTCAATGTCCAGAAAAGGCTGTCCTTGGGAGAATGGCTATCAAGAATCATTTTACAATCAGTTCAAAGTTGATCTAGGTGATCCTAACCGATTTGATAACTTAGGAGAGCTGACTGCTGAAATCTACCAGACAATTTATCGCTACAACAATCAGAGAATCCACACTTCATTAAAGATGTCCCCTCGACAATATGCTGAACTAAATGCTATTTTAAATTCATCAATTAACTCAGGGTCTCAAGTCACAGAAAAAGTGTCTTAAGAAAGGGGTACCTTCCAGTGTCACCCTGCTTTCTATTGGAAATTATTGGATTGAGAGCGATCTCCGATATGCCGTCTCCGAAGTGTTTAGCGAGGGTTACGATGTTGCCATTCTCACCGCATTTCTTGCAATCGTATTGTCCGGTCTCTGTGTCAAAATAGAGATGAGCTTCAGTGCCCCTGCTGTCTTT
>CAZXEK010000053.1:0-10975 GCA_964639675.1 uncultured Candidatus Saccharibacteria bacterium
TCTCTACCATAAATAACCCCCGTGCCATAAGGCTTGAGGTCTACGTATAGAGCCATTTTAACGATACCAATAACTGGTGCTTCTACTAAATCGCCGTGTTGCGGCCGGTTAGCTATATCCTTAGCATAGCCCTCCATTGAGCTTTGTTGATAGCTCGTTACATCTGTGTCTAATAGTTTTGTCCCCATTTTTATTAAGTCGCTTGTCTTTGGTTACTCTCTACCCAAGCGAGTGGCAGTTCTATTAATAAATGATTTAGATCAGTATATCTAAAAAGTCTAAAATGTAAAGCTTAATTTTTTTTCTAGCATAGAGACCTCTTTCCTGATATCCCTTATTAAGTCTTGGTGATCTTTTTTATTCGCCAACACGAGAAATTCTTTGTATGTCTCAATGGCTTCTTTTTCACGATCAAGCTTAGACAGTAGATTACCAAGTCTAACATAAGAGAGGATAGATTTTGGGTCAATCGCAATCGTTCGTCGATAGGCTACGACCGCCTCTTCTTTTCGATCGAGATTGAAGAGTGCATCGCCAAGACCAGCATGGGCATCTCCGTTTTGTGGATCAATTTTAATAATCTCTTGGTAAGCTAGGATAGCTTCATTGTCCCAGCCTAGTCTGGAAAGAGCCTTTCCAGTATTGTAAAGTACCTGTATTTTCTGGCCATCGTCAGGGCCAAATATTTTTACAGACCGCTTTTCTCCCTCCTTAAGCCAATCGAACATCAAGCCTTCAGGTTTAGGTTCTTGACTGAATGCGACAATGTCTGTAGTTGTGATTGATGATTTATCTTCTTTATTACCACTTATTGTTTCATTAGATAATTCTTTATTAAACCAAGGGCGCATTATGTCTCCCCAAGCCACCTTGCCATCACTTGTTATTAAAAATAACATAGAATGCTTCGGTATAGTGGCTACAAGATATTTTAGTCCTACTTCCTGCATGAATACTCCACTTAAAATTGATGCCCCCACACAATTTATATATTGATTCACTAGCATTTCTCTCGGGTTGTTTCCACCTAGTTTCTTGGGGAATTTACTAATAACCATTTGAATTTTATTTGCAATTTGCTGTTCCTTGGCGACGATCCGAGTTATATCTCCGGAGTTTCGGACTTCTGCAAGTTCTTCCTTTAATCGATCTATCTGGAGTGCTTCCCGTAAGGTGCCTTCTCCATTTTCCCACTGTAGATATTGCCTCTTTACATCTCCCGGTAGTTTATCAAAGGGCATGTTTTTTTGAACGAGTTCCATTCCGCGTCTAAACATGACACTTCCTAGCTCTCGTTTGGGTTCTTCAATCTTTCGAGCCATTGCCTCTTCAACACGGGCAATAAAAGCAGAGTGAATTGGGCTATCATTTCGCCATGCGGGCGTTTTTGCACCGGCTTTTTTCAGGCTCCTTTCTTCTGTCTTCCTCCTGAGTCGAAACGCCATCTCCGCAACTCTAAAGAATTGAGAGAGGGTTTTTAGTTTTTTTGCCTCTCCACTTTTTTCTATGCGGGACTTATAAAGAGCTTCTTCGGCCCAAAAATGCTCCACAGCCTCAATCTCTTCTGGGGTTAATCTTTGTGAGGAGATATCAGTGAGAGATAATAATTTCTCCGATTTATTACGGCCAATAAGTGACTGTCCGTAATTAAAAAATTCTAGAGCTAAGGCTTCGGCGATTTCCCTTCCCTTATCAATAGAATTTAACCTTTCTGCAATGTATATGCCGGCGTTCCTGAAAGTTTTTCCTAGTGAAAGAATCTTCTCTCTTGTCTCTCTGGTTCGTTCTGGTTTATTGATTCCAAATGTATCTTGATCAATTGGTTCTATAATCCCAATTATTTCCCACAACTGTAAATCTTCTGGAATATATAGAGTTTTTTTCCCATCTGCTTTTTCCCCACTCAGTTTGTCTTCCTGGCTTATTGCTTCCCACGCCTCTCTATCAATCATTTCTGGTTCGATGGAACTATTAATTTCACACCATTTTTTAAAGAATCTTTGTACCGCTGGATCTTTAAAAGGCATCTGCTCAATGATTTTTTGTGTTCCAAAGATAGGTCTTTCAAGGTGCGACATCTTTTTACTAATAGTTAATCTTATGAACAATCTTCCCTTCTTTATCAAGGAGGGTTATCTCATCGTGGATGTCTCTCAAAAATCTTTTTGATTTTTGCATCCAGATTAGCCAGCGCCTAGAATAAAAATCTGATTTATTTTTGTAGTCGTTTATGCATCCCTGATAGTTTAAGTGACCTTCAGAAAATGCAAGACATTCCGAGACTTGAATCTTGGACGAGTCAACGGTGCGACAAGCTTTGCCAGATTCAAATATTTTTATACAATGATCAGGGAGTTTTAAATTTCCACGTACTTCAGGTCGGGGGCAGTTCTCTTGGATTTTATTATAGAAATTACTGCTCTCGTTAAAATACCCAGTACAAAGATTCTCTCGGAAGTCCATCTGTCTTTCTTGTCTACCGGTCATTATCTTGGCCACATCATCTGGCTTCAGGATGATCTGATCTTCCGGAGTAGGTGAGACTCCAGGTAGGTTGTGCCCTTTCGGTATTATGAATTCATCACCGGCAGAATTGACTAATTTAAATCCAGTTATGTTTAAACTTTCGCTAGTTGTGCTGGTATTTTCTATCGCCAGCGATTCATTCTCTATTTTAGAATCGATATTTTTGTCATTTATTCGTAACTTTCCAAAGTAGGTTGATGTAGCCGAACTATTTTTAATCTGATTTATGGTTGGTACAATCACCGGGGCGCTTTTTATACTAGTATTTGTATCCGTGCTATTTAAGAAATTATTGGCCACTTGCCTTGTTAATGGACCGAATGATCCATTGGCCGGCTTTATACTGTTAGCAATTTGAAATCCTCTTACGGCCTCTTTTGTTAGACCGAAGTAGTTTCCGCCAGACAAGGGTAATTTGAAAAAGCCCAACTTTCTAAGAAGGTCTTGTAGCTTGACCACGTCCTGGTCGTTTTTTAATCCGAAGTAAAGATTTTTAGTAAATTGATGGTTTGCGGCCAGCACTGGATTACCATCCAAACCAGGGATGAGAATTATTAGAGACAATAGGGACAGCCCTTTAAATATTTTCTTCATATATAATTAGTGGCTCCATACTATCATTTTATTTTCCTTACAGAAAGTTTTTATTTTTAATCTATCCAATTTATTTTAATCCACTTGATATATTACTAAGTACGATCGTGGCCTTTTTATTTTTTTAAATTTTGATATAATACCAATATGATTATCTCTTATCACGGCATGGGATGTTTTAAGGTTTCCTTGGGGGATGTTGTTATTGCCTTCAACCCCATATCAAAAGATTCGGATTTTAAGTCAACCAGGTTTTCTTCTGATATCGCCATTATTAGTTTAAACGATAAAAATTATAATGGTGTTTCGAATGTATCTGGTGGTAGTCGAAACCTCTTCGTTATTGACGGACCGGGTGAATATGAGACCGGCGGGATCTATGTCAAGGGGTTTGCGGTAGAACAAACGATTAGTGGCGAGAAGAAGATAAACACTATCTACTCCGTAGTTCTTGACGGCATTAATATCTGTCACTTGGGTGGTTTAAATCGTTTAGATATAAAACCAGAAGTTAAAGAGGCGCTCGGGGCGATTGATATATTGTTCATTCCAATTACTGGCGGAGATCTCTTGGGAGCCTCTGATGCTGGTAAATTAGTCAATCTACTCGAACCGAAATTAATTATACCAATGCAGAATGATATCAACGGTATTTCCAAACCAGCGCTGGCGGCCTTTTTAAGAGAGTCTGGTGTCGAAGAGATAAGTCCTATAGATAAATTGACAATTAAGTTGAAGGATTTAGAAGGTAAGGAGGGGGAGATTGTCGTACTCTCTCCGACGGTATAAATTTAAAATTACTATCTTTTTTAATTCTTAATTATTAAAATGCAAAAGAGATTACATAATTTTATGGATAAGATGCAAGAGAAGTCAGTTGAAGAAAGACGGAAACTGCTCTTTTCTAGTATGGTTTTTTTTGGTATCTTGATCTCTCTCATTGGTATGACGAACATTTTCAGTAATTTGGTCGCCTTGAATGCGACTTCCAATTCTAGTAATCTAGCTTCGCCGGTGGAATCGCAATAATGAATAAAAAAGATTCAAAGAATGATGGTGATAAGGGTAGGCCTCTTTCAGCAGAAGAGTCAGCCTTTTTAGCTACACGGATTGTGCCGATCGACATTGTTCCAGAGATGAGGAAATCTTATCTGGACTACGCTATGTCTGTGATCGTATCTAGAGCTCTACCAGATGTTAGAGATGGCTTGAAGCCTGTTCACAGAAGGATACTCTACGCTATGCACGAGCTCGGCCTTACATCCAGTGCTAAATTTAGAAAGTCGGCGATGATCGTGGGGCATGTCTTGGGACACTATCATCCTCATGGTGACACTTCGGTCTATGATGCTATGGTTAAATTAGCGCAGGAATTCTCTACTAGATATCCGCTGGTCTTTGGCCAGGGAAATTTTGGTTCTAACGATGGAGATTCTGCTGCTGCTTATAGGTACACAGAGGCTAAGATGGCTCGCATCTCTTCTGAAATGTTACGGGATATTGAGAAGGAGACTGTCGACTTCGTCTCCAACTACGACAACACTAAGAAAGAGCCTTCAGTATTTCCGGCAGTGCTTCCGAATCTTCTACTGAATGGAACTCTGGGTATTGCTGTCGGTATGGCAACTAAGATTCCGCCTCATAATCTGCGAGAAGTTATAGATGCTTTGGTTTATTTGATAGACAACAGTACGGCCACTAATGAAGACCTGCATAAATTTGTGAAGGGGCCGGATTTCCCGACGGCGGGTATAGTCTACAATGATAAAGATATTAGCCATGCTTATGCCACGGGAAGGGGCGGGGTGGTGGTTCGAGGTCAGGCCGAGATTGTTGAGACAAAATCGGATAATTTCCAGATTGTAATAACTTCAATCCCTTATCAGGTCAATAAAGCCGAGATGATAGTCAAGATGGCTGACCTAGTGCGTGAGAAAAAGATTGAAGGTATAAAAGATTTGCGAGATGAGTCGACCAAAGATGTTCGAGTAGTGGTTGATATTAAATCTGGCGCTTATCCACAAAAGGTCTTGAACGCCTTGTATAAATACACAGACCTAGAACAGACTTTTAACTACAACATGTTGGCACTTGTCGATGGCATACCAAAAGTTCTTTCTCTAAAGAGTATTTTGGAGGAATTTTTGTCCCACAGGCAGATTGTGGTCAAGAGGCGTACGCAATTTGATTTACAAAAAGCACTCGATCGGGAGCATATTTTAATCGGTTTAAAGAAAGCTCTGGATCATATTGATGAGATCATAAAGATTATTAAGAAGTCGAAAGATGCGGCGGATGCGTCCAGGAATTTAATTAGTGCTTTTAAGTTTTCTTTAATCCAGGCCACAGCAATTTTGGAGATGAAGCTTTTGAAGTTGGCTGGGCTTGAGAAGAAGAAGGTCGAAGATGAGTTGAAGGCGGTCCAGGAATTTATAAAAGAGCAGAGGGCGATTCTCGCTAGTTCTGGTAGAATTCTCAAGGTCATAAAAGATGAGTTTATTCAGGCAAGGGAGAAATATGGCGATGATAGAAGGACGAAGGTGGTTAAGGGTGGAGTTAAGGATATTAGCGACGAGGACTTGATTCCTGATCAAGAGAGCGTCTTGGTCTTAACTGCTGGCGGTTACATCAAGAGGACTGATCCTTCCGAGTATCGCGCCCAGAGGCGTGGTGGGGTTGGCGTGATGGATCTTAATACAAAAGAAGAGGATTTCATAACCATTTTTCTAACTGCTAACACTCATAGTGATCTACTATTTTTTACAGATCGAGGTAAGGCTTATCAGATAAAGATGTACGAAATCCCGGAGGGGAAGAGAGCCACTAAGGGTAAATCAATAATGAATTTTATCTCCTTGAGTGATGGAGAGAAGGTTACCTCTGTTTTGGCAATGCCAAAGGAACTTAAAAACATGAAGCTCTCCCTTCTTATGGTTACCAAGATGGGGGTTTCGAAGAAGGTTTCGGCTGATAGCTTCAAGGATGTACGAAGAAGTGGTCTGATAGCAATCAAACTGTCTGTGGGCGACAACTTAATGGCGGCTAGATTTGTGGAGAGTGGCGATAGCGTCATTCTCGCCACTAATCAGGGGCAGTCTATCAGATTCAAGGAGTCAGATATTAGAGAGATGGGCCGGGCGGCGGCTGGTGTGCGAGCCATGAAGCTTAAGAAGGCAGATCTAGTGGTCGGAACCGATGTAATTAAAAAGGGCAGTACAGACGTCTCGCTCCTCATTATGAGTAACAATGGCTTTGGAAAGAGGAGCTCTCTGAAGGATTATAAAATTCAGAAGAGGGGAGGATCGGGCATAAAAACAGCTAAGGTTACGAAGAAAACTGGTAGTTTGATCGTAAGTAAGATTATTACAGACAAAGAGTCAGAACTCGTTGCTATTTCCAAAAATAGCCAAGTGATTAGGGTCGATATCAAAGAGGTGCCAATACTTGGCAGGCAGACTCAAGGGGTACGAATAATGAAACTTCGCGAGGGGGATAGCATTGCCAGCCTGACGTGTTTGTAGATTTCAACCTTTCTTTTTGCGCTTTCAGTTTTTAGTTGTATAATTTCTTTATGGCCTTTGCAGATCCAACAGAGAATTTAAAAAATTTGGATATTAAAGAGGGTTGGAAG
Organism: uncultured Candidatus Saccharibacteria bacterium; assembly: GCA_964639675.1. GTDB lineage: Bacteria > Patescibacteriota > Minisyncoccia > Phycocordibacterales > UBA12445 > JACQCV01. The sequence goes on from CAZXEK010000053.1 coordinate 6,752, forward strand.
GTTGCCGATCTCGGCACTGGTAGCGGTTTTTATGCACTTGGTTTGGCTAAAAGAGTCGGAGATTCTGGAAGAGTGTATGCCATTGATATTCAGAAAGATCTACTTACTAAACTTAAGAATAGAGCCAAGGAGGATCGGCTAGCTAATCTTGAAATTATCTGGGCAGATATAGATCAGGTCGGTGGTACCAAGCTAGCGGATTCTCTCTTGGATGCCGTTGTGATCTCGAATGTTTTATTTCAGTCTGAAAATAGAGCTAGCTTAACTCTGGAGACCTTTCGAATCTTAAAGAGAGGCGGAGAGGCACTTGTCATGGACTGGGCTGATTCTTATGGTGGTTTAGGACCACATCCAGAGCAGATTTTCAAATCGAGTCAGGCTGAGACACTTTTTACCAGCAATGGTTTCGCCCTAGTAAAGAGCCTTGATGCTGGAGAGCATCATTGGGGGTTAATGTTTAAGAAGCTGTAATGAATCTTTTCCAGTCATTAGTTTTAGCAGTATTTGGACTTCTGGCAATTGCAGCGGTTATAATTTTTAGTATGACTTCCAGTGGCGGAGGAGAGATTGGTTTTGATGGGACGTTGAAACTCTGGGGAACCCTACCGGCTAACTCACTTAGAGCACCTCTAGAAAATTTTAATGATGCTAATGCCAAGCTATTTAGAGTAGAATATTTTGAGAAGAGGAAGGAGACTTTTCAGAGTGATCTTGTTTCGGCTCTGGCAGCTGGAGAGGGTCCAGATTTGGTGATTTTACCGGAGACTCTAATCATAGAGGATGCAGATAAAATCTCTCCAATCTCTTATGATTTATATCCTGCTAGAAATTTCAATGACGATTTTGCTGATGGCGCCTCACTTTTTATGTACGATAAGGGGCTTATTGGTATGCCACTTTACATAGACCCGCTCGTTATGTACTGGAATAAAGATATCTTTTCAACTGGTGGAGTAGCTAGCTATCCGACCAGGTGGAGCGAATTTGAGAATCTCGCTAGTAGGTTAACGATTAGTGATAGGGGAGGTAACATTTCGCAGGCCACTGTTGCCTTGGGTTCCTACGCCAACATAGAACATGTTAAAGATATCTTGGCAGCGCTATTTATGCAGACTGGTAATGAGATAGTTCGTTTTAGTAAGCAGAGGGAGCGCGACAGTGCTGGAATCGAGAGGCCTTACAGAGTTTCACTTGGGGGGTTTGAGGATGATAGTGGGACAGATTCAGCACTGAGGTTTTTCTTAGATTTTTCTAATCCCGCCAGGAGGGCGTACTCTTGGAATGTAGCGCTACCTAATTCCAAGCTTACTTTTTCTGGAGGGAAATTAGCAGTTTATATAGGACATGCCTCTGATTATGGATCGATCCAAAAGATTAATCCACACTTAAGTTTCGATGTCGCAACCTTACCACAAAGAGATATTGGTAAAAAGGTAACACTCGGTAATATTTATGGGGTCGCTATTACCAAGGGTTCTAAAAAGATTAACACCGCCAAGAAGATTGCAATTGGTATGGCCGGACCTGATTTTGCTGAAGCTTTATCGAAAGAGATATCCTTACCTCCCGCCAGGAGAGACCTCCTGGCCTTAGGAGCGAAAGATCCAGTGATTTCAGTTTTTTATTCGTCAGCAATCATTAGCAAATCCTGGTTAGATCCTATGCCCGCTCTGACTGGCCAGATATTTCAGGAGATGACTGAGGCTGTCTTATCGGGTGTCAGTACAGAGCTTCAATCTATAAAGTCTGCCGGACAAAAGTTAGAGAATTTACTCAAGGATAAGATTTAAGATGTCATGAATTTTTTTGCTTTATCGATAAACTACCAAGCTAAATTGAGCCTGATCTTAATTCTTATAATCTCATTATTTGTAATTTTTCCATATTTTTCTGTTTCTGCTGAAGGTTTGGTGCCGTGTGGCACGAGCGAAAGTCAACCGTGTCAATTTTCCGACTTATCAAAACTTTTTCAAAAGGTTATGCGTTTTCTTCTGGTAGATCTTTTACTTCCATTGGCGGCACTTTCATTAGCTTTCGTTGGTATTCAGTATATAACTGCTGCTGGTAATCCAGGTAAGTTAACTAAGGCTACGGAAACTTTATGGGATATCTTGTACGGTATATTTATTGCCTTGGCTGCTTTTGCTATAATTAGTACAATATTTAATGTTTTGGTGAACGATAAGCTTTCGATTAATCCTTTTAGGGGCGGTGACGTCACAGATCCTAGTCCTTCTGGTGGATCTGGTTCAGGTGCTTCTTCGGGCCGTAGGATTGACAGTGGTGGGGGTGGTGTTAATAGTGACACAGGGGGAGGAAGTAATACAGGAGGAGGAAGTGACACAGGAGGAGGAAGTAATACAGGGGGAGGAAGTGTCACAGGAGGAGGAAGAAATACAGGAGGAGGTAGAAATACAGGGGGAGGAAGTAATACAGGAATGGGCACCACTAGTTCTAGTACACCAAGTCGAGTTTTTAATATTGAATGATGAAATATCTTATCCACAATTTGAAGTACCAACCATTTTATAGAATCCTTTTTAGTGCTACAATAGTTTTATTACTGCTTGGTTCTTGTTTGTCAACTCTGTATGTTTTTGCAGAGGGGAGTAAACTTGATAACCCGTTAAAAGACGAGTATAGTACAGTTGATAAGTTGATAGGGGCACTCCTAAAGATAATTATAAAGATAGGTGTACCGGTCGCGGCTCTTTTCTTGGTTTATGCGGGTTTCATGTTCGTCACTTCACAGGGTGAGCCGAAGAGGTTGGATACCGCTAAATCTATACTTATCTGGACGATAGTGGGAACCTTTCTTGTTGTTGGAGCGATGGTCATAAGAGAGGTTTTGACCAGCACCATAGGAAGTATTACGAAGTAGCTTTAAATTTAATTATTAATTTTATTATTTAATTTTTATTTTTTATGTCAAATAGAACAAAATTAATTTTGTCTACAGTCGCCGGACTCTTTCCGTTAGCTGCTTTCGCTGATGGTATAGATAAAACGATCGCCAAGGTTGGTGTGATAACAACTTTTGTTGGCGGGACATTGCCTAGGTTGTTTTTTGCTTTGGCACTTGCCTACTTCTTTTATGGTCTGGGTTCTTATGTTATGGGTGTAGACGATAAAAAGAAAGCTGAGGCCAAGACTACTATGATTTTCGGAATCATAGTTTTATTTGTAATGTCTTCCGTCTTCGGGTTGATCAGGATCCTTCAGGATGCTACAGATACTGGTGGAAGCCAAGGCGTTAACATCCCAACAATACAGTAATTAATTCTGGTAAATTTAATGGTAACAAAAATATGGCAGGAGCATCGTTAAGTTCTGTTGCTGGTAAGATTCTTGATATCATCGGTATTTTTCCAAAACTGCTTATTGCACTAGCCTTAGCCTATTTTCTTTATGGATTAACTGGGTATCTTTCCGGAATTGATGAGAAGAAGAAGAAAGAGGCCAGGGACGTAATGTTTTATGGGATTATTGGGCTATTTGTGATGGTCTCTACTTTGGGGATCATAAATGTAATCATAGATGCCTTGGGGCTTAAACCTTAAATAATGCTTGATTAAAATAATGCTTAACTTCTTTGTAAATACAGTCTACGCCGAAGAGATATCTTGTCCTATTTGTGACAAAATTGTGACAAATATTTTTAACCCCATCGTTGGGGTTATGTTTGGTTTAGCCTTTGTTGTATTTCTGTACGGCGTACTCGAATTTATTCAGGGTGGCTCTAATGAGAAATCGGTTGAAATAGGTAAAAGACATATGATTTACGGCATACTTGGATTAGTAATTATGGTTGGAGTTAAGGGGATAATTGCTCTGATACAAAGTACGGTCACAACGATTGGGAGTTAGGGGGGGTTTATTTATACAAGACAATCTGTTATTGTTTGGGGCGAGCCGAGGTGGTGAAATTGGTAGACACGTCAGCCTTAGGAGCTGATGCCAGCAATGGTATGGAGGTTCGAGTCCTCTCCTCGGCACTTGGCCTTCGCGCGTAGGTGGCAGAGCGGTCAAATGCAAGAGACTGTAAATCTCTCGCCCTATGGGCTACGAAGGTTCGAATCCTTCCCTACGCATCAGTGATCTGTACCCCATAAAGTGGACACAGATTTCAAAATCTATTGATTTCTTTTGTTAGAATTAACCAATTAACAAAAGAATATGCAAAGAACAACATTTTCAAACGAGGAGGTTCTCGAGTTGAAGAGA
>CAZXEK010000054.1:0-9390 GCA_964639675.1 uncultured Candidatus Saccharibacteria bacterium
GAACCTTTTGGCTATGACTACCTAAATTTCACAAATATTCAAAGAACTGATTACAGGATAGGTATACCATATAGATGGCTTTTGTAAATAGGCTGGAGTGTTTGGGATTTAGGGTCTTACTCAGAGTTGTGAGTAGATATATAGAAAAGACCCCGCCGAGGCGGGGTAAATTATTTAACACGAAAAAGAATATGATAACTCGGTGGGCAAGACTCAAAGAGATCGTGGAGATTTAGAACCTTTTCACGTACCTGTCGACCCTCCCTCTCGGTTGTGTAGAAGGTCAGTACGGGACAACAAACTGCGAACAGGGCAGAGGACCTTTTAATAACGGTCCCAAGAGCGACTAGGCTATAATTCTCTCCCAATCCAAGTTTGTCAAGATTAGCAAACTGCTGAACTGAGAGAACCTCAGAAACATTCGCCAATCTAAATCCTCTAGTTAGAGCAATTAAAAGCATCTCGGTCATTCTAATGCCACCAGGGAAAGAAACCAGTTTGTATCTACCAAACTGAGGAGCTTTGAGATTTTTGCAGATAGTCTCTTGACTAAAGTCTCTATCAATAAAATGAAAGTCAAGTGACTTGAATGGTACATCCAAGGGCAGATCCATGACACGGACCAGATCAGGAATATCAATGATCTTCATCTTCAAAACTGTCTGAAAGATAGACAGACTACGTTCTGCAACCTTTTCCAAGACCAGTAATTTACCATACTTTATTAACACGCGAATCAACCAACGTATATGTCTCATGGGCATCCTCCCTCCAAAAAATCTTAAATCAAGGACCAACCAAGATGGGATCAAGCTCAGCTAACTAAACAGTAACAATAATATCATTATTTGTCAAAATATATATCTGATGTTACTATTGGCTGATTCATATGATAGATTTAAACAAAAATATTTTAGAGGCGAAGGGTTTGGGAGTCAAAATAGACGGTAACCTGATTTTATCCAACCTCAACTTCAGCGTAAAAAGGGGCGAGACACTGGCTGTAATAGGGCCAAATGGTGCCGGTAAGAGTGTCCTCTTCCGCTCACTTCTTGGCTTCATACCCATAAACCAGGGCAGTATAAACTGGCAATCAGGTATTAGAATAGGCTATGTACCCCAGAAACTTTATCTAGAAAAAAGTTTGCCCCTGAACGTGGGCGAGTTTTTTAGTTTTAAAAAGGATGGTAGGAAAATTCTTGATGCGCTTGAATTGACTGGTTTAAAAGGACATGGGATCTTAAATAAAAGGATGGGCACTCTCTCGGGTGGGGAACTTCAAAGAGTTTTAATCGCCTGGGCGATAGTTGACGATCCAGATGTTATACTCTTTGACGAACCACTAACCGGGATAGACCTCGGTGGTGAAGAGACCATATATAGCCTGCTACGTAAGTTAAACAAAGCAAAAGATACAACTGTCATGCTAATTTCACACGATTTAGGTATTGTCTATAAATATGCTGACAGTGTACTCTGTCTTAATAAAAGACAGATCTGCTTAGGAAAACCATCTGAGGTTATAAATACCGAAAACACCAAAAAACTTTATGGTGAAATGGTCTCATTCCATGATCACAAACACTAAATAGTCCTATGTCAGAAAACATGAGTTACAATTTAATAATGACCATACTAACCAGCACCTTTATAGGAGCGGCAGCTGGCTATTTAGGAAGTTTAATGATCCTAAGGAAGATGGCTTTAGTTGGCGACGCACTCTCTCACGTTGCCCTGCCAGGAATCGCCATAGCCTTAATGCTTCAGATCAATCCATTCGTTGGTGGTTTTCTTTTTCTTGTAGCAGCTGTAATCGGTATCTGGAAACTTGGGGAGAGATCAGAAATCGGGGCAGAGACATTGGTGGGAATATTTTTCACTGCTAGTTTAGCTTTGGGAATTCTCTTAACTAATGAAATTGAACTCTTGGAGGCGCTCTTTGGAGACATCTCTAAGCTGACTCAGTTCGATGCTCTTTTGGGAATAACAATCTCAATCCTGGCAATTATCATCACCAAAAAAATTTCGAAGGACATACTGCTCGGCACTATCTCTAAAGATCTGGCTAGATCAGCAGGTGTAAATACGGCTAAGGTTGATTTTATTTTTCTGTTTTTAGTAGCAACTATCGTAGCATTGGGTATAAAAGTTACGGGTACACTTCTGACGGGAGCCTTGGTTATAATACCTGCCGCCACAGCTAAAAATATCTCAAAAAGCTTTGGAGCCTTCTCCGGCTTAAGCTTGATACTAGGCGGATTGTCCTCAGCTCTCGGAATATTGATATCAAACCAGTTGTCATATCCACCAGGGCCGATCGTCATCTTAGTGGGGACGACGATATTCCTAATAACATTTTTAGTTAGAAACGACTAAGAGAATCCACTGATGGCCATATTTTCATAAATAAATTTCTAGTTTTTAGTTTTTAAGGCTTGCTCTATAATTGCCTTAAGAGCTTCGTATGGCAGAGCTCCATCAACCGGAAATTTCTTGCCATTTGAGGCAATAATCACAGAGTATGGCGTGCCCCGACCGCCGGCTGAAATCGCATCGTCTACATCAGTCTGGACCCTCTTTGCATGCTTGCCACTGCTCAAGCAAGTCTCAAAAACTTTTTTGTCCAACTTGGTATATTCAGCTATCTCAATCAACTTACTTGGATCAAGCTGGTCATTCGAAGGTGTAATCTCCATCAGCCTATCTAGATAGACCCAAAACTTGTCGTTACCACCTAATTCACCAGCACACTCTAGGGCCTCCGACTCTTTACGTGCCTTTTTATGCAAAGAATCTAAGGGGAAATGACGATAAATCCAAGCGATCTGATTACTTTTACTGTATTCGTCAAAAACCTTTTTAGCTGTAACATGGAACATTTTACAAAATGGACACTCTGTATCAGAAAATTCAACTAATTTGACAGTGGCACTCTGTGAACCTCGGATATGGTCATTTTGGGTAACCTCCCTTATTTTTATATCTGCCTCGGTTACTGGCTCAATCTTGTCTGGGGCATTATTTAAAATAGTATCAACTTTATCAATCGCAAGATCCCTAGATATATATATAGAGAAAGCAATGAGAACTCCGGCCATAATAATTGCTGCCGGTATAGATAAAATATTTTTTTGTTCGTCCATAAAATTCCCCAATTAAAATTAATACTAACGCTATTATAGCAGAAAAAAATAGATTACAAAAATCTTAATCAGTATTCCCCAAATTCTAAATGTCAGACTTCCGTGACGGCCGTCACGGAAGTCTGACATTTAGAACCCACTTGAGATCGACTCTCTGCAATTAGGATGAGGATTCAGTTACAAAAATTAGACAAGGTTGACACAGTATGATAAAACATAATAGGAGTATACTATACATAGTTCCTTGAATTTTAGATTTTAAATCCTAAAAACGGAGGTAAGGAAAAATGAAAACGGGTACGAATAGCAAGATCTGGATCTTGGCTGTTGTTAGTGTTCTATCTCTAATTCTTTTCGCTGGATCACTCAATCAACTCTATCGTAATTGGCATTCGCACAACATAACTCAGCCAGAGTATAGGTATCTAGTAAAACTAAGAAATTTGCCTGTCTTTGACAAGGCCAATTGTGTCGGCCAGAGCCAATTCGACAAAATAATCAGAGAAAATTCTTCTTCTGTCGAAGATCTTTATCCTGAAAATAATGATGGGGTTTTGGGTCGTTGGGTTATTGCAACTGACAAAGATAATATCTTCTGGGACCTCTGGGCAGATTTTGAGGATGTCGAGATGGTCGAAGATGGTGCGAAGATATTCCGAAATCCGGAAGATCAAAGCCTCTCTATGAATAGCCTTTCGGAAAATGACAAGACTTGGGGAATTAGAATCCCTAAGATTTTGGAGGGTCTACAGATTTTAAAACCCACCAGAAAAATTATTGTAGGGGTAATAGATACCGGTTGTGATTTGAAACATCCCGCTCTGATAAATAGCCTAGTGCCAGGTCGCAATTTTGCCGGTGGTGAAGCGAATGATCCGAGCAACAGAAGTCCCGATGAGATGCATGCTACTCATGTAACAGGGACGATTGTTGCTAAGCCTAGTCATGATGGATTCTTTGGTATTGCTCATGGGGAAGCTAAGGTCATGCCGATTAGAGTTCTAAATGAATCTGGTAGTGGCACTCTTATTAGTGTATCTAGAGGAATTGTCTATGCCGCTGATCATGGTGTCAATGTCATTAATATGAGTCTTGGATCACCATCTTACTCAAGAGCACTTCATGATGCCGTACAGCACGCAGTTAATGACAAAGGAGTGACGGTTGTCTGTGCTAAAGGCAATGCCAATAGCGATAGACCATTCTACCCCGCCGAATTCCCCGAGGTTATACGAGTGACGGCCACAGGACTCAAACCTGATGGCACTGAAGAAAGGGCATTTTTTTCTAACTATGGAGATAGTTCTACTTGCGCCGCGCCAGGACACCATACCTACTCTACTTTGCCTGCTGGTAAATATGGTTTTGCTTCCGGTACTTCAATGGCCTGTCCTCATGCCACAGCCTGTGCCGCTGTTATCCTCTCCCAGGGAAACTTCACGCCAAAAGAGGTCAAGGCAATTATAGAAAATCGTGGCGATGAACTGAAGACTGATAAACCGATCGGTAAAAGGATCAATCTCCTGAAATTCATAGAGAAAGTGAAACATGATCTGATGCCAATTTCGTCTGTTAAAGATCACCCTTATGGCAAATGTTGTGTCGATGCTGGAATCATCTGTCGCTATACGATTATAGAAAAGAATGGTGTGACAACTACCACCTATGAAGACAGTATGAGCGTTATGTTCGATCTAGATTTTGTTCTTCTGTATCTCATAGATCATGCCCCTCCCGTTAAGTAAAACGTTTATCAAAGCAAAAACAGCCCCCGATTAAATCGGGGGTCTTTTTTTTGCTACTCTACTGTTACAGACTTGGCCAAATTTCGAGGCTTATCTACATTAAGCCCCTGCAAAACAGCGAAGTAATAAGCGAAAAATTGAAGTGGAATTACGGCAAGAATCGGTGAAAGCATCTCTAGGGTTTTAGGAACATAAATAACATCGTCAGCTAGATTGGCGAGTTCCAAGTCCCCCTCTGTTCCGACAGCTAGCACCCTACCCCGTCTAGCTTTGACCTCCTGGATATTTGAGATCATTTTTTCGTAAACACTATCACGTAATGCCACCGCAACTGTTGGAAAATTTTCATCAATCATCGCTATCGGCCCATGCTTCATCTCACCCGCTCCACAACCTTCAGCATGGACATAGGATATCTCTTTTAGTTTCAGCGCCCCCTCATAAGCAATCGCATAATTATATTTCCTACCCAGGTAGAGAAAATCTTTAAACTCAGAATATTTAAGCGCTAATGATTTTATATCTTCTCTATTTTTTAAAATTTTTTCTATCTTTTCCGGAAGTTCTAGAAGCTCCTTCGCAATCCTCTGACCGATGACTAAAGACATCTGACGCTGTCTCCCTAAAAATAAAGTAAGGATCGCGAGCGCCGTAAGTTGTGATATAAAAGCTTTTGTTGAAGCCACACCAATCTCCGGTCCCGCGTGATTATAAACTCCGGCATCTGTCTCTCTGGCAATAGTTGAACCGACGACATTAACAATCCCTATCGTTAGCGCCCCCTTCCTCTTAGCCTCACGAATCGCCTCAAGTGTATCAGCTGTCTCCCCAGATTGCGAGATAGCTAGAAGCATCGTGTGCTCGTCGATAATCGGCTTTCTGTACCTAAACTCTGACCCAACTTCAACCTCAACAGGAATCGAAGCATACTCTTCAAGCATATACTCAGCCACCAAACCAGAATAATAAGCCGTGCCACAACCAACTATTATAATCCTTTTTATCTCTCGAAGTTTGTCTCGGACAGACTCTAGTCCCCCAAGTTTAGCCAAACCATCCTCGACTAAAAGCCTACCCCTCAAAGTATTTTTAACCACCTCCGGCGCCTCCATCATCTCCTTCATCATAAAGTGATCATATCCCCCTTTCTGTACCTCCTCGACACTCCAATCTATCTGGTCCGGGATTCTCTTGACCTCAACGTTATCAATATTAAATATAGAATACTTATCAGGTGTAATTACAGCCATCTCACCATCATTCAAATATATTACATCTTTTGTGTGTCGTAGAATTGGTGTTGGATCCGATGCTATAAAATTTTCCCCCTGACCTAAACCGACTACTAGGGGGCTACCCATCCTAGCTGCGACAATTTTCGAAGGCTCTTCATCATACATGATTGCCAAACCATAAGTACCAATAATTTTTTTAAGAGCCTGATTTACCGCCTCCTCAATTGTTTTAACTCGTTTTAAATTATCAGCGATAAGGTGAGCCACAACTTCCGAATCAGTTTCAGAAACAAACCTATAACCTAAGCTGACCATCTCTCTCTTTAGCTCCTTATGATTCTCAATAATACCGTTGTGGACAATCCAGACCTTGCCAAACTGATCAGAGTGAGGGTGAGCATTGGCGAGAGATGGGACACCATGAGTGGCCCATCTGGTATGAGAAATACCAGATCTACTAGAAAAGCCGGTCACTACTTTTTCTAATTTTTCCGCAAGATTATTAACCGGACCTATAGCCTTAAATACCCCCTGACCTGCGAGAAATATACCAGCCGAGTCGTAACCACGATACTCAAGCGACCTCAATCCATCAATTAAAATAGACGAGGCCTCTCTTTTCCCTGTATATGCCACTATGCCACACATATAAAATTAAGGATAAAAAATAAAAGACTATACTATATAAAACAAACAACCTGATTAATAAGTGACATAATCCACTAATAATGTTATTCTACCTCTAGATCGATATTATTAAAATAAATTATATAATCAAATGAACATAAAGAAAGTAGCGATTAGTAGTATGCTAGTGACATCTTTAGTCCTACCAGCATTGGCTGCACTAGCAGAAGAGTCGAGTGCTCCAGGAACAAGTGGAGCTGTAACTCCAACAAGTGTTGTAATAGATTCAAGAGTTACGACCCCTAATGTTCCAACTGTACCAGCCCCAACTACACCAACTGGCGAATCAAAATCCATAGGTGTCGGTGGTGGTAACATCCAGTCTGACGCTGAGGTGAAGGTAAAAGCTTTGAAACAAGAGATGGAATTAAGGATAAAGGCTATAAGAGCAGAATATCAGGCTAAAATCGAAGCTATAAGGAAAGATGCCAAAATGAGATCGGAGGCAGCTAGAACTAAGGCTAAGCAAGAAAGAAGTAACAAAAAGGAGGTCAGAAAAGATCAGCGAGAAGAGATTAGAAAGGAGATCGAAAAAAAGAGAGAGGAGATAAAAGATATCAGAAATGGACAGAAAATAACACCAATAACCCCAGTCACAACTCCTACCCCAAAGCCAACTCAGTAAATAAGTCTACATAAGAAATACAAAGACGCCTCCGCCTTTTAGTGGAGGCGTCTTTGTTGCCCCCGTAGTAGAATTTGACTAAGGCTGTTAAATTATATAGCTTAATAAGTAGACTTATACACGAACCTTAACAATCACCTAACCAAAGGAAGAAGTGGAAAATGGACGAAAAATATTCCGATACAATAGGGATCCTAGCCTCAAAAGAGATGTCAGACGTAGCACAGAATGTTTTTATAGCACTAAGAGAGAAGTACAAAGATGAGCGCTTCTCTTACAACTCCATCCCACGTAAGATATTTTCCGGTGGCGAACTCTATCCTAACCTCGGTGAAATCCGAATTAAAAACAGGAAGATATTTCTCTTTCATTCTTTAAGATATCCGGACCCAAACACGAGCTTGATCGAACTGTACCTTACAATCAACGCTCTAACACTTGCCACGGTTGAAAGTATAACCCTAGTCCTTCCATATCTATCCTATTTTCGACAAGACAGAAAAGACAAACCCCGTGTGCCTATCTCAGCTAGAGCCATCGCTGAACTTCTGCAGATTCACAAAAAGGTCGAACGACTTATCACCATGGACATGCACTCCGATCAAGGTCAGGGATTTTTTAATATACCAGTAGACAATCTCTTTGGATCAATCCTACACAGTCAGTATTTCGAAAAACTTTTCAACAGCAACTTTGATAACGTCATCACCGTAGCTCCCGATCACGGCGCGGCCATCAGAACTCGACGTTTTGCAAAATATTGCAAACCTGATATGCCATGCTTTCCTCTGGACAAGCGCCGCAACGAATCTGGAATCGAAATAATCCAGTTCAATGGTGAAGTCTCGGGAAAAATTGTTCTACTCTATGATGATGAAATTGCTTCTGGAGACACTAGTATCACTGCCGGAAAAGAGATCCTCCGACGTGGTGCCAAAGAGGTTTACGTCGTTGCCACACACTGGATCGCCTGTACTAAAAATGGTATTGCGACTGAGGACAAATTCAAAGAAAGCAACCTCAAGGTAATTGTGACAAACACAATCCCTCGCTCGAGAGATTACCTCGAGATCCATAAAGACTGGCTGACGATGATCCCGATCGATGATCTCCTTGCTCATGTCATCTATGAATCATCGCTAGTTGGCGGCAGCATAAGTTCCATTTTTAACAAAAATTAAGAAACCCCCTCCGATAAACATCGGAGGGGGATATCTTTTATAAGCGAATTTCCCTCATATCAGTGAGCAGAAAAAGTGATTCTGGACTGAAGCATCTAGGATTTGGAGACCTTACTCAGAGTTGTAGGTAGATACTATTTTTTATTTTAGTCCACGGCCATAGTCATCTTCATAACGAACGATATCTTCCTCGTCGAACTCCCCAAAAGATATCTCCAAGACCTGTCCAACAATTGCTCCTCCAATAAGTCTATGTTTCGTACCAGGAGGGATCCGAACCTCGTCACCATCTTTCATGATCGTCACCTCTTCATTAATTACTGCTATTACAGAATTTTTAATACATCGCCAGAACTCACTACGCTTTTCGTGACTTTGATACGATAGTCTGGCAAATGGCTCAACAGTTAGTATTTTTACAGTAGTTTTCTGATTCAAAGTAAACTGTTCAAATTTACCCCAAGGCTTTACAACGACAACTGTTATCTTGTCCATTTAGAACCTCCCATGTTTTGTCAAAAAACAAAAACGTGTCCTGTCTACTTTATCATAGAACGCAATCGCAAGAGTGTAGATTCGACTATATCTAGAATCGAAGCCATATTCTTGCGACTAAGCGAACTACTCAAACCACCACACCCCTTACCTGCTAGTAGTTGTATCTCACAAGTAGTCAAGGGTCGATTATATAATCTAATCTCATCAAGCGACCCAGCACCGAGAGTTTGCTTATAAGAATCATTATCTAGACCAAAATATAGATCTTTAATTCCA
>CAZXEK010000055.1:0-12946 GCA_964639675.1 uncultured Candidatus Saccharibacteria bacterium
TGGATGTTCGCGGAGTAATCTTTCTGCGTGAAGATCTTCATCTCGCAGAAAGGTTTTAAAGTATAACCACCCACCTGGTTTGAGTACCCTCGATATCTCTTGGGTCAGATTTTCTCGCTCTGCTTCGTTAAGAAAGTGGGAGGCCATCATATCAAGCACCAGATCTTGTGACGCACTCTTAAGCTTAACCGGATCAGCGATAGTAGCGACTCCATAGTCTATTTTGAGATTTTTACTTAACTCTTTGGCCTGGTTTAATGCTTCATTAGAGATGTCGTATCCGACGCCGATCATTCCGTAGGTTGTTGCCAGATAGATCAGATTACGGCCATTACCGCAACCTAGATCGAGAACAGAGGATTTTGAGTGGAGTGGGTTTAGAGGGGCATTTCTTTCTAGCCACCTTGTGAACTTAATCAGATCCTCACTGGGTTTATTAGAAAGTGCCAGGTGTTTTCCCTGTTCTCTTGAACCGCGACCCTTTTTATATTCCTTATTCCAAAAACTGTGCCCCTTATTTTGTTTCATAATTTAAAATATATTAGAGCATGATATCTCTTGTATTACAACCAAGCCCCGGGTATACTTTCTCTATCTTATGCTGGAACATAAAACATATATCTATGGTCGGCACGCTCTTGTCGAAGCTCTAGTTCACTCACCCAGGTCTTTAAAAAAGATTTTTTTGGAGCCTAAATCTGCTGACAGTGAACTTATGGCATTAATAAAAAAAAGTGGGGTCCCAGTTATTGTGTCATCTCTTGATCAAGCTCCGAAGGGGGTGGATCGTCTCGATGTCAGGCAGGGGACAGTAGCTCTTTTATCCTTAGGAGATCTTGTCATCTCGTTCAAGGAGTTTATAGGGGGCCTTTCAGTAGATAGAGACACCTCGCTTGTTCTTCTAGACGAAATACAAGATCCACATAATCTTGGTGCCATAATCAGATCAGCCGCTGCCTTCGGGGTTTCTGGGGTTCTTATTCCTGAACATAATCAGGTTCCGATCACTAGCACTGTAATTAAGGTTTCTGCCGGCATGGCGTTTAGTGTCCCGTTGGTCTCGATAGGTAATGTTAATTCGACCTTGCGAGAGTTGAAGGATAAGGGCTTCTGGATTTATGGTATGGATGAGACGGCAACGCATAATATAAATACCGAACTATTTGATGCTCCAACTATATTTGTAATGGGAAATGAAGCCACCGGGATACGCCAGAAAACTCGCGAACTGTGTGATATCCTTCTCTCTATACCTATGAGCAAGCGTTGCGAGTCTTTGAATGTTGCTGCCTCTACAGCAGTTGCCCTCTACGCCTGGAGCACACAACATCCCAAGGCACTTGGTGTTATCAGATAGTTCTTATATTTGCTTCATTTTATTTCCAGCTGGTATATAATTTAAAAATGATAAACAAGAAGACTGGTAGATCGAAAGATGTAACGATGGATACTCTTGATTATACTATTCGTATCGCAGTGCCTCAATTGGATTTAAAGAAGCGGCTCGGTGGGCTGGATAGTAACCAAAGATTATACCAATAGTAGCTGAAACACCGAAGGCGAGTATTACGGATGAGGTGGAGACTTCTGTCTGGAGAATTCCGAAGTATGTTACCAGGAATGATATTAGCCAGCCGAGGATTACTCCGATAAGGCCGCCGAAGAAAGTGAGCATTACCGCTTCTGTTAAAAATTGGAGGTGAATGTCACGCCTCTTAGCACCGATAGCTTTTCTTAAGCCGATCTCTCGGGTTCTTTCAGTGACTGTTGTTAACATCATATTCATAATTCCTATACCGCCGACCAAGAGTGATATGCCGGCGATTGAGGCTAGGAAAAGTGTAAGAGTGGTTACGACCTGTGTAAGGGTGCCCAAGATATCGGCCTGAGAAATTACAGAGAAGTCCGGCTCTGACATACGATGTTTTACTGTTAGGATGTCGATTATATTATTTTTTACTTCATCCATTCGATCTTTGTCTTTCACACTGACCGCAATTGTTGAAAGGTAATCAACACCAGAGAGGATTTTCTGCATGGTTGTTATCGGTACGATTACCATATCATCTGGACCAGAGAAGCCAGCTCCGCCCTTAGCAACCAGGACACCGATAACTCGGAAGCTGGTTTTATTTATACGAACTGTTTTACCAATTGGATCTGACTCTCCGAATAGGTCGGTGGCGACTGTCGCCCCAAGGACCACCTCACGTCCAATACTTCTAAGGTTAGAGTCAGTCAAGAATGAGCCATTTCCGATGACGATATTACGGACGGTTACGAAGTCAGGCGTTACTCCACTTACTGTTGTGTTGGTGTTGTTTCCAGTCTGCGCGGTTACTTGGAAGCGCCTTGAAACTTCAGGAGAGATGGCGAGGACCCCTTCGACCTCTTTAATCGTATCAATGTCGCTATTTTTTAGTGTCTGTGCTGACCCTCGGCCAGATGATACAATCCCACGTCCGGGCTGAACGACACCTGGTAGGATTGTGAGCAGATTGGAACCGAGCCCCTCAATGCTTGCTTGGATAGAGCTTTTGGCACCTTGGCCAATAGCGACCATTGCAATGACAGAACTGATGCCGATAACTATACCAAGGATCGTCAGTCCTGATCTGGCTTTGTTTGATGACAAAGCCGAGTATGTTTCGTGTAGTAGGTCTGCGATTGTCATATCTGTTTTGAGATTATTTTTCGGGTATGTTTTTTAGAATCACTTACGATCGACCCATCTTTAATATGAATGATTCGTCCCGCGTGTAGTGCGATATCTTGTTCGTGGGTGATTAAAATTATTGTTCTACCTTTTTCGGAATTCAGTCTTTGGAATGTTTCTAAAACAACTTCGCCACTTTTAGAATCTAGATTTCCAGTTGGTTCATCAGCAAGGATTAACGTCGGATTATTTACCAAAGCTCTGGCAATAGCTACACGTTGGATCTGGCCACCGGAAAGTTGATTAGAAAGATGGTCGAAAAGTTCTTGGTCTAGGCCGGCTGATTTTAATGCGACTATCGCACGCGCCATCCTCTCTTCTGGGGGGATGCCGGCATAAACTAGAGGCAGCATGACATTTCTTAATACTGTCGTCCGAGGTAGGAGATTGAACGATTGAAAAACAAAACCGATTTTGCTTCTTCTTATATCGGCCAGCTCATCATCTGTCAGAGTTGAAACATCTTTGTTGTCCAGAAAATAGGTACCGCTGGTCGGGGTGTCTAGAGCACCGAGTATATGCATAAGTGTCGATTTACCAGAACCAGAGGGGCCCATTATTGCTACAAATTCCCCGTCCTCAATTTTAAAACTGACTCCGCGAAGCGCCAGAAATCCTAGATCGTCAGACTTATACATCTTTGTTATGTCTGTAATCTCAATCATCTTTTTTCTTATCTACCTAAACCACGTAGACCACCTCCTCCGCCTCCTCTATTACCTCCGCCCGTCGCTCCAAATATATTTGGAGCTGTACTGGCACCGACAGCTTTATTTGGACTGACGGTTCTAGTTACTACATTATCACCCTCTTTAACTCCCGACAGAATTTCAGTCAAAGTATCATTCGATATCCCGACTTCTACTCTTTGTCGTTTGGGTAAAATTATAGAAGGTGTGCCGAGTCCGTCTGTGCCTCGGACCATTGTTTTCTCAAAGAGTTCTACGTAGCGGTTGTTATTTGCTGATTTTACGGCACTGTTGGGTACTGCCAAGATATCTGGTTTTATATCTGTAATAATGGCAGCACTTACACTCATCGAAGCCTTCACTCTTTCGTCCTGGATATCAAAAATTAGTTTGACATTATAGGTTACGACACCTTGAGATACTGTTCCGATCGTATCTATTTCCGTGACTTTAGCAGAAAGAGTTAGGCTATCGATGGCATCGAATGTAATAGTTGCTTTATCTCCAATCTTGATTTTTGATACATCGACCTCATTTAAAGAGATAACTGCTAATTTTTGTTTAGTTATGAGGGTTGCAATCGTGGTGCCATTATTGATTGAGTCGGTCTGTTTTATTGCAATCTTTGTAATTGTGCCATCGAATGGGGCACGAATGTAGTAGTCTGCAAGATTACTTTTAGCATCCTCCAGGGCGTTCTCTTTTTGTTGGACTGAGTTTTTAGCCGACCGGATATCAAGTTCGTCGCTCCCATTCTTTATCTTCGCTAAAGATTCTGTTTTTTCAGCTATTGTCGAGATGCTATTCTGGATATTATTTTTACTATTTTTAATAGTGTTAACGTTCCCTACCAAGTTTCCTAAATTCTGGTTTGTTTTAATTGTATAGGAGTCGATGTTTGTTTGGTTGCTTAAGATTTGTGAAGGTAGTGTGTTGTTACGTTCGGTTAGTCTGTCTTTGACAAAACTTAGAAAGTTGGAGGTGCTTTTCACTGATTCGGCCATCACTCTCGCCATGAGGGTCGTATCACTTAAGATCTCTTCTATACTATTTCTGTCCGCGTCGCGAGTAATTGTTTTGTATTTCAGAAAAGTTTTATCGTATGTTGTCCTCGCTATCTGGTAGTCTTTCGCCGCACTGTCACGATAGACAAAAACGCTGTTGTCATAATTTTTAACCAGGTCTGTATAGTAAGATATGTTATCTTGGCCAGCGTTATTTGTATTTTTGTAGAGGATATCTTGAATACCGGTTATGACAGGGGACAGGTCGATAAAGGCGTTTCCGATATTAGAGAAGGAATCATCGTATGCTTTTAGTAGGTCATCATCAGCGCGGGTTTTTGCCTGTTTGGCGTTTGTTAAGGCGCTTTCTGCTTGTATAAGCGACAGTGTATCAGCTGGTCTCTGTATTTTTTCTAAAGAAAGTTTTGCTGTTAGTAGATTTGTCTCCGCATCTCGTACGGCCTTCTCAATATTTCGAGTGTCTAATTTTAGAACAAGAGTACCCGCCTCGATGCTTCGACCATTTTCTAGGGGGATATAACTTACATCACCAGAAACTTTTGATTTTATATCAATCTGGTTTAGAGCAGAGACTTGACCGCTGCCTGTTATTGAAGAGACGATGGTTCCCTTTTCCGCTATTGCTGTGGTGTAGCGAGTGATCATCGTAGTATCAGTGTATTTGCCATATCCCAAATAACTAATATATATCAATATTAGAAAGGCGACCCCACTCTTTATCCGGTGTTTATTTATATAAGCTTTAATTTTGTTCATAATATTATTTTACCATTAAAAAATAAAATCCCCACGGTCTTACCTCATCAATATGGGTAAAAACGTGGGGGCAGATGATCTTTAGCAACCAGTCGGCGTCTCTCTATTATTACAGTTACATTCATCCTCTTTCTTCTTGGTGGCCGGAGTAATTGCTGGATCTTCGGTCTTTTGTACCGGTGGCTTGGGTGGAGTCTTATGAAAGACGATACCGCAAGACATTATGAGACCCGTTATGAGAAGATTGGTGATTGTTGTGGCACCTGCAAGATCACCTATTTGTAAAAGAAGGTATGATAGCGTGACGATAATGGTGACATAGACAGCTCTAGGGCTCCAGGACATTTCTTACCTCTCTTTCTGTTTTATTTTTTGATAAATGTTTAAAATGTTCTAGATTCTATATTTAAGTTATCATTTTCTAGTTGGTAGGTCAAAGCTTTCCCCCTTTTTGATTTTTGTAGTATAATCATGCCACAGAGAGTCGATTATTTATTATTAGATAATAAAAATATGTCAATGGTTAAAGTATATAGCACACCATGGTGTATGTACTGCAAGATGGCTAAGGATTATTTTAAGGAGAAGAAGGTCGATTTTATTGAGTTTGACGTATCTTCGGATGCCAAGGCTCGGACTGAAATGTTAGATAAATCTAAGCAGAGTGGGGTGCCAGTTATAGACATCGATGGTGAACTGATTGTCGGCTTTGATAAGGATAGAATAAACAAGCTCCTCGGTCTATGATTTACGATTTAGTAATAGTTGGTTCAGGTGCTGCCGGTTTATCGGCCGGTATATATGCCGGCAGATATAAGATGAAAGTTTTACTTGTTAATGGCGAGTTTGGTGGCGAGAGCGCTACTGGTGGGGTTTTCTATAATTACCCCGGAACCGGTCCAATCGATGGCTATGAATTGATGAAGAAGATGAAAGAACAGGCCAAAGATGTTGGTGTAGAGTTTGTTGATGGTAAGGTATCAGATATAAAAAGGGATGGACACTGCTTTTCCATCTCTGTCTTGGAAGGTGTTAAACTAGTGCAGGACTATTTTGCACGGACTATTATTTTGGCCAATGGCGCTGAAAGAAGAAGGCTTGGTTTACCAAACGAGAAAGAGCTCTCGAATAAAGGCGTGCACTACTGTGTGACTTGTGATGGGCCGGTTTATGTTGACAAGGTTATAGCTATGGTCGGTGGCGGTGATGCTGCAGTAAAGGGCGTCAATTTATCAGCGCAGTATGCCAAAAAAATATATGTTTTAGTTCGTGGTGATGAGATTAAAGCTGAGCCGATTAATTATGATGAGATGAAGAAGCTCGGAGACAAGGTGGAGATTTTATTTAATACGGAGGTTTCCGAGTTGGTGGGTAAAGAGAAGCTCGAGAAGTTAATTATCTCTAAGCCGTATAACGGCTCGAATGAGCTCTCTATCGATGGTGTTTTTGTTGAGATAGGCGCACTACCCAATACAATACTCGCAAAATCTTTAGGCGTGGTTTGTGACGAACGAGGATATATTCTTGTTGATGGTCTAATGAAGACAAATATAGACGGAGTTTTCGCTGCTGGCGATACGGTTAATTTCTTTGGTGGTTTCAAACAGGCGATTACTGCTGCTGCCATGGGTTCAGTAGCAGCTACTTCTGCTTATCAAGATAATAAGATTCACGGGGAGCTCTGCTCTATCCATTGGATACCGACAAATGTTGGCTAATATTTTTTAAATCAGGATGCTCCAAAAATTAAATTTTAAAAATATATGTTAGTCGATGAAGTCACAATTCGAGTTCGAGGAGGAGATGGCGGTAAGGGGGCCGTTTCTTTTGGTGAGGGCAAATTTTCTAAGCGACCATCTGGTGGTGACGGTGGAAATGGCGGTAATGTTTTTCTGGAGACTAGTCAGGAGGTTTTTGACCTATCTAGATTTCGTTATGAAAAGGTTTTTAATGCTGAGCAGGGTATCGCTGGAGAGCGTAATGCTAATGGTCGTGACGGGCATGATTTCATTTTAAAGATACCAAGAGGTACAGTCGTAAATAATTTAACCACAGGCGAACAGTTTGAGTTAATAAAAGAGAACGATCGAGTGCTTGTAGGTAAGGGTGGGGTCAGAGGGCGGGGCAACTATCAGTTTTCAACCGCTAGAAATTTTGAACCAGACAGATACGAGGAGGGGAGGAGGGGTTATGAAGCTGAACTTTTTCTAGAGCTTCAGATGATTGCTGATATAGGTTTGTTCGGTCTACCTAATGTTGGTAAGTCTAGTCTTTTGAATGCGCTGACAGGTAGTAGAAGTAAGGTTGGTAACTATAATTTTACAACCCTTGAGCCCCACTTGGGGGCGTTACCGGGGGGTGTCATTATTGCTGATATCCCCGGGCTTATAGAGGGTGCTTCGGAGGGTAAGGGGTTGGGTATAAAGTTTTTGAAGCACATTGAAAGGACCAGAGTTTTAGTTCATTGTATCTCGGCCGAGACAGATAGTTTGACCAAAGATTATAAAATTATAAGGAAAGAGATCGAGGGGCATGGCTTGCATCTTGCTAAAAAGTCAGAGTATATAGCGATCACCAAGATCGATAATGTTTCTCTTAAGGAATTAAAAAAAATTGAAACAACGGTTAAAAAAATCTCTAAGAATTATTCTTTAATTTCAGTAATTGACGATCTTTCATTAAAAAAATTTCAAGATAAACTCCTTAAATTTCTGAGAGCAAAAAAATAATTTTTTTGTTTTTTTATATTAATCTTTTCCGTTTTTTACACATCTGACGATCGTCAGATGTGTAAGAAGTTAATAAAAATTTTAATAAAAAAAGTCCCCACTAGTGGTGGGGACTGGTCGTTGGGTCATATGACCCTATCGCTACCCAAGATTGTGTTGGTCGGGTGATCTTTCTGTATCGACGTATCTGTTGAGCTTCCGCTTTGTCCGCAACGCCCCATATCGACGTATGTATTGGGCTTCTTCTCTATCCTCGGCACTCCATTTGATGATAATACCGAGTACCGTTACTAGTGTGACAAGCACCCCAATGAACAGTGCCACCCCTGCGTCCATGGTTACCGTCCCTCCTTATTGGTTAGCACCATTGGTCTGTTGTTGGGAGTCGACTGATTCGACGTCGTGATGCTTTTTGGACTAGACACCACGGCAGCGGCCATGACCGCTAGCCACGCCACGAAGAAAATCGCACCAACTATGAATGCTTCCACATTTCCTCCTAAGCTGTTTCAAACTCACGTTCTACCTGCCTCCGATCATAGCATGCTATATTTTATTTGTCAAGTATTTTATAGGACAGGATATTTGCTATTATATAAATATGGGTATTCCACTTAAACCAACTATTTCATTTGACGAATTTGCTAAAGTTGATTTGCGAGTCGGGACGATTATCTCGGCAGACGATCTGGAGAATTCTAACAAGTTAATCAAGCTGGTTGTAGATATTGGTATCGAGAAGAGGCAGATCATTGCTGGGGTAAAGAAGTTTTATAGAGTTGAAGATTTGGTTGGCAGACAGGTTGTCATCGTGGCAAACTTGGTGGCGAAGAGCTTGGCTGGTTATGAATCAGAAGGGATGCTACTGGCTGCTAGTAGTGAAGATGGTGGTCTTGATTCGTTGGCAGTCAGGCCAGTTATTTTACTACCAGAGAAAGCCGTCTCTGATGGCACGTCTATTAAATAATTTTTAAGTAAAAAATGAATAGAATAATTAATTTTTTTGATAAACTTGAAGACCGAGTGCGTGGAAGATTAAGCCACAGCCCAGTTTTATACAGTGTTATAGCTGCCCTATCGATTGTGTTATTTTGGGATGGGATTACAACTGTAACTCAATCAATAGTATTTTTTACAACCTTTTGGGGCGGGGTGACTTTAATTGTTGTTAGCGTTACTGTTGCTCTTATGACAGGGATATTTGTCTCCTTCTTTATTGGAGATACGATAATCATGTCTGGGTTAAACAAAGAAAAGAAGGTTATAGAAAAAACCGAAGAAGAGATTCATATTGAAGCAAATATTATGCATGATTTAGTTAGAAAGGTTTCTGAGATAGATCTAATTGTAAAAGATTTACAGAATAAAGCTCACGATGATATCAAAAAAAGATAATACAGGTTGGGGTGAGGTTGCCTTTTGGTATGATGATTTCGTAGAGACGGGCAGTAACTATCAGAAGGAGGTTATCTTGCCTGATATTCTGAGTATTTTGTCTATAAAAAATGGTGACAAGGTTTTGGATCTTGCTTGTGGTCAAGGTTTTTTTGCCAGAGCTCTTAGGGATGCTGGGGCACGGGTGATTGGAGTTGATCTTGCGAAGGAACTTATAGATATCGCTAAAAATTACGAGAAGGCAAAAAAAATCGGAGGTCCGACCTCCGATTTCCAAGCAGATAAGATCGAATATTTTACCGCGCCGTCTCACAAAATGGATTTCATACCAAGTGAGAGTATCGATAAGGTGACTCTCATTTTAGCCCTTCAAAATATTGAGAAGGTTGGCGAGACTTTGAACGAATGTCAAAGGGTTTTAAGGTCGGGCGGTTCTTTGGTCATGGTTTTAAATCACCCAGTATTTAGAATACCCAAAGAGAGCAGTTGGGGATTTGATGAGGCTAGCTCAGTCCAATACAGGAGGGTGGATAGATATATGTCGGAATTTAAGGTGTCCATAAATATGCATCCAGGACAGAGTAAGCCATCTTTTACGGAATCATTTCACAGGCCGATGCAATTTTATTTCAAGGTTTTAAAGAGTACGGGTTTTCTGACCAAAACCTTACATGAACTTATATCAAATAAAATTAGCCAACCAGGTAAAAGAGCAAATGCTGAAAATCAATCTAAAAAAGAGATTCCCTTATTTATGCTTTTAGAGGCAGTGAAGGTTTAATCTACAGACAATCCTAGTAAAGTAAGGAGTGGTGGAAACACGAAATAGCATGTGCTATATTAAAACTATGCTTCTTGATGATTTTGAAGACAGTGGTTCGCTAACAGATAAAAAAGATGAGGAAATTCTGGCACTTTCTATAAAAACGCCAAGCCTTTTTTCTACAATTGTTGATCGTTACGAGGAGGCATTTCTGAGGAAGGCCCTTAGAATTATTCACAAAAAGGAGGAGGCGGAGGATATTGTACAAGAGGCTTTCACTAGGATCTATATGAATGCTGCCCGCTTTAAGCCCCAAGAGGGTGCAACTTTTAAGTCTTGGGGATATAGGATCTTATTAAATGTTACCTTTACTCACTACCAAAAGTTAAAGAAGGGTATAACGAATACAGTAGAACTTGATCCGGATATTTATGAGATGATGCCCGATCTTCAGAGTCATGATTTTGACAAGGAGACGATGAGGGATTATGTAGCCTCTATATTATCGAGGATTCCAGACAACCTGGCTGATGTTCTCAAGAGATATTTTATAGATGGGGTCCCACAGAAGGAGATAGCAGCGGAGGAGGGTGTCTCGGTTGGAGCCATCAAGACTAGGATTTGTAGGGCGAAGAAGGAGTTTAAAAAGGTTAAAGTTAATGTTTAGCGAAACAAGAATCAGGTCTGGGGCGGATTTACCTTATAATCGTGAGCCGACAGGTCTAACTCTTATTGAGTGGCAAAATAAATGTCATACTTAAAAACAAAAATCATGAGGCGAGTATATACGATCTGGGTGCTTAGGAAGATGACAAGCCCCAGGGCCGCCAAGTTTTTAATAGTTGTGACCTCCGTCTGGCAGTTCAAGGAGAATGTTTTTGTGAGTAATGTTCTTTCAAATATGCCAAGCCTCGTTAATATAAAAGGTATTTACAGTTTCTTTTTATCTGCAATACTGCATACCCAATTCATCGTCCAGGCTTCCATCCTTGTCGGCGTCCTCTTTAGCCTTCTTCTTCTTCGAGACTTTATTAGCAAGAAAGAGCTAGCTTATTGGCTTTAGTTTTTTCTATCTGATTAGTTCCCAAACTACTACTACTAAGACTTTTGCCACGATCGTGGCATAATTATTAGTAGTAATGATTAAAAATCATGGAGATTAAAACAAAGAGAATTCATATAGATCGGCTTGAGACAATTCTTGATAGTTTGGTTGGCTTAGGATTAGAGACAGCAGATCTTCTCTTGCCGCTTGTTGGTAAGTTTTTATCTATTCGCAATAATTCTTATAAAAAGGTTCGAGCGAGAATTTCTGGTGATACATATTATCTGGAAAAAAGAGCCAGGATAGAACAACAGAGAGCAGAACAACAACGTTTGCAGAGTTCGTTGCAATATCTTAAACAGCAGGGTTTCGTAACAAGAGAAGGTCGAAGGCACTCGTTTTTTTGGAGTCTAACAGAGAAAGGTCGATCACATTTGGAATCACTTAAAATACGCCGCATGCGATACAAGAAAGAGAAAACAGATAAGACCATCATTGTTAGTTATGATATTCCTGAAAATAACAGAAACAACAGGGATTGGGTGCGGGAAGTTTTGAGAATTCTGGACTTCTCTATGGTGCACAAAAGTGTTTGGATCGGTAATCATAAAATCCCAGGGGATTTTCTCCAAGACCTAAAAAGAAAAGAAATTTTCGCATATGTTCATATCTTCGAGGTGGGCGAAAGAGGAACCCTTTTGAAGTTACAATAAATAAGTCAAACTATCTGAGATAATAATTATTCCACGATCGTGGCAAAAGTCTTAGTAGTGTAGTTACAATGTAGTATTTGGAGAAGTTTTTATTTTTTTTACAAGTTTAGACGATTGCCATCTTCTCTAGGATCTCCTTTAGGATTTTTGATCTAAGGTCTGGATTTTCTTTAAGGAATGTTCTAGTCGCATCGTAACCTCTACCTAGTTTTTCTTCGCCGTAGTTGTAAGAGTTACCCGATTTTGATATGACACCGAGCTTCTCACCTAGAGCGATGATTTCGCCCTCCGGCGAGATTCCCTCATTATATACAATATCGAACTCTGCCACCTTGAATGGAGCCGCAACTTTGTTTTTAACAACCTTGGCACGAGTCCTGGAGCCAACCACATCTTCCCCCTTTTTAATCTGAGCAATTTTCCTAATATCAATCCTAACTGAAGAGTAAAACTTTAAGGCCTTGCCCCCTGGAGTCGTTTCTGGGTTACCAAACATAACTCCAATTTGCATTCTGATCTGATTTATGAAAATTACCACAGTTTTGGATCTGGCCACAATTGCGGTCATCTTTCTAAGGGCCTGCGACATTAGCCTAGCCTGTTTTCCCATATGGATCTGCCCCATATCTCCTTCGATCTCGTCTTTGGGTGTGAGTGCGGCCACGGAGTCAATGACAACCACATCTATCTCGCCAGATCTTATCAAGCTTTCTGCAATTTCAAGTGCCTGTTCGCCATTGTCTGGCTGAGATATGAGAAGTTCGTCAATTTTTACACCTAATTTTTTCGAGTAGTCTGGGTCCATCGCATGCTCGGCATCGATAAAGGCACATATTCCGCCCTTCTTTTGTGCTTCAGCGACGACATGTAGTGCCAGGGTCGTTTTACCTGATGATTCCGGTCCATATATTTCGACAATTCTTCCTCTAGGTAAACCACCAACTCCTAAGGCTATGTCTAGCCCGATCGAACCTGTCGGTATCGCGTCTATGCCTACCTTCGGTTTATCACCAAGCTTCATGATAGCCCCCTCTCCGAATTTGGTCTGGATGTTTTTTATCGTGTTTTCTATATTGACGGAGAATTTTTTATCGGTAGAAGTCTCCTTAACAGTA
>CAZXEK010000056.1:0-20816 GCA_964639675.1 uncultured Candidatus Saccharibacteria bacterium
TGGTATCCCAAGCTTTTGCGAGAAAGATGCATCGGAGGAACCAACTACGCTTGCGATCAAGCGGATGTTTGGAAGCCATGCGGCGAAAGCAAACATCACCGCACTCAAAATAAGTGCGAGAAATGCATACACCGGTTTTTGAAACACCTTTTGTAAGGCTTGGAATAACATGTTTATTTGCCTTGCAATGCAAGATCAATTAATTGTTTTACCGAAGCATAAGGCTGTGCACCAGAAAGCGGATACTTTTTATTTTTTGCACCGACTACTATGCTCCATGGCGTACCATTTCCACCGGTTGCAGTTGCGTTCTGAACATCTTCCTCGATATGCTTGGTGAATTTTCCACTAGTAAGACAACTGTTGAACTTACTCACATCAAGACCGACATACTGCGCAATCTTAGGGAGCTCTGCAGGATCAAGACCGTTGTTTGACGGAGTTATTTCATAAAGACGGTCTGCGTATGCCCAGAATTTATCATTTCCACCTTGATCTCCGGCACATTCAAGGGCTGTGGCCTCATTACGAGCTTTTACTGGATGAAGCTGATCAAGTGGAAAATGGCGATACACCCACGCCACTTTTCCGTCTTTTCCATACTCGTCCATGACCTGCTTCATCGTTTCGTGGAATCGCTTGCAGAATGGACATTCGGTATCCGAGTATTCAACGATTTTGACAAGTGCTTCTGGGTTGCCACGAATATGATCGTCTTTGCTAATTGGCTTCATTTGCTCGAGATCTCCGGTTTGTTGTGCCACGGGTTGCTGTGGAGCAACTGCCGTATTACTACTGCCAGTTTTCCCACCGCTGTAGATCACTGCGCTAGCAATGAGAACTCCAGCGATAACCACAGCAATCGGTATGGTCAATGCGTTAGTTGGTGCCGGAGCTGGAGTCGCGGGCGCTTTTGTTTCGTCTTCATTATATTGTTCGTGCATATTGTTGTAATTTATTAAGAAATTAGTGGATAAATTAAAATACCAGCGATGAATGATTCAATGTCCTCACTACGGACACTGACCAATACTGATTTAACTAAATTGCATTTAGTAAATTTTCGGGTTTAGGACACCTCGTATAAAAGCCAATTTCAAATGATTGAAAAGTGTAAAATCAGGATTTTGCTTTAAATAGAGGCGCGAAGGTAATGTGAGCTTATCCGGTTTATGATATTGAAATGGGAACCAACTAAAACCTAAGGCTAAGACGAGACCCAGTATCAGTAACATTAAACTGTCACGGACCTTTTCCGGAACCGCGATAAAAGCATTCCGCCATGAGTCAAAATGATGCGAGATGCTAGAGCCACAACATGGCTGTGCGTTTTGAGTAATCATTGAAGTAGAATCCGTTAATATAATAGGCATTGCCGTCTTATGAAACATTCCTGCACACGCAAACCCAAAAACAAGCACCGAAACTGAACTGAAGATTATCAGCAACTTTGTTATTTTTTTAATCTTTGGTGAAAGCATATATTACTTACTTTGTATCAACTCCTCTATTTTAATACCCAATGCCTTTACCAACCTTGCAATCGTGGCAAGTGTCGGATTTGTCTTCCCGTTTTCAATGGTACTAATAAAACCACAACTAACTTCTAGCGTTCGTGCAATATCCCCCTGTGATATACCTTTCTTAATTCTGATCCCTTTCAGATTCAAACCAAATTATGAATTGTGTGTTTATTGTACCAAGCTCGAACCTATTTCCAAAATCAGTGGACGGCGCTTTGCGCCGCCAACAAAAAAGTCGGTCAATTTTCTGAAAGTCAGATTTTGGTGCCCCCGAAAGGAATCGAACCTCCATCTCTCCCTTAGGACGGGATTGCTCTATCCATTGAGCTACGAGGGCAAATGACTAAACTGATACTAAAATAATATTCTGCTGATTATCATTTTCCGCCACTCTATTCTTTTTTAAACTACCACATTTTTCACACTTATGCACGACCACTGTCTTTCTATTCTTTATTTCTATTCCAACTGGCTTCATCATTCCACGACAGTGCTCAAGTCTATCTCCGGGATTAATATCCACATGTCGACTCCACAAACAATCTGGACAATGGTTAGTATAACCATTACCTAAAACAAATGCGCCACACTGTCCACAGGTAAAATCCTCTTTATTTTTTATAAAATTCTCTGCCACTATTTATTCTCTGCCTTTTGTCCCTTAGCTCTTGCTATGGTTGAAACAACACCAACCTCTACTAGTCCATTTTTTATAAAAACAGCAATTTTACTACCAGATATAACGGAGCTTGAAATAAGAAACTCTGATATTGGATTTAAAATTTTATTCTGAATCAGCCTCTTAAGCGGCCTCGCGCCATAGTGTGGATTATGACCCTCTTTGGCCAAATAATTTAAAACCTCATCGGAAGCTTCAAGCGCAATACCCTTGTCGGAAAGTCTCTTCCTTACAATGTTTAACTGCTTTAAAACTATACCCTTTAAAGTTTCGTCTTTTAAGGTATCGAAAATTATTATCTCATCTAAGCGATTTAAGAACTCTGGCCTAAAATGATCTTTAAGTGAATCCCGAATCTTCTCCTTGGTTTCTGTGTAGTTATCTCCATGTACATTATTTCCAAACCCAATACTCTCTAGCTTGTTTACATATTCTGAACCGATATTCGAAGTAAGGATGATAACTGTGTTCTTAAAATTAACCACTCTCCCCTTAGAGTCCGTAAGTCGCCCATTATCTAGGACTTGTAGCAAGATATTAAATACTTCCGGGTGAGCCTTCTCGATCTCGTCAAATAAAATTACTGAATACGGCCTGTGACGCACTAACTCTGTGAGATTTCCACTCTCTTCATATCCAACATAACCTGGTGGTGAACCGATCAACTTCGAAACAGAGTGCTTCTCCATGAACTCAGACATGTCGATTCTTATTATAGCCTTCTCATCATTAAACATAAACTCAGAAAGAGCCTTTGCAAGTTCAGTTTTACCGACACCAGATGGACCAAGAAACATAAAGGAACCGATCGGTTTATCAGGATCTGAGATACCTGCGCGAGAACGTTTAACGGCACCAGCAACTTTCTTAACTGCATCGCTTTGACCTAAAACCCTCTTAGAAAGCTCCTCCTCCATCCTTTTTAATTTCAAGGCCTCCTCTTCGAGCATTCTAAACACTGGAATCCCCGTCCATCTTGAAACTATGTTAGCAATATCCTCCGATGTCACCTCTTCCTTCAATATTCTTTTAGTACTCTGTAATTTTTTAAGTTTAATCTCGGTCTCCTTAAGTTCCTTCTCCTTCTGTGGAACACGACCATAGCGGATTTCAGCTACAACACTCAAGTCGCCACGCATCTCAGCAGATTCTGCCTCAAGACGAAGAGCCTCAAGCTCTTTCTTAATGGCCCTGGTATCAACAATATTTTTCTTCTCATTTTTCCACCGATTATCTAGTTCAGAAGTTTGCTCTCTTAAATCACCTACCTCTTTATCTATCTGCTTAATCCGTGCCTTAACTGTCTTCGGATCACCGCTGGTATCTTTCTTTAACGCCTCTTTTTCAACCTCCAATCGCATAATCTTTTTGTCAGTCTCCAAGAGCAACATCGGCTTATCTTCAAGGGAAAGTCGTAAGGAGGCAGAAGCTTCGTCGATAAGGTCTATGGCTTTGTCTGGTAAAAATCTATCTCCAATATATCTGGAACTCAAATTTACAGCCGATACAATGGCATCATCAGTGATTTTTATACCATGATGTAATTCATATCGATCCTTCAATCCTCTAAGTATTGCCACAGCATCTTCAACACTTGGCTCACCTACATAAACCGGCTGAAACCTGCGAGCAAGTGCCATATCTCTCTCAATATATTTCTGATACTCCTTGAGAGTCGTAGCACCAATTGCTCTAAGTTCGCCACGAGCCAAAGCGGGCTTTAACATGTTTGATGCATCAATCGATCCCTCCGCTGCACCAGCCCCGACAATAGTATGGATCTCATCTATAAAAAGAATTATATTTCCATTGGCCTTCTCAATATCCTTCAAAATATTTTTCAGTCTCTCCTCAAACTCTCCACGATATTTGGTACCAGCAACTAGTGAGCCCATATCAAGTGATACAATCTCTTTGTTTTTTAAAATATCAGGCGCATCACCTTTGGCAATCCTATTGGCTAAACCTTCCGCTACAGCGGTCTTACCAGTTCCTGGCTCACCGATAAGAACAGGATTATTTTTCGTCCTCCGAGAAAGAATCTGCATGATGCGCCTTATCTCATCATCTCGACCGATTACAGGATCCAATTTATCCTCGCGAGCAAGGCGAGTTAAATTCCTAGTATACTTCTCCAGCGCATGGGCCTTTTTCTTGGCAACTACATCTGTAATATTGCCACTCTTAATCTCCTGTAAAATCTTCAGAAGATCATCTTTGGAAATTTTAAATTTGTTTAATATATCTCTAGCCGAGCTAGGTACGTCAAGTAAGGCAACGAGTAGGTGCTCAGTAGAGATAAACTCATCCTTAAGAAAGGCGGCTGCCTTGAGAGCTGTGTCTAAAACCTTAACCAGTTCAGCAGTCAGATATATCTGATAAGCTGGAGCTGATATATTAGAGCTTTCACCAGTTTCAATCGTCTCTATCAAGTGATCAGTTAAAAGGATAGTATCAACTTCTAATCTGTCTAGTATAGATAGCACCAAACTATCATCCTGAATTAACAGAGCGATCAAAAGGTGTATTGGGCTGACCTGATTCTGACCCCTTTCTATAACCAATTCATGGGCCTTTCTAATAGCCTCCTTGGCCTTAGTTGTAAAATTATTGAATGGTAACATTTTGGAAATTTAAAACTAAAAACTGAAAATGAACGAAAAATAGTTTTCCTAAATTATAATGAGGTAAAAAAAATTGTCAATCAGAGCGGAGGAGGTCAGATAGACGATTTCGTGCTAGAAGGATTAGGATTAGGACTAAGACGAGACTTTATTAAATCAATTGGCACAGCAACACTGTTATTTAAATTAAGCCCGATAATAAAACCATCACTACTAAGTAGTGGACCTCCAATATTTGTCTCGTCAGATTTAACTGTAGTTTTAAAGATAGGTGACAAAGAACTGGAAGTAATATCCCTTAGGGACGATACTAGGCCGACGGAGACAGTATACCGAGAAAGATCACGCCCTAAAACAATAACCGTCTGACCAAGAGCTATCGGCTTTGAGGTAAATTGTGGAATTGGAAATTTAACAACGCTGTCATGTTCAATTTTTAAAACAGCCAGACTGTCATTTTTACTATAGAAGACAACACTGGCTGAATATTTTTTATCTCCGACATAGACTCCATAATTTATACTCTGGTCCGGAATAACGCTATAGGATGTCGCAACTAAACCGTCACTGGAAATCAAGAAACCCGTACCGGCCTCTAGCTCTTTATTAGAATCAATACTTGATAAAACAACCGCGGATTGACTCGCAGGATTGCCATCGGTAACCTCCGCAACTTGCTTTAAATCCTGAGAAGGGCCATTAGCAGAAACAAAACCAATTGGAAACACAATCCGAACAATGACTGGCTTAACGATAGAGGCCGTTTTAATTATCTGCTCCTCCTGACCAAGAACCACTCTTGTCTCTCTGACCTCTGTTTTTACAGCGGGGACAACCTTCTCTATTGTGCGTTCAACTACCCTGTTTATGGTTTGTGTGACGGCAGGTGGAGCTTGCTGTAGAAGAGTTACAGTTACAATCCCTGTAGTTACGGAGGTAACAAAGGTTATAAACAGAGTAAGTAAGACGACTTGAGTTTTGTTAAGATCCTCCACATCTGAATTATATAACAAAATATTAAAAAGGCAAAAAAAACAGCTGTTGTTAACTTCTACCCAAGATAAATGAATTTCCTACCAAAAAAGTCTTGTAAAATAAGAGCTAAATCATAAACCGAGGATAATTACCTCAATGGGCTTGACAATAACTATCTTTTAGTATAGTATATTTGACAGGTAGTTTGAAAAGAATAAGCGAAGTCGGTGCGGGGTCATGTTCTCGCCCAGGGGTAAACACCCAACGGGCTAACAAGGAGGCGTACTTCTATGGTCATTCCAGGAAAGGGCATGAAGGTTCTCACTCGGCAGGGTCTGATCGGCACAGTCGTCGGCTCCAAGGAGGGAGTACTCACGGTCTCTTTGGACAGGTCAGAAAAGGAGGTCTACGAATTCGCAGAGAGAGTGACCATCCTGCCCAACATGAGTTTGGGAGCGACCGTGAATCACCGCCATTTTGGTAAGGGCAAGGTGACCGAGATCCTCTCTGCCCTGACCGTTCGGGTCTGGTTCGAGAAGCCCATGATGAGAGGGGGCGAGAAGTCCTCACTCATGGACATCCGGAACCTCCGGCTCCTCTCTCCTGCGCCCGCGCCGAAGGCCAAGAAGGCTTAGTCCTAGTTCGAGAATCGCTCGACCGAAATTCGGTCACAAGCCAGGTTGAAATATACCTGGCTTTTATTTTTTATAAAAAACTCTATAGACGGAGCTTAAAAAACTAGCTTGAAGTCCTTTCTAAAATCTCCGGTAGGGATTTTAGAACATAATCAATATCTTTTTTTGTCGTACTTTTTCCTAAAGTGAACCTTATAGTACCTTTATTTATTTTCAGATCATGATAAAGCGCCCAGAGAACATGTGATCCGGTGGTCTCATTGGCGCTACAAGCACTTCCTAAAGAAGCCATCACGCCTATCGCATCAAGTTCTATGACCAACTGCTCATTATCAATATCCGGTATAAAAATATTTAAATTATTCGGTAATCTCCTGCTTGGGAGTTCAACTCCCAAGTAACCATTGATTTTAGATCCGGGAACTATTTTTAGAATTGTATTTGAAAAATAATCCCTAAGCGTGCAGAGTCTGCTACTCTCTTTTTCCCGATTAGAATCAACTAGACTTAGAGCCTTGGCCATTCCTACAATCGACGCCACATTCTCTGTCCCAGACCGAAGTCCCCCCTCTTGACCGCCACCATGGATCATCGGAAAAACTGGTACTCCATTTTTTATATAAAGAACTCCTATCCCCTTTGGACCATAAATTTTTGCCCCGCTTATAGTCATCAGATCAATGCCTAATCTGGCTACATTAAGCGGTAGAGCTCCCGGGGCCTGACAGGCATCAGTATGAAAGAAAGGAAACCGACAAGAAGACTTATCTGAATTTTGGCTGGAACGGTACTGACGTATAACCTTTGCGATTTCAGAGATAGGCTGGACAGTACCAATCTCGTTGTTAGCATACATTATTGAGACCAGAAAGGTATCAGGTCGAAGAGCTCTTTTTACATCATTGGAGTCAACAAGACCGTCAGAAGAAACCGGCAGGAATGTGACATCAAAGCCCTCCTTCTCTAGCACCTTGCATGGAGATAAAACCGCGTGATGTTCGATGGCTGTTGTAATAACGTGACCCGCTCTGCTGCCCTTATACTTCTCCCTTATACTCTTAACTAGACCAAAAATGGCCATATTATCTCCTTCTGTACCTCCACTTGTAAAAACGATCTCCCCCAATTGACAGTTTAAGATAGAAGCAATTTCCTTCCTAGAATCTTCTACTGCTCGCTTGGCATTAACACCCGAAGAATGGACAGAGCTTGGGTTGCCGAACTCCAACTCTTGATATTTTTGCATGGCCTTAATAACCCGCGGATCAACAGGTGTCGCCGCTGCATAGTCCATATAAACCTTTTCAGATGACATACTACACAGCGTGCCATAAAAATTCTTACCTGTAAACATTACGGCCGGACACATCAAGACCTATTGACAAACACAACTATTCCTATATAGTCTCGTCAGACAGAAGTAACTAGCCCTTTGAACTTATAACCATTCAGATAAATATGGACTGTAAAAGGAGGAATCCACCATGATCACTCCCGAATTTAAAATTTTGGTAGACAAACTCGCGGAGTATTCCAAGGCTGACCAAGATAAAATCCTAACTAAGATCAAGACTAGCTTCGAGAATTTTATCCCCGATTATCCATCATTCACCATCTTCATGGGCCAGCCCTTCAAAAATAATTTTACCCATGATCACACACTGATAGAGACAGGCCCCGAAGCTCAGACTGGTATGGTAAATTTTACTCTAACGCCCTACCTTGAGGACGATGAGTCTGGTATCTCAGGTGACATTCTGACAGAGCGTGCCAAGAACCTGGGTGGTTTCCTGGGTCAGAAAGATGGCGAGAAGATCATCGAATTCCAGGATTTTATTCCCATTAAGTATCGCAGTCACTACATCATTTTCCCTGCCACCCTTTATGCACACCGCTCCTCTAATCTGCGATGCATCCCTATTATCAAATTTGACGGGGTGCGCTGGATCTTTGGAATAGTCCTTCTCAACTCTGGCTTCTCTTCAATCGGGCGTCTACTCGTCCCCAGCAAGCAACCCTGAAATCCTAGATCCCTGATCACATGACCCCTTGACAATCTACCTAAGGTAGAAAGTCAGGGGGTCTTTTTAATTCTTAAATATATCTTTAGGGTTTTTATGATATGCTCTAAGAAGATAGAAAGTTATTTACCAACTTAAAAAAGGGGGAGGGGTTAATGTACGACAAAAAAGTTATCGACCATTATGAGAATCCTCGAAATGTCGGCAGCTTAGATAAAAATGATAAGAATGTTGGAACAGGTATTGTCGGAGCGCCAGAATGCGGTGATGTAATGAAGCTTCAGATTAGAGTCACTATTAAGCATGACTGCAATCAATGCAAAATCTCTTGGAAAAAAAATGGTAGAGAGATAGCTTGTCCTGGATGTAAGTCAGCAAATATAACGATCTCTGAAATCATCGAGGATGCCAAATTTAAAACCTTCGGCTGTGGTAGTGCTATTGCAAGTTCAAGTCTTGCTACTGAGTGGCTGAAGGACAAAACTCTGGCCGAGGCAAACAAAATAAAAAATACGGATATCGTCGCTGAACTCTCCTTACCGCCTGTAAAAATTCACTGTTCAGTCCTGGCTGAAGATGCCATTAAGGCAGCCATAGAGGATTTTAAGAAAAAAAATGCTTCCGTGCCACCCTCTACTTAATTTCTATTGCCTGACTCCCCGATCTTCATCGGGGACTTTTTTTATTTAATCTACCCAAACAATAAAAGTAAATATCTTATCCCCATTACCCAAATCACGTTCGTGAAGAACGTTACGCCCATTAGCAGATTTTCGTATCGCTCTACCCCATTGTGATGGATCAAAACTATCGACGTTGGCCACTGCGGCTGAAGAAGTTTTACTGCTAAAAATGGTACTAAAAGTATCGAGGTGGCCGTAAATCGTTACCAACTGATCATAGTCATGCTGATCTGGGTGTTCATTATTCAACTGTCCATTTATCGTCCCACTTGGATCATTAGTATAATCCATGCAGGTACCGAGGTTTTGATTGCCAAAGTCCACATCTTGGTGATCAAGACCAAGCGTGTGTCCAATCTCTTGACACATCACAAATCTTCTCCATGCCGGAGTATTATATTTAACAGTGTTAAAATAAGTATCATTTAATTTTACCGTCCCTTGAGTAATATGACCCCCGCTAACCCATACGGACGCGATACCGAGCCAACCATTGTTTCCATATTTACTGTTACAGACTTCAACGCGACCACTTACAGCTCGACAAATCTTCGGATTTGTCTGCCCTACCACAACCGAACTATCTAATATAGAAGACTGACTCCAATCGCTTGATGCAATGCCGAGAGGCATATCCCATAGGGATGATACATTGTCCCCAATCTTTAGTGTGAAGAGATTTCCACTACGAGCCCAGTGATAACCTCCCCATGAATGATTGGCAGACACAGACAACATGTCCACTCCAATAAAAAGCAACGCTACGAAAATGCTTAAATAAAGAAACCTCTTCATAAAGTTTACAATTAAATTAATAAAGCCCTGTAATTATAGCATGACTCAAAAATAATATCGCTGGAATAAAGCCTGACTTACAATGTAAGCCTAAAATTATACAATTTCTCCGCCCACTCCTTCGCATAATCGACACCAACACGTTTACCGACCAGGATATCATCTGGACTAATTTTTATACCTCTATCTTCAAACCAGAGACCGTTTTTACTAAAAGCAGGCAGACTATTAAACCTCTTATCTACTTGTAAATATTTTGTTACCTTCCCCGGTCCATTAATATTTTTTCCATCTGTCGTAAAACCGCCACGAATTAAAATGGCTGCTGGATAATCTTTGGGGCCAGTTGTGATATTTAACATCCAGTGCATGCCATAAATAAGATAAATATAAAAATGCCTAGCCTGGCCGAACATAATTCGGTTCCTTTCAGTCATAGCACCGTAGGCATGAGAAGCCTTATCTTCATGTCCATCGTAAGCTTCCGTTTCGTTAATAGTCAGGGTGATAACCTCCTTGCCTATTTCACGTACCAAAAACTTGCCGAGTAGCTCTCTGGCCACCAAAACCGTTTCGCGATTAAAAAACTTAGAATTGAGAACTGGCATAAGAGAAACGACTCCCGTCCTAAACCTTTTTTAATACCCAGATCATAAAATCAGGATATTTCATGAGTTGTTCGTAGTGCCTTTGGTGTTTTTCTTTCATACCCTCAGTCGGCAATGGTTCAACCATCTTTTCGATTTGGAAACCAGATGCGATAATATCATTTACTATTTTTGATATCGGTCGATGGAAAAAGTAGACATCAAAACCACCAATCTGGGCTTTTATTCGCTTGACTCCCCCCTCAGATACAACGAGATAATCACCATGAATAGTATATGTGCCCTCTTCTTTAAAAACCGTTTTTCCCAAAAGTTTATTCTTAACCTTACCATCATCAGTAACCTCCATAGCGCTTCCTATGGGATGCCCGTCTGAAAAAATAAACTTACCACCGGGCTTTAAAACCCTGTAGGCTTCATCGAGTGCTTTAGTCCAACTGCTCAGATAATGAAAGACGAGACTAGAATAGGCGAGATCGAAACTTCCATCCGGAAAATCAAGTTTTTCCATATCCATAACATGAAAGTCGATACTCGGATGATCTCTCTTTGCTATTTCAATAAGTCTATCTGAGATATCTATCCCAACGACTCTCGAAGCGCCCTGATCTTTAAGATACTCTGCGTCAACGCCATTTCCGCAACCAATACTAATAACGGAAAGGTCTTTTAGCTGGGGTAATTCTGCCCGAATAGCTGACTTTTCATAATAAGCATGAAAGGGTGATTCTTCTGGACTGGAAAGATGTGCATCATATGCTTCGGCCCCCTCATTATACCCCATTACTGTTCTTGGATCGGTAGACATTTATTAATCCTACCCCCTAAAGACTTTCTATGCAAAACACCACCCTAGAAATATTCAAATCCTCATATTGAATATTAGATCCATCTTACATGACTTGCGATCGCAAGTCATGTAAGGTATTGTCTACTACATGAGAGGTGAGATTACATTCCGCGCGCTTCATTTACTCGAAGAGTTTACATATAATAGTATCGAGCTTTTCTATGCTTCTTTTATAAAGAGTTCCAAGGCTGACTACCGCGCACTCAAAAAATTTAAAATACATTCTCATGATACAATAGCAGGTCGTATTCTCGAGAGTAGACGTGAACGTCAGCGTTTCGATACCCTTATCTCACGACTTCGTACTGATGGTCTCATAAAAAAGACCGCCGAAAACGGTAGCTTAACCCTATCACTTACTTATAAGGGTAAAGAAACAGCCAGAGATCTTGAAGAAAAAATAAGAAAGCATGGCCTTCCTATTGGACACTACACCATGGAGAAGGCCAAAAGACTTACTATTATAAGTTACGATATTCCAGAAAGTGAGAAAAGAAAACGAAATTGGATTCGCACAGTCCTTAGTCGCCATAAGTTCCAGATGTTACATAAAAGTATTTGGGTTGGGCTGATAAAACTGCCTGAGGAATTTCTAAAAGATATCACCGAACTCAAGATTCTTCCATTTGTAGAAATTTTCTCAGTCTCAAGATCAGGTACACTTAAAAAGATCTCTTAAGATTTTTTTACATATCAAACGATCGTCAGTTATGTAAAAAACCGCATGACAAAGCATGCGGTTATATTCTAAAAATTTCAGGACTGATAAAACTTAAGAAAAATCGGCTCTATTCCATGCTGACACCAATGTGGACGACACTCTTTTTTTAGTTCAACAACTACTCTCTCTTTAAAATCTTCCACAGTTTCATTGATTTTAATAATACGAGCTAGTTCAAAGACATGACATTCTTTATAATCTGGTGCCTGAGGGAACTCCATCACAACACGATAAGTCCTTGACTGCTTTTCCTGTCGCTCTTTTTCACGAGCAAGACTAGCGATTCTGTCTTCGTATTGAAATCTTGTAAACCCAGCGGAAAAATGACCTCCTCGCTGACACCCAAGTTCAATATTGGGACCACCAGTATCAATAAAAACGAGCCCAGAAAAACAGAGTGGACAGTCTATTCCTGAATCTACTTCTTTTATATCTGGTCCCAGATTGTTTCCAGTAAGATCTAGATAATCGTGTGGACCAAATACCTTCTGGTCAGCCATCTTAGACCTTCCTTAGTTTATTTACAAAGTCGTCTATCGAAAAATAATCTCTTTCTCTCTGCCTGATCGGGAAACAATTTTCTTAACCTTACTATATGATACAAAGTATTCATTAGGAGTGGCAATCGAACCATATTTAGATTTATGGAAAACCAACATGGTTTCATCTTCCGAACAAATACCATATGCCTGACCGGGAAAACCACTGACTGTGGCTACATCACCAACGTGACGAGTTAGACCCGTATAGTCAACATGCTTTAGTACAATAACGACCTTAGATCCTTCTTCCATTGGATATTCCTCCTTTTTTATCAATCCACCTCCATCGGCTGATGGAAGTCGAAACAGCCTATATTCCGCCTGTAAACTACCATTTACAACGAATAAGTCAACTCACATTAAGCTGGGAGTGAAACCCCATAGTTCTAGAATCTGTCTTATATAAAAAATCCCGCTAGAGGTCTTG
Organism: uncultured Candidatus Saccharibacteria bacterium; assembly: GCA_964639675.1. Lineage (GTDB taxonomy): Bacteria > Patescibacteriota > Minisyncoccia > Phycocordibacterales > UBA12445 > JACQCV01. The sequence continues at coordinate 13,084 of CAZXEK010000056.1, forward strand.
CGACATAGCGGGTGATTATATTCAAGGGCATACAAAGACTCGTCTACATTTCTGGCATTTCAAATTTTTTAAAGTACAATTACAGAACTGGCAGTAGAAATAAAAGCAGGTGCTTTGCATGTCAGGTACCAATTTACATACCTTACAAAAGCCGCTGCTATCCAATCGAACGCTACAGGGTGGATCATCATGATGCAAAACCATTTTTGCTACTTTTGCTAACTCAAAGTAGTCGCTGTCCAGATTGTAGTCTACAAGCAGTTCTCTACCATCTATGATAACCGAGATTTTTTCTGGTACCTTAAACATTAACTCGGGACGTACCGAGATTCTCAACACGGAGCCTAACCATGTTCCAGATATAGTTAGCAAACAATCTTCACAACTAAGCCCAACAGCATCGTAAAGCGTAATCGGATCACTAATTAACATTTCTCGTATCTGTCTCTTTGTGGCCTTTTTTATAACGGGAACCTCCTTCTTTTTCTATTTTTTTACCAAAGATCAAAATCTAGCTCCGTCTGTAAACTAACATCTAAGAATTAAATTGTCAAAACGGGCTGTCTAGCTATTCGCATAACAAAAAAAACAGACTATTCCTTATAGAATAAAAAACATTTTTTAATAAAAAAGAAAGAGCTATTTTTTAACTGTCTTCTTTTTCTTTTTTTCCTTTCTGTGACCGTCTCCTTTCGCCATATAAATATTATATACCAACTGTTTTAAAAAATATCCACAGCTTGCTTCTAAAGGACCTTACCTGATAGGATTGTCCGGTGCAGAAAACAATAACGCTTAGAAAGGCTGAATACGCCTTCGGCGATAAAATCATTCTTAATGAGGTCTCTTTCGTCTGTTCTCAAAATGAACGGTTGTGTATTCTTGGTGAAAATGGGGTTGGAAAATCAACCCTGCTTAAAATTTTAACGGGCGAGCTTATGCTTGAAGCTGGTGCATATGAAAAAACAGGGCATATTCGAACTGTATATGTTCCTCAAGAATTTCCAGCTGAATTTAGAGATTTGACAGTGGACAAATATATCGAAAATGCGGCTGGAAAGGCCCTCTTTAAAAGAAGCTACAATGTTTCACTCGAACTCGGTTTCGATGTTGAAAAGTATGCCTCACGTTTCTGTAGAGAACTTTCTGGTGGTCAACAAAAGATACTGGCTCTAAGTATCGCCTTCGCCACTCTACCCGATTTCATTTTTCTCGATGAGCCAGAAAACCATATCGACATCGTAAGTCGAATAGTACTTATTCGGATGTTACAAAACTATAAAGGTGGAATAATCTTCATCTCTCACGATCGATTAATAATTGATGCTATCGCAACGAAAGTGGCCGAACTTGCAAATGGGAAACTTTATGTCTCCGAAGGCGGGTACCAAGACTATATTGAAGAAAAAATGACACGCCTAGGTGGGTTACAAAGGAAATATGATAGTGAGTCAAGGCGAATCAAACAACTCTCCTTAAGTATCGTGATCTCAAGACAGAAGGCACTCCGTGGTAAAGAGATTTCAGCCTATCATAAACAGAAAGAAGAACTCGAAGGGCTTAAAACAGCTCACAAAGAATCTGGTCGGCCAGACGACAAAAAAACTAAGATAAGAATACCCTCTTCGGACCAAGGACTTCATGGTGGTAAACTTCTGTGTCGTATCACAAATGGATTCTTTCGATATGCAGGCACGAAGGCAGATATATTCAGAGATCTCAACTTAGAAGCACGGACTCCGGGCCATATTGTCCTACTAGGCAGAAACGGCACTGGCAAGTCAACATTTCTAAAATGTCTTGCTGGAGAAAATAGCCTATCAAAAGGCGAGATATCTTGGGGTAACAATGTTAAGTGGGCCTACTTTGACCAGCATACACAATTCCGCGCCACAGAAACTCCCCTCGCAATTGTCCGTGAGACCCTAAATCTGGGTGAGCAAGACGCTAAGGCAGTCTTAGGTGAAATGAGATTTAATGAAGATAGGATGACAGCAGAAATTCAAACTCTTTCGGGAGGTGAGAAGATGCGGGTCCGTTTCGCTCTTGTCTTCGGATCTAAGGCTGAATTTATCATTCTCGATGAACCGACTAATCACTTAGATGAGATAACCTGGGAAATTCTTTTGGCGGCATGTAAAAATTCTAGAAGCACACTCCTCCTTGTGAGTCATGACTATGAGTTTATAGAAGAGTTCAATCCAAACGTCTTCTGGATGATTCAAGGCCAATCTATCGTACCGAGATATAAGGAACTTTCTGTTCTCCTCGAGGAGATGGGAGCATAAAAAAATAGAAAAAACAATTAAAGAGATTTGATGTTCCTAGGTAGCCAATCCATCAATCTCTTACGATGTTGATCAAGCGACCAGAGATCTCCGTGCTTAAAAAGCATGGTATGGGCATCTTTAAACTTCTTCATCAAAACTAGAGTAGCACGTGGGAAAGCCATTGGCATACTCTTATTAAAAGACTCCAAGAAATCAGAAAACGATACCTGGGCCTGACTAATCTTCAAATCTGCTGCATTTCTTCTCATTACTTGATAATAACATAAAATCAGGCGAAGCAATAGCTAATATAGGCTTTATGTAAAAAAGTCCCACACCATTCCTGATGTGGGCTGTTCCATAAAAACCTTACTTATTAACATTTGTATAAAGATCTTGCCACCAGTCGTAAACATTGGTCTGAAGGATTGCCCTAGCTATATTCTTCGACGTTATAAGCCTTAAGGCATCGATGCGCTTCTGTTTGCGATCTCCTTCCAGCCAACGAGCCGCCTCAGTATTTCCTTGATGCGCATACTCTCGTATTAGAAGGATCTGGTCAATTAGATCGGCATCCTTAGCGACAATTGCTTCTTGTGTCTGCCTCATCTTGTACTCTCTAGCCAAAACAAGTAGATCACTGTGCGGTAATGATCCAAATTGCTCGTCGATAATCTGATCATCTTCGATCTTCACATATCTCTTATGAACCCAATTATGATCGCCAGTACGAGTCTCGCCAAGATCGTGCATCATAGCCATCATGACTGTCTTATATAGATCGAGCCCCTCACCCTTAGCAATCATCCATGCAATGAAGGGCACTCTAAAAGAATGAGTGGCTATATTATCAGTAAGATCACTAGTTAAGAAGCTTTGTCCGTGCATACGTGGCACTTTACGTAAGGTGCCTATTTCAAACAAAAATTTTGCAATCTGTAAATCAGAAGCTTCCATCTCATTCCTCTTTCCTCAGGTTCGTGATACCAATATTAAAAACTATTTTGGCTATTTCTGTTCCTTAGATTTATACTGCTTGAGAGCCCTGATGGCATCGCGGCAAGCTTCCTCACGAGAAGCTCCAGCGCCTGGTAATGCCAAATTTACACAATCACCGAGAGTGAGTTTACCTATGTCAATCTTCTTGCCGGACATCTTTTCCAACGCTTCGATATCTTTAATATAGCCGGCTGCCGCTAATCCTCCAATGTACTCTTTTATCCAAATGCCCTCTTTTTCAGCATCCTTGTATATCTTAATAAGTTCATCACTAACTCCACTGACTTTCTTCTTAGTCACAGTTCCTCCCTTTTTGTAGCCTTAAATTATCAAAACAAGACACCTCCGTCTCTAAACTAACATTTCTGGATCAGCCTAGTCAAGGCGCTGTATTAATAATCCTCGCTTCCTCATTTTACCACTGTGACCACCTGATATTCGTCCTCGTAGATGATTGGCCCGACCTTAGCAGGATCAATAGTCTCACAGTGGATCCCACTTAAATACTTTTCATGAATTAAAAGGAGGGTACTCTCATACTTTTCTTTTCCCATTGGCGTCAGAAAGAAGCGATAATCTCCTTCAGGAAGGATCGGCTTCGGCATCCATCTACGAGCCTGCCATGCTTCGTCTATTAACCCTTCGGGCAATAACCTCTTACCAATGTTAAATATCCCCTCACCTTCCGATGTATATCGAAATAATTTTCCATCCCTATTCCACAATGGTTGCCATTTTATTTCAGCAACATAACCACCGAGTTCTCCAGGTAATGATTTCGGTATAAGATCTTTCTTAAATCCTTTGAATAGAGAGAGCTCTTTGTTGTTGGCCGTGAGGATAAGCTCCTTCATATCCACATAATAACCAGACCGTTCAAGTAGTTCTCTTTGTGCGGCAAAAATGGGCTCTTCTCCTTGCTCAACCTTTCCACCAGGAAGTCCCCAATAGCCAGCACGAAGATAGTGGTGGAACAGAGCGTTATTGTTGTCATCGACAATCAGTATTTTTACAAAATTAGACATATAAGCATAAGTAAATTACTTAGGTATCTAAACTGGTCGTTAAGCCCGAGATTTTAATTCTACCCTAAAATATTGTTTAAACAAAAAACTGCCTGTCTTGCGACATGGCAGTTATATTATTAGTTAGTGGCTATTTTTTATTATTCTCCTTTTTTCCTCTTATAAAAAACTACTTCCATTTTGAATTTTTCATCCTTGGGGCGATTATCAACAAAGTAAGCAACCACCTTTTCTACGAAATTTTTTCCATATCTTGAGGCCAAATAAATACAATGAAACATATCTTCTCCCCGAGCGGTTCCAATCTCTTCCAGTTCTGAGGTTGGTTTCTGACTTAGAAGTACGATTTGTCGTCTTTCCAACAGTTTCCCATTCTTTTCGCTTTTTAGCAGAAGGCCCTTTGCATTCTCTGTAAAAGAGATCGTCCGGTGCTTGGAAACAGAAATGAACTGAGCTTTGCTTGTCATCGCGTTCTCCTTCTTTTTCTAAGAAACATCGATTAAACTCATACGGCCCAATCTTTTCTATTTAAACAATATAATATGTGCAAAACGAGTTTTATCAAAGACCTTTTAGAAACGTACTGTGGACCACAGTACTCTATTCCATGTCTAAGTCAAGAAATATCTGGCTCCCCGCTTACCCTGTTTTCAAAACTTTATAGGAGCAAAAGATGTAGGGTCAGCCACCATATTTCCTTTTGGCTGGGTATGCTATACTGAAAAAATGAATAAAAAAGTTTTTTCAACAATATCTTTTTCAACTCTGCTGTCCCTTTTTTTGGTTGTTTTTTTGCCGACGACAATCGATAGTTGGTTCACCAGCGCTCATGCGGAAGTGTCTCTGCCTGATCTTACCGCTGAAGGACTCTCCTATACTGTCACTGCTGACCGCGTTCAAGTAAAGTTTACGATCGTTAATCGTGGTACTGCTTCTTCACCAGTCACTTCATTCGTCTTGAATCTACTCGACGCTCAAGGCAACATCGTATCTGGCGTTGCTTCTCGGATTGGTATTCTTGCGTTAGCCCCCGGCGAGACTAGTGTTCGGACTTTTCGCTCGGACTCCAGTGGTAGCGTATTAGCCAATCCTCCAGCCGGTACCGTGAAAGCCCAAGTGCGCATTGATGAGAACAACACTGTTCTAGAATCAAACGAAGATAATAATGTCCTTGAGGTCAATCGCCCTTTCCCCGATCTTACCGTTGATGCAATCTCGTATACCATGATTGCCGATCAGGCCGTGCTGAGTTTCAACATAGTGAACCGTGGCTCTATCTCTTCTGGCTATTCAATTTACAAATGGACTTTTATTGATGCGAACGGCAATGTCTTACCCGGTAATGATCGCAGTATCGGACTTGAACCAATAGCTGCCGGTGCCTCTATCGCTAGAACTTTTCGATCTGACAGAAACAATCCCTTGTTAGCCAACCCTCCGGTCGGCACGGTGAAAGTCCAACTGCGCGTTGACGAGGAGAACAGAATTCTAGAATCGAACGAAGATAACAATGTGGCGGAAGTGGATCGTCCGCAGACAGACTTAATCTCTGATCTTGCTATCGAATCTCTTTTGTATACCCAGACTGCCGAGCGCGCTGAGCTAAGTTTTACCCTAGCGAATCACGGCACACTTCTTTCTCCCCCCACTACTTTTCTCTGGCGCATGCTTGATGCGGAAGGCAATAATGTGCCTAATGTTGGTCACTTGAAGGATGTTGCCCCCTTAGCACCGGGTGAGACTATTGTCCGGACTCTTCGATCTGATATAGGTAATGGGGTATTAGCCAATCCTCCAGTCGGCGCCCTCAAAGCTCGAGTGCACATCGATCAGAATAATCATGTTATTGAATCAAGCGAAGAGAATAATGTGGCGGAAGTGAATCTTCCCTTTGTCGATCTTTTGATTGAATCAAGTTCCTACACCCAGACTGCCGAGCGTGCCGAGCTAAACTTTACCTTGGCAAATCGAGGTACTCGTGCCTCTGGCTACACGATCTATATATGGAACTTTCTCGATACGAATGGCAACCCTCTGAGTGATGGGCGTTCTATTGGTCTCGAACCAATAGCTCCTGGCGAGAATGCTGTCCGTATTCTTCGTTCTGACAGAAACGATCCCTCGTTGGCCAGCCCTCCAGCTGGCGCGGTGAAAGTCCGAATACGCGTTGACAAGGACAATACCGTTTTAGAATCAAACGAGGATAATAATGTGGTTGATGTTTTATTGATTACTCCTGCTACGACCGGAGCAGATTTGGCAGAAGGTGACGAGTCTTTGGCGGCTGATGCGGTCGCGAGAGGAGAAGCGGTGTCCACTCGTAGTGACTTAGGGCTCCTCCCTGATAGCTCTTTCTATTTTCTGAAAACAATAGGTCGCGAAGTGAGATCGCTTTTTACATTCAATGCCGAGAAAAAAATAAATTTACGTCTACGGTATGCGGGTGAAAAAATTCTGGAGTCAAATCTCTTGGTGGAACAAGGCAAAGTTGATGTAGCTATAGGAAATCTTGCTTCGTATGGACGAGATATTATTAAGGCCCAGTCCCTCATTGAGAGTTTAGGTAAAAAAAATAGTGATATTGGCAATAAGCTCAGTGAGAAGTTTATTAAAGGACAGTTCCAACAGCAAATACTTCTTGGTAAAATTGAAAATAAGGCGTCTCCCGAAATGGTGTTAGAAGTTAAAGAAGTTCGAGGAAAAGTCTTGGATCAGGTAGCTAAAGCAGTCGCGCATTTTGATAGTCGAAAGACCGAAGAGATTTTGTCCACTGCTGTTAATGAAAGCGGAAGTCCATTTATGTCATTTAAAAATATTGAGATTCTCACGGCATTAGCTGAAAAGGTGCCTATCGAGGCACGCGGGGCCATTCAAAAAGCAGGGGAGAATTCCTTAAAAACTTTTAAAAACCAATTCGAGGCTTTGCCTGATGATAACAAGAAACTTCTTTCAGGATATGTGGGTGCCACTGGCAGGAATGATGTTCCGTATATAAAGGTTCTCGATGACATCACAAGGGGTAGCGTAAGTGAGGCGTTGGGTGAAGAGCTAGCGAAAAGTAGAGATGTTTTGTTGAAGAAGATCGAAAGTCAGCTTGATGAGGCGACGGCAAAAAACCCAGAAGCTGCGGGGAAGATCCGAGCAACCTTTCCTCGCGGGGGCACTGAAAAAATTCAAGAGGGTGATAATTTTGAGTTACAAAAATCATTGGACAATGCACCACCGGTAAGCGAAATAAAGAAAGAATCACCAAGGGTTACTGATCCAAAGAAGGCTGATTTTTTGGAGACTCCCAAGAAGCGTGAGCAAACAGGTGTTAGAGAGAGAGAAGAAAAACAGCCTCGTGTGGAAGTCTTAGTCGTTCCAGAAAAAAAACCATTGGAGATTCGTGAGGAATCCCAAAAGGTGCGTGAGCTTCATTTTGTGCCTTCTTTCGAGC
>CAZXEK010000057.1:0-18726 GCA_964639675.1 uncultured Candidatus Saccharibacteria bacterium
GATTATTTTTTATATTATTTTTTATACTCTGTTGTCCTAAATATTTTATATGATTGGTACGATCGTAACTATAATATAAAATAATAAAAAAAGAAAAACTCGGGCCACAATACACTGAATTCAATAAGTGGCTAAGTATAGGAAAAGTGATTTTAGGCTGGAGTGTTTGGGATTTAGGGTCTTACTCAGAGTTGTGAGCAGGTAAGTGGCTAAGATTTGCTTTAAATATCTGTGTATGCTATAGTACAAGCAAATAAAGATTCTATGAAGTTTTTGCCCTGGATTCAAATAACATTATCATTTCTTCTGGTTGGATTGATCCTTATACAGCAAAGCGAGGCTGGATTAGGTGCCTGGTCAGGTGGCAATTCTGCCGCCTCAAGCTTCCATACAAAAAGGGGTGCTGAAAAGGTAATGTTTATAACTACAATAATAATTTCAATAGCATTCATAGTCTCTTCTATATCTGCACTGTTTATATAAAATCTGGAAACCGAGTTGGTGCTTCAGTATTATAGTTAAATTGGCCTTAATAATTTTCTTACTACATAATTAACCTGGTTTCCAAGTTTACTAAACACTCTATCCTAAAAATCTAACCGATGCGAAAACCTAATAAGAAAGAGATAAACTTAGCTTTAAATTCATTTAATAAAACTGAGAGGTTGGTCTTCTTCGCTCTGGTTATAATATTCATATTAAGTACTCTAGCGATACTTAACAGAGTCAATAACAGGTACCTAATTGAAGTCCCAACTCTTGGTGGAAGCCTGACCGAAGGAGTTATTGGTGAAGCGCCTAGATTTATAAATCCCCTCTTGGCGACATCTGATGCAGACAGAGATCTAACCCAACTAATCTACTCTGGACTATTGCGTGTTGATCCAAGCGGTAACTATATTGGAGACTTAGCCGAAAGTTATAACATATCGCCTGATGGCTTAACCTATAGTTTCAAAATAAGGAAAAACGCAGTCTGGCATGATGGTTTGCCAGTCACCTCAGGTGATATAGAATTTACAATCCGAAAGGCACTGGACCCAAATATAAAAAGCTATAAAAGGGCGAGCTTCGAAGGTGTATCGATTGAAAAACTTGATGACAAAAACATCGTATTAAAATTAAAGCAACCCTATTCTCCTTTTTTAGAAAATACCACTATGGGAATTCTGCCTAAGCATATCTGGGATAACATCGATTCTTCTGGTTTTTCATACAACAAATCAAACATGATGCCTATCGGATCTGGGCCATACAAAATAAAAAATATCTCCAGTAAAATTCCACCCGAATATTATGATCTAGCTCCCTTTAAAAATTTTACCCTAGGAGAACCAAAAATAGAAAACCTGAGGATTAAATTCTACAAAAACGAGGACACTCTGCTCAAGGCTTATCGCAGTGGTTCAATTGAAGCCATAAACACGATCCCACCAGAAATAGCCAAAGCTATGGAAGACCAGGGTATTAAAATTATTAACTCCACCCTACCAAGAATTTTCGCTGTCTTCTTAAATCAAAACCATTCAAAAGTATTGGCAGATAAAGCTGTAAGAAGGGCACTAGATGTATCTATAAACAAAGACGATATCATAAAAAAAGTCCTACTGGGATATGGGGTAACAATCGATGGACCAATACCGACACCGAAGATAGACTCAGCAAAAAAAGATTCAAACCGAACAGAAGAAGCTAAACAGATATTAAAAAAGGGTGGCTGGAAATTCAACAATAAAAAAAATCTCTGGGAGAAGGGTAGCAAAAAATCGACCTTGGTCTTAACCTTGGATCTATCCACCTCTGATACTAACGAATTGAAAAATGTGGCCACGCAGGTTAAGAAAAATTGGGAAGAGCTAGGCATTAAGGTTAATCTTAAGATTTTTGAAATCGGTGATCTGAATCAAAATGTCATTAGACCAAGAAAGTACGATGCCCTATTTTTTGGTGAAGTGGTAGGTCGCAATCCTGATCTCTTCTCATTCTGGCACTCTTCTCAACGAAATGATCCGGGCCTTAATATATCAATGTATACCAACAGTAAGGCAGACAAATTATTAGAAAACGCCCGAACAGAACAAGATCTAAACAAGAAAATGAAAAAATATGGTGACCTAAACAAAGAAATAGCAAATGATATCCCAGCGATCTTCATCTACTCACCATACTTCCTATACTCATTGCCAGAAAAGATTAAGAATCTGATCGTTGACAATATCACCATACCATCAGATAGGTTTATTAACATACACAAATGGTACATCGATACCGATAAAATTTGGAAAATTTTCGCAAAATAATGAAAACCATTAACGAAACACCCTTGCCAACAGCTCAATTTATACCCACAACTCCTGCCAAGGATACTATCCGAATTATCCCTCTCGGAGGGGTAGAGGAGATTGGGAAAAATATGACGCTCATAGAATTTAGAGATGAAATTGTAATCATCGATGCTGGTTTTCAATTCCCCGGGGAAGAAGCTCCGGGCATAGACTACATCATCCCAGACACAACCTACCTTCAGAAAAAAAAGCGCCTTATCAAGGGGATCTTTATAACACACGGGCACCTAGACCATATTGGTGGTATACCATATCTAATGGAAAAGATCGGTAATCCTCCAATCTACACAAGACTTCTCTCTTCTGTGATGATCAAAAAGAGACAGGATGAATTTCCTCAACTGGCACCTCTAAAATTACACGTGGTAGAAAAAGATTCTAAATTACGCATAGGTAAATATCTATCTGTAAGATTCTTTAATGTTACACACACAATACCAGATGCGATGGGAATTATAGTTGAGACTCCTTATGGTAATCTCATCTTCACTGGCGACCTAAAAATTGACCACGACAATGGCATCCCACTTCCACATGAAGTGGAAACCTTCACCAAAATAGGTCAAGAGAACAACCTATTTTTAGCTGCTGACTCTACTAACGTCGAACGTCCTGGTTGGTCCTTTTCAGAAAGAGCTGTACACGAAAACTTAAAAAGAATAATGACTGACACTAAGGGCCGACTAATAATAGGAACCTTCGCTTCGCTACTCGAAAGAATCATCTTTATTATAAAAACTGCCGAGGAGCTAGGTAAAAAGGTCGTACTAAGAGGACGTAGTATGAAGGTCAATGTCGGGATTGCAAAAGAGATCCAAATGCTTAAGGTAAACACCGGCACCTTGATCACACCAGAGGAATCTGACTCTTATCTCCCTAACAAAATAATTATCTTAGCCACCGGTGCTCAAGGTGACGAGATGGCAGCATTGATGCGGATGTCCACAAAGAAAGACAAGCATATAAAAATAAATAAGACTGACACCGTATTGCTCTCTTCCTCAATTATTCCTGGAAATGAGAAGTCTGTCCAAAAACTCAAAGATAACCTCTCAAGACAGGGAGCGAAGATAATACACTACAGGATGGCCGACGTTCACTCCTCTGGCCACGCTAACCATGATGAAACACTCTGGGTTCATAAAACGATTAAGCCGAAATTCTTCATGCCGCTTCATGGCCATCATTATATGCTTAGGGTACATGCTGAGGTTGCAAGAGAGGCAGATATACCAGAAGAAAATATCATAATCGCTGACAACGGATCAATCATAGATATAGTTGAGGGTGGTAAAAAAATAGTGATTGAGAAAGATCTTGCACCAGCAGGTATCGTAATGGTTGATGGATTAGGTACAGGCGATGTTAAGGACGTGGTAATTAGAGACCGACAACTCTTAGCCCAAGACGGGATGTTCGTCATCATAGCAACAGTGGATGTAAAAACTGGTAAAATTAGACAATCACCAGATATAATCTCTCGAGGCTTTATCTATCTCAAGGAATCTCAAGACCTTCTTCGTCAGACTAGATTTCTAATCAAAAAAACAATCGAGGATACAACCGCTGAAATGCATCCAGTAAATTTCGACTATGTTAAAAATCACTTAAGAGAAAAGATTGGTAAATTCCTCTTCCAGAAAACCAAAAAACGTCCAATGGTCCTGCCCGTTTTGATAGAGGTATAGCACCTATGCTAAACTATGGGCATGACTAGTCCGGAAACTAAAAATAGGGTAATCAAAATCCTATACCTTGTAACATTCCTAAGCTCTGTTCACTACGCCTTTGTCCTCTACATCAACTCATCTTATTTAGAAAATTTCATAGTTAAGGAAAAGATTGGCCTTCTATACGCCCTGGCCTCAGTCTTTACTATCATAGTGATTCCTAATTTATCAAGAGTTTTGAAAATGTATGGCCAATTCAAAACTGTCTTGTCTGTACTATCAGTAGACCTCGCAGCTATTGTTTGTTTAGCGATAGTGTCCTCACCACTTTTCCCAAAAACAACCCTCTTCCCTGTAAGTGACGGCAAGGTTTTAGTCGAGAATATAACCAAACTAAGCCCCTGGATTGGAGGCATTGTAGTAACCTCTTTCTTGGCTTTCCAGATTTCAATCACAATGAACCGTATTCTTTTAGACGTCTACATGGAAAAATTTTCTAAAGAAAATGAGACCGGAAATAATAGAGGTTGGTTTCTAACTGCCATGAATGTGGCCATCGCACTCTCCCCATTTATCGTAGGCAAAATTCTAACTAATACAAACGATGGCTTCTGGAAAGTTTATATGATCTCAGCCATCTTCCTCACCCTCTCACTTATTTTAGTTGCCAGCAAATTAAAATCTATCAAGGATGTTAATTATAATAGCCCACCATTTTTACAAACTATTAAAAAAATGGTCAGAGATAAAAACATCTTTAATATATATCTCTCAAGTTTACTCCTAGAGTTTTTTTATTCCTGGATGGTAATTTATACCCCAATATACTTATACAATCAGATTGGTTTAAGCTGGAATCAAATCGGAACAATTTTTAGCATAATGCTGACTGCCTTCGTAATCTTCGAGCTACCCCTAGGTAAAATCGCCGATAAATATCTGGGCGAGAAAGAGATTCTAACCGCTGGTTTTATTATTATCGGAATCTCAACCGCCCTATTGACCTTTATAGAAAGCAAGAGCTTGGTAGTCTGGGCCCTAGCACTTTTTATAACCAGAGTTGGCGCCAGCGCGATAGAAATTATGAATGAGACATACTTTTTTAAGAAAGTCAAAGCGACTGATGCTGATATAATAGGCTTCTTTCGTAACGCAAGTCCGATGGCCTACATAATTGGCCCAGGACTAGCGAGTATCATTTTATATTTCATAGACTACAAATATCTGTTTCTAATACTTGGTGTTATAATGCTCTCCGGTATTAAATTCAGCCTCTCGATTAAAGACACACTCTAAATAAAATACATTCCAAAAAAACATCGTAAAAAATGTCAGATTTCCATAAGCCACGGCCGTCACGAAAGTCTGACATTTGGCTCGTTAGCTTAGAAGACAATTAAAAAACCTCCGGAGTTAATCCGGAGGGGGGGGCTAGAAACTATAATATTACATCCTGATCGAAAGCCATCTGTCTAAAGACCTGAGACCCTGCTGCCAAACTTTCGAAACTATCGGCAATGGTCACAACCCGACTACCTTCACTATCGCTACTGTTCAACAATATAAATTTTGAACAGATATATCTGACCGTCGACAGCCGATGAGCGTTGAAGAGAGCCCCTCTATCCGAAGGAAGGTAATACTCAATACCCTTCTGTACCAACTTCTCTGTCGTAGAATCGAGCGAGCTAGTCGCTTCATCTAAAAGCAACCAGTCGGGGTCCTTCATGACAGCTGCGCCGACCATAACCCTCTGAGCCTGACCTCCCGACAACTTAATCCCCCTATACCCGACCTTAGTCTGAAGCCCATCTGTAAGTCTGGATTCACCGAAATCTATCTGAAGTGGTCTGGCAATCTTCCAAACATCATCATCGCTTAAAGATTCACCACAATCAGTAAGTGCGTAGCAGAGATTATATTTAATATCTCCTGAAAGCATTTCCGCTTGCTGGCGGACATAGCCAAAGCGTTGAAGCCACGAAGAAAGTTCAATTTCTTTAAGATCAATCCCATTGACCAAAATAACGCCATTAGTTGGATCCATATAACGAAGTAGAAGTCTCATGATTGTCGTCTTGCCTGCGCCAGATGGACCGATCAGGGCGATCTTCTCTCCTGCTTCCATTACGAATGAAATATCCTTCAGGACGGGGACTATGCTTACGGCCTCCTTACTGCGTTCGTCCTTCTTCTTACTGACATACTGATAGCTGACATTCTTGAACTCAATCCTAAGCGGGACATCCCTAGAGATGATCAGCGGGTTTTTCGAAATGTGGATACCAACCGGAAGAGTCAAGGACTTCTTCAGCGATCTGATCGGGGAGATCGCTTTATTAATCTGCATCTCAAGATCCGCAATACGCCAGAGAGCTTCGACGATTCTCCAACTCCAGGAATAGATCGGGGAGAGCATGCTAATGCTCATCTTATCGAAGAAGACGTGAAAGGCAGCGATGGCCATAGTCAGAGTCACATAGCCTTCAGCTAAAGCGTTGCGATTGTAAGATAGACATATGAACCAGCACCAATAACTTAGATCTTTCTCGGCCACATGGGCATACTTCTTGCCAACTTCAACAAGTTCGTATTCTTCCTTAGCGTTATTCTTAATCCGCTCCGGCTCCTTGAACCTTTCTGTCTTATAGCGATGGTATGCTCTCCACAGATCGTCGATCGGATCACCGTACTTAATGACGGAATAGGAAAAATAGAGACTAGTAAGAGTAAAGACCACGATCAGAGCTGTAGGTGGAGTAAAGAAGAGCAAAAAAGATCCCGTCGTACAGCATAAGACTGCAAAGGCGAGGTACGGCAAAATCAGATTGAGAATTGTCTCGAACAACTGGAAAAGCAGGATCGTCTGTATCTTCATAAGATACTCATGGCCCTTCTTAATATTCGCTTCGTTGAGGTTTGTATCCTCACTAATATGCACAGAAAGTGCATGGCCAAAGAACATCTTCATTACTTGCTTATCAACATATCCGGAGTTAACGATCACAAGCTCTTCCCTCTTCAGTGTAACTCGCTTGTTCATATACATGACGACATTACCGAAAAAAAATAAAAGGAAGAGTGCCCTAACCAAATTTTCAAGAGAATGTGCTACAAGAGAGTCGTACACCAGCGAAATGGACCAGATTCGGACCATATTCACTATTCCAGACGCGATCTGAGTAAATAGCATTATTCTGGCAATCTTTTTGCTATCTTCGTGAACAAACTCTTTCCAACACCAGGACAAAAGATCCCAGGTCTGTCGCAGACTCGTCCTTTCACTAGATTCATCTGTCATTCTAAACCTCCTTCGTTAAACCTATACCACAAGTTGTCAAAGAGCCTAAGAAACAAAAATCTTGCTTTAGGCAAGATATGAAAAAAATCTAGTTATATTTTTACTAAATTATTTTCATACTTCGCCCAATATTTTTAGGGTATTATTGATTAGATTGCTCATATTTTTTTATACCAGTATTCTATCAGATTAAAACTTTCTGTCAATGACGGCCGTCAAGGAAGTCTGGCATTTGTGGTGTCTATCAAATTCGGGCTACGACAGTTGATTCTAATTAAAGAAAAAAGCCGGGGAATTTATGCCCGGATCTTTTTCTTGGCCTATCATCTATAATTTTCTACCTACCTCAGGATAGGTAGTGGCCATCGTAAGCGACTACTGAACAGATGCCTTAAGCTGCTTCAAGGCCTCCTGCAAAGTAGACAACTGTTTTAACAGAGAATCTATCAAGGCCGCTTTAACTTCTGGAGTCATAGACGCTGGTTTTACAGGAACTGCTGGTGTCGCTGGCGTCGCTCCCGAAACTTCTGGAACCGCTGGCGTCGCGGGAGTTGCAACCAGTTCGTTTAATTTAGCCCGAGTCTTTGGACCAAGATTACCATAGCCGCCCCCGCCCTCCTTGGCAATACCGTGAGCTTTTTGAAACTTCTTTATGGCATTTTTAGTTTGTGCACCAAAGTAACCCTTAGCAACACCCTTAGGAACCTTCAAGAACCCGCCGACTTCGAGAATATCTTGCAGAGCCTTGACGTCATCGCCAGAGCTACCAATATTTACAATTTTCAAGAATCTGTATCCGCTGGCTACCCCTCCCAGACCAGGAGCACTTGCAGGAGTTGCTAGTGCATAAACTGTCGGAGTCAGAGCTTTTGTCGTGGCAGATGTTTGAGCCGTTACTACAGAAGTAGTAGTATACCCGGATCCACTTCCGCCGCCCGAAACAATTACACCACCATCACCACCAGAAAAAGTTGTCGCACTAACCGCCGTCGAAGCCGCAGATTCAGAAGCGCCACTAGATTTATAAGCCGACACTTTGTAGTAGTAAGTCGTCCTAATAGACAAACCAGTATTAGTATAGGTTGTAGCTGTTCCAACATCTGCAAGAAGAGGGAAACTGCCCCCAGCTGCGGTGTCTCTATAAAGGTAGTAACCCTCCGCAGCACTCACAGAACTCCAGGATAATGCAACTTGGGCAGTGGCGACTGCAGCAGTGGCAGTCAAACCTGTAGGAACATCAGGTGGTGTCACACCTGTCGGTGAAGACAGTGCGTAATTAGAGAAGTGAGTGCCGGAAGCAATGAAGCTGACCGTAGAGACATTTGATAGATCCTCACTCGGTGTTACAGCATTGCCAGATGAATCTTTGTAAGTCGCAACCGTACTTAAAGTTTCCCAATCGGCTTTCTCAGTGCTATAAGAGACCACTGTCAATTTTCCAACAGCTGTAACAGTCGTCACACCTGCTGCTACCAATTCTGCTTTAGTATAAATCAGCTCTATCAGAGCTTTCTTCCCAGACTGAAGATCTGTGACCTGATTACCACCAGAGAAGGCACTTATATCCTGAGCTCTACTAGCGACAATATTAACACTTGTCGTATCTGGATAGTTGCTCGTCTGTTTGACCGTCAGATAGGCACTGGCACTAGCTGAACCTAAAGCATTAGCATCAAGACTGATCTTATTACCAGAAGTGTCACTAAATGAACCAGCGGAGGTGTCAGTGAAGGTGTTTGAAGTATTCAGAGTTGAAGTGATAGAAGCAACAACTGAAGGGGTAACATTTATGCTGCTCTGTGAACTAGAGACTGTTAATGGATTTGAGGCTGATCCAGCTTCCAGATAACCATCGGCAGTGGCAAAAATTCTCCAGACACCAGGTGTGACATTCAAAGTGTAGGTACCATCCGTACTGGTCTGAGTTATGGCCTGACCACCCCCAACCTTTTCA
Source organism: uncultured Candidatus Saccharibacteria bacterium (assembly GCA_964639675.1). Taxonomy (GTDB): domain Bacteria; phylum Patescibacteriota; class Minisyncoccia; order Phycocordibacterales; family UBA12445; genus JACQCV01. Next base: position 9,271 of record CAZXEK010000057.1, read on the forward strand.
CCACGGACAAATGCACTAGAAGCAGCGGAACCGCCAGCGGTCACTGTGCCAGAGATTGTCAAAGATGACTGAGTCAGAATGAAGTTCTGTGATGTCGCACCAGAAACTGTCACTGTTATGGGAGTGGCAATATATTGTGGTTTTGATACCAAAACTTGATAAGTACCATTAGATGCCTTGATACTGTAACCGCCAGAAGAGGTGGCCTGAGTACCAAACTGAACACCATTGGTCTGATCAACGAACTGAATCCAAGCGCCATCAAGCTCATTACCAGAAGTTGCTGAAGTTTTATAGACTGTACCGGAGATCGTACTTAGGCTTGCTGATGAGGTGTTTACGACAATTTTAATTGACTCAGTCGGATGGGTGATCTTCAACGTACCGGAAGTAACTGTCGTACCCGCACTATCAGAAGCAACCGAAATGTTAGCCGGTGGTACACCCTGGATATATGCCCTGACGGTATAAGCCGAAGTGCTGGAAGCGAGCAACATCGAAGTGCTAGAAGAATTCGTGATCTCAACATGGTTTGCTAAACCAGTCGTCTTATCAAACAGATCAATAAGAGCTTTGGAGACAACCGTAAGATTACCACTCGAATCTTTAATACTGATATTAACCGTCCCGCGAACCGGAACCCGGATGTTTTTAGTGGTTGAGGCTGTCAGATTTATCGTGCCTATTGCCGAACCATTATCACCAATAGCTGCAATCTTGCCATAGCTTGGACTGAAGACGTCTTGGATCGTATAGCCAGTAGCGGAAGGAACCCTAATAGTATAAGCACCATCACTTCCGGAAATACCCTCATTAACGCTTGTACCATTTGAGAGACGAATAATTGCGCCGGTCAAACCCTCACCAGTCGTAAAAGCGTTATCACTATTACTGTCTTCATAAATATTCCCAGAAAGAATACTGAAGGTTTGGCTAGATGATGGAGCAAAGTTTATATTTGATTGACTGCTACCAGAGATCGTCACAGTCTGCGCGCTCATCGGACCGAAACCCGGAATAAAGGAACTAACTTTCCAAGTCCCATTATCAACATACAAGGTGTAGTTACCAGTCGAGGAGTCAGTTAAAGCGTCAGCTCGCCCTGGAGCATCTGTACGATAAGCAAATACAGGGGCATTACCAATAGCGTTAGTGCCATCAGTTACCTGGCCAGTAATAGTGTAGCCTGGCTTAACCATCTTCAAAACAAATGGATTCGCCCCTGATGAACCCGTCGAAGCAGTAGCGCTACCATCAACATAGACATTTCCTGATGAATCCACAACGACCGTCACCTTTCTTGATTCGCCAATGCCAGGAGAGTAAGCGCCAACTATATAAGATCCAGCCACCACCTTTAGAGAGAAACTGCCTGCTGTCGAACTCTGGGTGTTATTACCACTACCACCACCACTATCCGTAGAAGGGGCGAAGGCAAACACCATGGCGCCAGCAATAGAATTACCACTGCCATCTTTCAAAACTCCAGAGATGGTTTTATCAGCAGTTGAAATTGTAAAGGTGTTGGACGTTGCGGAGGATCCGGCAATAGTTGTAGTACAAGCGGAAGGACAGCCAGAAACCACAACACTAACAGGCTTCGGCACTGCCCAATTTGGTGAAGGTGGTGGGCCATTAAAACTACCTCCACTCTTCGGCATAGCTGGACCAATACCAACTCCCCAAATACCATTGACTCTAGGAATAGGGATAGTTGTCAAGGTTGCGGCGTTTAAAGCAGACGCACCTGGAGTAACTGTCTTAACCACGAACTGACCAGGACCGCCAGCAAAAACATCGACTGTCTCAGCTGTAGTGAAGGTACTAGCAGCCGCTGTTAATTTAACAGTAAAGGTTATGGAAGCTGTGGTCGGTATCAAGGCGAAATTTCTGGTAATAATGCTCGTGGAAGTGGCCTGAACAGGTGTCGGCATAGCACTACCGAAGAAAGTAGTCGAAGTGGCGCCATTAGCATCGGAAGCTCCAGAAATAAATGGGTCAGTAAACACCATGTAGTCACTACCACCACCGAAGTTGTTGGTCAAAAATTGGGTTCCAACCGGAATATTTGTAAACTGATAAACACCGTTAGAATCAGTCGTTGCTTCAAGCGGACCAGTCTGTGGTGACATTAGACGCACCGTCACATCCTTAAGATTACCGCCGTTGCCAGAGACAAGTCCACGGATAGTAGTAACAGCTCCGCCACCAGCAGTGCCGCCGGTGATATAGATTGGATTGGCATTAAAAGATTCGAGTAGGTTGCCAGAGGCATTCTTTGATTTGATATCTATGCTATATCCAGAGCTATCTATACCCTTAGGAATAGAAGGGTTCTTTAATCCGGCAACTGTGAACTTCAAGAAGTCATGAGTGTCACTATTCTCAAGCCGAGTGGCAGTATCCAATGTGATAGTTACGGTCTTGGCTAAAGTATCAGTCGAAATATTTTTAATACCAACCGTACCAGGACCAGGACCATTTATATCGCTATTCTGGCTTGCTATAAAAGGATTATTACTCGAGGTGGTCGCGGTACAACAGAGGCCGAAATCAGAACTTGATGGGAAAGTAACAACAATTGTACCGTTAGCCGGAATCTGGCTGGAGATCGGAAGCTCAAAACTATAAGTTGTTGAAGCACTAATGAAGGTCGACTGCGGGCGAATATTTACTGGTGGCATAAAGCCGATACCCGATGATGTAAAGTTTGGTTTATCACCAGATGTCGAACCTGAAAATGTACCCGGGCCGACATTACCGCCAGTCTGAGCAAAAGATGAGGCCGTGGCAGTAAAGGAGTTAACGCTAGTCATAGTGTTACCAGAAATATCTCTAATATTCTGTGCGGTTATAGTAAATTGGCTACCGGCATTAATCCTAAGGCCAGTCAATCGAACTGTTCTAGTGGTCGAATCATAACTCATCGACTGACCAGCAAGCGCTGAAAGTGTCTGAGCTACTCCACCAACGGTCAAGGTGTAGTTCGAAAGGTTAGTAGCGTCAGTCTGATTAACAGCTTCATTCCAAGTTATAGCAACACTAAAGTCGTCGGCATTAACAAACATTACGGAGGGAGGAGCGGTGTCAGTATTAACAGCTTCAACTGTCCAACTTCTAGTGACATCCAGACCGAGATAGATACCAGAAACATTTTTTATCGATGCACCCTTAAGAGTTAAGGTGAGACTCTGTCCAATAGGCAAAACATTATTAGGAACAATATGTCCCTCCTTAGCAACCGGCAAGTAAGACACCGCGGCTGGTAGATTGGATCCACCCGTTACACTTAGAACAACTGCACCAGAAGTGGCTGTAGTGGTGTCAATATTGTCATCAAAGCTAAAGATGAAGTCATTGGTGTTGGCAGTTATGGTCAGACCGTTAGTTGGAATAACGCCGACAATTCCAGGGCCAGTGGTGTCACTCGCCGATGATGTTGTGAAGGTAGAGGTGTAAACAGAAGGCATAGAGACACCGTTCAGTGTCCTAACACCAGAAACTGTCAAAGTGTAAGTGGTGTTAGCAGTCAAGGTACTGCTCAAGGTTGCAGTCAAAATATTCTTACTCGTCGAAGTACTCAAGTTAAAAGCAGATAGTGTAATGCCACCACTTAAGGTTATGTTTGAAGCATTCAAGGTCGACAGATCAAGCCCTGCCTGATTCCATTCAATAGCAATCTTAGAAAGATTGCGGGGAATATTGCTACCCCCCTTAAACGGACTCACGCCGACTACCATCGGTGGAGTAATATTTTTCTGTGTCTGACCCACTAAACCTGTAGTAAACGTGATCTGATAAGGCTGATTACCCATCTGAAAACCGTTCTGATCTAGAGGGTTACCAGAGAGATCAAGCATACTTGAGGTCGCAGTGAAAGTATAAGTGGTACTCGGACTCAATAAGGCAGACAGATTACATTTAGCCTGCGGTTCGAAATTACCAGGAAATGGGTTATACGAAACACTGCTACATAGATTAGTGCCAGAATTCTGTGCCACCAAAGTTACCGTAGTGGTCGGGGTTGCCGAAACGATGGTGCCAGAAGCCAGAGTTTTATTTAACATAAAACCAACGAAGTTGATGTCCGGTGATACATTGGTCTGGTTATTACCAGGGAAGGAACCCTGAACCTGAACTGTTGATGTATCTTGCATACCGCCACCAAAAGGAAACTCTTTAGGCTTAGAACTATTCTGGGGACCGGAGTTTGTCTGCACCACAAACTCTGCCGAGTTATCGTTCCTGTCAACACCGTTACCCTTACCAGCATCAACTCCACCCTGAGCCAATGTCCCAGCTGTCGAAGTGGCCATCGGATATCCTTGGGCTAAACGCTCCATGCTTGTGCCATCTTGTAAATTTAGCGGGGCGCCAACTGCACCAACCGTATCGCTATTTTCGCAATTAGCAGACGGCTGTGCTCCCCAACAGACCATATCAATCTTGCTCGAAGTAGCATTAGCTACTACTGACGATGTCGCGATAGAGAGACCTCCATCCACTCCCAGAGTAAACTGACCACCGGTTATAGTGTCATAGCTTGCATCAAGTGAAACTGAATTGTTGCTATAGTTTGAAGCAGAACCAATCAAAAAGAAACCGTAGCCTGGAATTACTTTTTTAACATAATTTAATGTCTTCCTCTGGGCTCCACCGGTACTATTAAACAGATAAAGACTCAGGGGCAGATCAGCTAAGTTTATATCAGCTGAACCAGTATTGTAGAGCTCAACAAATTCATCTTCCGGGTTACCAGTCGCACCAATTTTAATCTCACTTATCTTTATTGGAGCAGTTTGATTTAAAACAGCCTTCTTGTTGGAAGAGAAGGCCGTACCGAGACCTAAACCACCCGTAGTCGAAGCATAGTTTGCCTGAAGAGCGACATTGAAGGCATGGCTGTTGGTAATTCCAGAGACAGCTGTAGTGCTGGCAATAATATAAAACTGGACACCAGAAGATCCGACAGTAACAGCGGTTGCTGGAGTCAAGACAATTAGAGTACTATCGCTCATTGGCGAGGTCGAAGCGGCACCAGGAATAAATGTATCCTGGTCAGGCTGAAAACCAAAGGTGGCACCGGACTCTTTCCAGAGAGAGACCCTCGAAATCTCACCTTGAGTCATAGTGGTAGATGCAACTATCTGAAAGCCGATCTTAGATAAGGTGTCCGTGCCAGTTAACTGAGCCAGCCTAAATTGAGCGAGTGGTAAGAGTGAACCAGCTCCAACATTATTAATCGGCTCGAAGAATGCGTCGATTGGTGGAGCATCCTCAGTGATCGCTGCGATGGCATGAGGGACGACCGCAAACAACATTAAAAAAATAAATACGCCAAAAGAAAAAAACTTTTTGATAGAGATAAACATATTATTAAAATTATTACTTTTTAATTTTCTAAATCACAAACTATAAATATATTAGCACAATAGTAAAAAAGCAAAAAAGATACGTCCTATTTTACAGATTCACGCAGTTTACAATAGTCACATTTTTTATCATCACACCTTTTTCCCCAAAATGAGAGCGAGAGAATCTCGTTCGCCACCCGATCTATCGTCTTTCGTAGTTCTAGGACCTCATCTTTTGTAATAGCAAACTCCTCACGATGGTACTTACCCTTATCATCTGCTTCAATAAAATCTATGACACCAGTCTGCATCGAGTAACGACCAGAATCGTAAATATCGAGTAAAAGTTTATAAAAAATAAGTTGTCTTTTATAATCCCCCGAGCCTTCACTCGCCGTTTTGCCCTCAATATGATTGCGTGTTTTTGGCTTCCCTGTTTTATAGTCTATAACGGACACTTCTTTGTCCTCTATAAGATCGAGCCGATCAAACTTGCCTGTCAAACGTAAATCAAAATCGCTAACTGAGACCATCACATCAACTGGAAATTCATTTTTAACTTCCCGTCTCCAGTTCGGATACCAAAAATCATAATAGCCACCAAGCGCCCTACCTCCCTCTTTCTTTCCTTCAAGAAATTCCTTATCCGTAAGCGACTCGCGACCCAGTTCAGACTCAAATCTTTGAAGCAATCGCCCCCGACTCATGTCGGCCTTATCTCTCCAGTCATCAAAAAAGGCCTTAAGCGTCCTATGTACTGCGTTACCAAACATCAGCGGAACTGTCTGGGGTTCTGGTATTCTAAGAAGAGTCCGGTAGAAATATTGCCAGGGACATTTTAAGTAGTTATTAAGCCCAGTCACAGCTAAACCGCGTAAGGCTAAAGTTTCTCTCACAAAATTACGAATATCTTCCACTGGTCTCTTGGGTAGGACGTGGGGCAAGATCGCATTAGCTCGCCTTTTCGATGACAGAATAGTGGTAAAACTTTTTTTAATCAAGAGCTCTGTCGGAAGCAGATCTATAAACCTAGTCGGCATTAGAACCCCTCCGTCTTGGCGTGCTAAACCATAACTTATAGAGAGATTCTTACGCGCCCTAGTCAAAGCAACATAAAAGAGTCGGCAATCATCATACTCTTGATCATCTTTAGTTATTGCTACCATGCCCGGCAATTTAAAATCAGTGTGACTATGGCCTCCGCTCCAGTTACCTTCATTGGCACCAACTACATAAACATGGTCAAACTCAAGCCCCTTAGCACGATGGGCTGTGGATAACCTCACTTTGTTAGACAGATTAGAGCTAACCTTAACTTCAAGTAGATTATATTTTTCCAGAAGATCTAAGACGGAAAGCAGATCTCCAATTCGTGCACCTCTATGGGTTTTTAAATAATCTTCCAGATATGACAAAATGGCGCTAACTTTAGTCAGCTTCTCCTCTGCATTTCGACTTGAAAGAATTTGGGATATTATGCCTGATTCGCGAATAATAGTAGAAACCAAAACTGCAGGCGCGACATTAAAACCTAATTTGCCCCAGTTTGATATTAAGTTAACAACCCGAATAACCTCATCTGGGTCAGAAAGATTAAGAGTGCTCAGTCTATTTTTGTGCCTCGTCAAGTTCCAGACAGAATCGTGAATCCTACTTGCCTCACGGGAAATTAGAAAAATATCTAATTCCGCTATATTAAAACAGCTCGCATGAAAAGCGTGTATAAGTGGTCCATCCTCTCCGATATTAGCCGCCGACCTTATAAGCATAACCAATCTGTCTATGTCCGGATCATCGACGACATTCTCTTTAGCCTGGACTGATACTGAAACTCGATGCCTCGACAATGCCGCTCCATAAAGAGAGAGCTCTTTATTCGTACGAGTAAAGATGGCAATCTCTTCTGGAGAGACACCCTGCTTAATCTTTAAGGCAACATCCTCTGCAATACCCTCCGCTTCATCAAGAGTGGTGTGATACTCTTGTAGAGTTATGGGTTGCTCCTTGTGGCCTGCCTTAGCCTTAAGTCGGAGACCCTCCGTTGAGACAAGTTTATGGGCAGCATCAAGAACTGACTGTGTCGAACGATAGTTTTCTTCCAGAACAATTAACTTGGCTTTAGGAAATAGGCGTTTAAAATAGAGGAAATTCTCCAGTGATGCCCCCTGGAAACGATATATAGCCTGCTTCTCATCTCCGACAATGAAAAGGTTAGGTGACTCGTGAAAAGAAGATAATAATTTTAAAACTTTATTCTGAGCCCCATTGGCATCTTGATGTTCATCAGCAGAAAGATATTGGTACTCTTCTTGTAAAATAAGCCGCAGATCTTGGTTCTCCTCTAGTCTCTTGGCGACAGTCACAATCATATCGTCAAAATCGTAAAGCAACTCTTTGGCCAAACCCATTTCATAACCTTCATAAAGCACGGCCAGTTCCCGATTCTTAGCAAGAGCCGCCTCGCGAATGATATAACTACCCCTTACCTTTCCCTTATGCGCGCCCTTTTCGTGGCGATAATCAGAAGAGTTTAAAATTAATTTTTCTTCAAGATCCAAGCGAGCCCGAAGTTCCGACGAATCTACTGCCTCACGCTTGAGCAAAGAGATCGCATGAAGAGCAGGTAAAACATAGTGGTAGGAACTACGAAAAGAAGCGAGTCGAGAAAGATTACTCTTATCAATGACATTTTGCATAATAGTCACCCGATCAAGTTCAGACGCTGGCCTAGAACCAAGAATTTGAGGGAAATATTCGGAAAAGCGACCTATAACTTCATTGCAAAAGCCATGAAATGTAAATATCGGGACTCGATAAGCTTTAATACCAACTATTGCCGTTAAACGTGACCTCATGACTTCAACACCAGCTTCTGTAAATGTCAGGGCCAAAATCTGTTCTGGTGCTGTGTCGGTTTGGCGCAAGATATTAGCTATACGTAGGGTCAGAGTCTGTGTCTTGCCAGTACCTGGACCAGCTATAACCATTACTGGACCATCGATAAAATCCACAGCTTCCTTCTGAGCCTTATTTAATTTGGCATAGAGATCATTAAAAACTTTTTCGTCTTTCATCACATTAACAAATACCCTTCAGTAGATTATATAACATCATGCAAGCTTGATACTAACATCTAATCTATGCTAGTTTGTACAAAGATAGATAGATTTTTTGTATCTGCTCACAAATTTCCCTTATGACCGTGAGTAGGAAAAGTGATTTTAGGCTGGAACGTTTGGGATTTGCTGAGTAGGCGGAAGCCTAAAATTACTTTTGTCGCGAATTTCCCTCATGACAGTGAGCAGGAAAAGTGATTTTAGGCTGAAGTGATTGGGCTTTCGCCTACTCAGAGTTGTGAGCAGATACGATTTTTTATAACTGTTGTTATTTAGATAGAACCATCCCAGACAGAGGAGGACCAAATGAGCGATGATCCTGAAGAATACAAGCCAGGCAAGGTGGCAACACTTGATCAAATGTTAGAAATGGCCCGTGAAATTGCTAAGTACGATACCCAAGATGGACTGAACACAGAGCATGTGCAAGTCAAAACTCGAGGGGTCTGTTCACATGTCTGTCAGTGGCCGCATCATACTGACCAAACGGAGGCTGTGAGAAGCTGTTGTTGTGAGTGTGATCGTTGCAAGGCCAACATTCGTTTTATCGACAAAAAGAAGCACATAAAAAAGTGCCATAAGGGTGATGTTACTACCGATAAATGTGATTCTAAAAAGAGTTGAGCCCGAAGGCCCCCCACCGCTACCTGATGTAGCGGTTTTTATTCGTGGTACATTATAAGTACGACCGTACTTATAATGTACCACGCTGTAATCCCTATTTTTTAAATAAAAAATCGTATATAATTAAAGAATGTTACATGAAGATATCAAAAATGGGATAAAAGAAGCAACACTGGCACGAGATACGGCCAGATTGGCAATGCTTCGAGGTTTAGTTGCCGACTTCACCAATGAACTGGTAGCTAAAAAAAAGAAGCCCCAAGAGATGCTCTCAGACGAAGAGACCATCGAGGTTATAAAAAGGGCTGTTAAAAAGAGGCTCGATTCAGTCGAGCAGTTTAAGAAGGGTGGCCGGCAAGACC
>CAZXEK010000058.1:0-5047 GCA_964639675.1 uncultured Candidatus Saccharibacteria bacterium
TCATTTTCCACAATTTTTTCAATAAGTTCTGCGCGATATTTCCCTGCATCCTCCTTGAGGTGCTCTGGAATCTCTTTCTCCACCACTAAATTACCCATTTTACCCTCGAAGTAATAGGCCTTCATTTTTAAAAGATCCACAACTCCTTCGTGCTTATCTTCCTCACCTATGGGAATCTGCATACGAACAGCTTTCTTAGAAAGACGGTTGAGAATAGATTTATAGGAACGTTCGAAGGATGCTCCCGTACGATCAAGTTTATTTATAAAACAGACTCGAGGAACATGAGCATCTTCAGCATAACGCCAGTTTGTTTCTGACTGTGGCTCTACACCAGCCACCCCATCGAAGACCACCACAGCCCCATCAAGTACTCGCAGGGATCTCTTCACCTCCACAGTGAAGTCGATATGCCCGGGAGTGTCTATAATATTGAAACGAAATTTCTGCTCTTTTTTCTGCCTATCAGCATCAGCGAGATAGGTGGGCGCCCAAAAGCATGTGATAGCCGCTGCAGTAATAGTAATACCCCGCTCACGCTCTTGTTCCATCCAGTCAGTGGTCGTGTCACCCTCATGAACTTCACCGATGTCATGTTGCGCTCCGGTATAAAAAAGGACCCTCTCACTTGTGGTTGTTTTGCCAGCGTCAATATGAGCAATGATGCCAAAATTTCTGACTCGTTCTAGCGGATAATCTCGTTGCATAATGATAAAAATAAAACCCCGAAGGGTGACGAGAAAACTATATACTAACTCCAACGTTTAAGCAATATAACGAATAAAGACCGCAAGTGCAGTCCGTATTCGGGACAAACTAGCGGTCCTGTTGTTATCAGAGAAAAACTTTCTTCTCATCTCGAGCCGTGGCCAGCTGCTGCTTGATGAGTCCATTGATCACTGAGGCTAGAATTCGAGCTGCAGCTTCGTCGAGGAAAGATTCCACACCTGATCCCCCATTCGGTATGCCGGCCAGATACACACCACCCTCGTAATGTGTGTCTCCCGAGTCGAGAAGGGCTGGACACATAGCGACGACCATACTCGTGTCCATCTTCATGCGTCGAGCAATCACCGCCTTCGAACGCGCAATGTCAGCATAGCTGTTTTTCCACTGCGAGAGATCTCTGGGAGCAGGCCCGACTGTCTCCTCATAGAGAATACCGATACCACCGTCTTCACAAAACTCGTTTTCGAACGGACTCAAAACCACGAGGTGGATAAAGTTGGGCGCCTCACGCTTGGAAATCTTGAGAAGAGCCTCGATGCTGGGTTTTGCGATCTTCATCGCCTGCCGAATGAGATCCGGGGTCATCAGAGCACTGACGTAGTGATTCATGGGCATTATGCCCTCCTTTCATTCCGTCACCAAAACTATCACTTTCAAGAAATATTGCAAATCTTTGAATAACCCCACCCATTTAATTAATGTGTGCAAGTTGTATGTGAGGTTAGTCAACAATGCGATCGTTCGACAGGTTCGACAAGTCATTCGACTCTGAAAGTTTCCGATCTTCCGATTCTGAGATTTATCAGATTCGATGAACTCGAAGAGCTCACTGCAATCAAGCTCAAGGTAATTTTGCTTCACAAAATTACCAAGCAAAGTGGGTGAGACATATTTTTATTTAATCTCATTTATACGTCAATCTATTGCGACCGCAATATTATAGCGTACTAGATTAAATCAAATTCTTTTCGTAGTCTTTTGTCATTTTCTAATTCATCTACAATCATATAAAGGAGATACTTACCGACTCCAAAATCAGTTTTAAGAAGACCAATAATATCTTCGCAATCGTACGGATATACCCAAACACTGTCTTGTAATCTGTATAGCCCCGCCTTCCTAAAGAGAAAGGTTATCTGGGTCCGAATCTTTCTTTTCTTCTCCGGTATGTCGAAAATAATTACCCGCCACTTCTTATCCCATTTTTTAGGTCTATTTATTTGATAATCCTCAAGTTCCCACCTTCGCAGTAGTCTTTCCCCATCACTAGTAAGTTGATAATGACCATCCTTAAACTTAAGTAACCCCCTCTTTACCAACTTAGATGCAGAGGAAGAGATGTATTCCTTTTGACGTGATCTGGGTAATAATCCGAGTTTCATCATAGCTCCTAAAACATTTGGAGCTAAAAGTGCCACACTTAATATGCCAGCAACTTTTACAGAATCGAGAACCACACGCTGTATGTGCTCTCTCTTTGATCTCTGTTTGCTTCTGGATTCTAGGCTTCCCATACGTCATTATCTTGCGACCGCAATATTATAACGTATTTGGATATAAAAGAAAACCCTAAGGGTAATTTCGCAAAGCGAAATTACCAGGCAAAATGCGCAAAAGCTTTGTTGGCTTCGGCCATCTTATGAGTATTCTCGCGCTTTCTCACAGCATCACCTTCATTATTTGAAGCAGCGATAATCTCTTCTGCCAACTTTTCAGCCATAGCCTTACCCTTCTTCGCTCGAGCAGCATCAATAATCCACTTCATCGAGAGAAACTGGCGACGTTCTGGACGAACTTCGCGAGGGATCTGGTAGTTAGCGCCACCAACACGACGAGAACGCACCTCCATAGTTGGGCCAGTATTTTTAAGCGCCGTCTCAAAGATTTCTAGAGGAGCTGGATTCTTGGTCTTTTCTTTTATTAAATCAAAAGAAGCATAAACAACCTTGCGGGCAGTATCCTTCTTGCCTCTCTCCATGCAGTAGTTAATAAATTTAGTCACCTTCTCGGAGTCGTAAGTGAGATCAGGAACTATTTTTGGCTTAGCTTTTAATTTTCTTCGCATTTCTATTATTTAGGCTTTTTAACACCGTATTGGCTTCGTGTTTGCTTCCTATTTTCCACACCAGTAGCGTCTAACACTCCACGCACAATGGTATATCGCAAACCAACGTCTTTAACTCGACCCCCACGAAGCAAAACAACCGAGTGTTCCTGAAGGGCATGCTTAATTCCTGGAATATAGGCCGTTACCTCCATACCATTTGTAAGACGAACTCTGGCGATCTTGCGGATAGCGGAGTTTGGTTTCTTGGGAGTCTTAGTTGTAACCTTAGTGGCTACACCTCTTTTAAATGGTGAGTTAAAGAAAACAGGACGATTCTTGATGGTATTAAAACCCCGCGTTAAAGCGATTGCCTTAGTTTTCCTGGCAAGTTTATTTCTTTTACGCCTTACAAGTTGGTTGATAGTACTCATTACGAAAATACTCCCAAAAGGGAGACTCCTACTCTACTAAAACTGATTCTAGATTGCAACACCAGTAATAAGATGGAACAACCACCAGACAACAGGAGAAACAATTGGCCAAAGGAAAAATATAAAGAAAATAACAAGAATTAAGCCAAATTTCTCAAAGAAGGACCTGAATACAAACAATTTATCTGGGAAAATAGCGTAAAGTATCTTAGAACCATCAAGAGGTGGGATGGGCGTAAGGTTAAAGATAGCGAGAAGAATATTGATAAAAACTATTACTACAGTAATTTGAACAAAATCCGGTGTAGCCCAAACTGCTTCAGTAGCCATACCAATACGCAATAGTAATCCGAAGATAAGAGCGAGCGAGATATTAGAAACAGGCCCAGCTATAGCAACTAGGGCTTCTGACCAACGTCCCGGCTTCAAATTATATGGATTGTAAGGTACTGGCTTTGCCCAACCGAATATGAAACCACCCAAACTATATGAAATTGTGGGTACTAAGATTGACCCCATAAAATCAAGATGTTTTATAGGATTAAGCGTCAATCGACCTTGATACCTCGCCGTCTCGTCTCCCAACATAGAAGCAGCGTAGCCATGAGAGACCTCATGGATCACAACGGACATAATAAGAATTGCTATTTGAAAAATAAAATCGACTTGCATTTCGGCATTATATCATGTAAGTTGTCTGCTACATGTCGAAAATTTGTCCAGTTTTAAAGAAAAGGTCACAAATGAGCGGAGGCTACTCCAACAGAACTCGTGCTACTCAATTTAATCCAACCGGCGCCAAGCGTAAGTATCCCAATCTCCAGAAAAAGCATATTTATATACCAGAACTCAAGAAAACTATCATTCTTACTCTTTCTACTCGAGCTATTAAAACGATAAACAAGCGTGGCGCTCACAGCGTTCTCAAAAAAGCTGGGGTGATTTAAAACTCCCCTACAAATCCGATTTCTGGTTGTAGCTTGTAACCGGTTTCTTCGAAAACTTTTTTCTGAATTAGTTCGATCACTTCTCTTACATCTTTTGCCTTTGCATTTCCTGTGTTTACAATGTAGTTCGCATGCTTTTCAGAGACCATAGCACCGCCAATCTTTTTTCCTTTTAATCCTGCTTTCTCTATCAACCTCCCCGCTCCTACTCCTTCAATCTTTTTAAATACTGATCCACAAGATGGAAATTCAGTAAGATGAGGCTGTTTCTCGTTTCGCCACTTAAGATTTTCTTTTATTTGTTTATGTATAGTTTTGGTATCTGACTTCTTTAATTCAAAAGTGATTTCTAAAACAAAAATATCTTTATTGTGATGGAGAATACTGTCATCGTAACCAAATTTAAAATAATCTCGTTCAACTCTTTTTTCTCGTAAACCTTCCAGTACCAGACCCTCTTTTACAATTTTTTCTATAAATAAAGTGCTTTGCCTATCTGGCGAAAGGAAATGGAGATTTTGGCGAATTGCGCCTCCCACGCTACTTGGTATACCGGTAAAATGCTCGAGGCCTGATAATTCTTTATCTACACACGCATCAATGAGTTCCGAAACAATTACGCCGCTTTCAGCTGTGAGTAAATTATCTTCGAATTCAAAGCTGTTTGCTCTGTTGTATATCACTAGTCCTCTAAATCCTTTATCTCCCACCAGAATATTTGCTCCTATCCCCAAGATAAAAAACGGTGTCTTCGTTTTGCTAGCCTCTGTTATTGCTACTATTAAATCTTCTTTAGTGCGAGCAGTGAAAAAATAATCCGCCCTGCCCCCTATCTTGTATGTAGTATATGGAGCTAAGAGAACATCTCTTTTGAGATTTGGTATATTTAGCAT
>CAZXEK010000059.1:0-12018 GCA_964639675.1 uncultured Candidatus Saccharibacteria bacterium
CTCTGACCTCTGAAGAGGTGAAGCAGACCAATACCCAAATTACTATCTCTAACACTTTTCACTTGCACCTAAAACCCGGTGATCAGATTGTAAAAAAGGCAGGGGGGATAAATAATTTCATGAAGGCCACCTGGCCAACGATGACGGACTCTGGTGGGTTTCAAGTTTTTAGTTTAGGTTTTGGTCAAGACATGCAGGTTGGTAAAATTCTAAAATATTTCCCTGGTAAGACAAAAAACATGGTCGTAGAGATGGGGAACAAACCTAGGTCGGTTAAGATCACAGAAGACGGTGTGCATTTTTGTTCTCCATTTGACGGTCAAAAACTTTTCATCGGCCCCAGGGAATCGATCAAATTTCAAGAGAACATCGGAGCAGATATAATTTATGCTTTTGATGAATGCACACCGCCACTTTCCTCCTATGATTATGCTGCCAAATCTCTAGAACTGACACACAGATGGGCCAAAATATGTGTGAATAGTAAGAAGACAGACCAGGCGCTATACGGAATCATTCAAGGCTCAAGATATAAAAGATTGCGAGAGGCATCTTCAAAATATATAGACTCTCTAGATTTTAGCGGTTATGGTATTGGTGGCGATCTTGGGGAAAGTAAGAAGACTATGGACACTATACTCTCTTGGGTTATCCCCAATCTGAGAGAGAGCCGACCGAGACACATGTTGGGCATCGGCTATCCAGAAGATATGGAGATTATAATAAAGAGGGGAATAGATACCTTCGACTGCACTGTTCCAACTCACTATGCTAGAAGGGGAATCGCTTTTACAAGTAAAGGGAAAATTAATTTAAAGCAGATAAGATATCTCTCTGATAAAAAACCATTAGACAAAAACTGTACCTGTAATACGTGCCAAGTCTATAGGAGAAATTACATAAGCCACCTCTTTAGGGGAGACGAAATAACCGCCATGAGATTAGTGACATTTCATAATCTTTTTCACTTTAATAATCTTGTGGCCAATATTAGGCAAAAAATTAAAGATGGAAAAGTATAGTGCCAAAAAACAGGTTTTTATGTTTTAACTACAGATGTTATAATTTATTTATACAATTAACAACTAACCTTTTAAATAAATGGCTAACATATTTTATTTTCTCGATCCCGTGACTGCCGATATGATGCTCCAGATAACCACAGCACTCATTCTTGGTATAGTAATCGGCACAGAAAGATCGACGTCAAACAAAACAGCCGGAATGAGAACCTACGCTCTAATTAGTATGGGGTCATGTCTGTTTGTAGTTATCTCTCATGCCATCTCTAATCAATACATCGGACTGACAGCTTTTGATCCTATGCGAGTGGCTTCCCAAATTGTTGTGGGTATCGGCTTTGTCGGTGGAGGATTAATAATGACAGAGGGTAGAAAAGTTAGTGGTATTACAACCGCAGCAGGTCTCTGGGTATCAGCCGGTATCGGTATGGCCGTAGGTTTCCACCTATATGGTGTGGCTATGTTTGTAACCCTCATTACACTTTTTGTCTTCACGACACTCTGGCATATTGAAAGGGCTATAAAGAAACATGTAAACAGATTTAGTGCCCACCGAGATTCCCAGGATGATATATAAAGAAAATTATTAATTACTAATTTCTAATTCTTTAACTGCTTCAGCGACAAGTGAAGGTTCATTGCTACGTAAAGAAACAGTTCCCCTTATAGCTAAACATTTCTCTACGACTAATAAACTCTTGTTTTGAGAAAATACTTTTGGAAAAACAACAACCTCTATTGAATCTGTAAAATCAGCAATTTTCACAAAGGCCATCAGTTCATTTTTCTTTGTACTAATCACTCTTATGCTTTCAACAATTCCAGCAGCCACAACAGTAATACCATTGCCTAAGGCCCTTATATGCTTTAAAGTATTTTCTTTTTTTTCAAATTTACTCTGGAATCTATCTAGCGGATGTCCAGAGATATAGAGCCCGAGTAGTTCTTTCTCCCAGTTGAGTTTCTCAAATGCACTGGCATCTGGTGCTGGCTTTAGTTTGAGATCGGGAACAGACTCTTGATTATTCATACCGCCAAATAGTGAATTCTGAGAAACTTGGGATTTCGCATTTTCTCTAACATAAGTCAAAACAGCTTCGATATTCCCAAGCATCTGGCCTCTTTCTCCCATATTATCAAGCGCTCCGGCTTTAATTAAGGCTTCTAGGGACTTTTTATTAAGATTTTTATGTCTAACTCTTTCTAAAAAGTTAGAAAATGATTTATACTCTCCGCCATTTTTTCTCTCTGAAATTATTGCATTGGAGATCTCCTCTCCTAGGTTTTTTATTGCGTAAAAGCCAAACCTGATCTTATCACCATCTGTTTTACTTTTAATAACAGTGAACCCACCATAACTTTGATTTATGTCTGGTGGTAAAATTGGGATATTCATCCTTTTTGACTCGGTAACGATTCTGGCAACTTCTTCTAGATCTCCAGCGTCAGCGGTTAATACTGCTGTCATATATTCCGCCGGAAAGTTGGCTTTCATGTATGCTGTCTGATATGCAACTCGGCCATAGCTTGCCGCATGAGCCTTATTAAAACCATAGGCCGCGAATGGTTCAATTAAAAGCCACAACTCGTTAGCTAAATTTATCGACAGACCGTTTTTAATCAATCCATCTATAAGCTTCTGCCTCTCTGCCTCCATCACAGCTGGAATTTTCTTACCCATAGCCTTTCTTAGTTTATCAGCCTCAAGCCACGAATATCCGGCCATCTTAATAGCGATAAGCATGACATCGTCCTGGTATGTTATAACTCCATAAGAGGCATTTAAAATATCTCTCATCCGTGGATCCAAGTAGGCAATCTTTCTTGGATCATGCTTTCTCTCAATGTATTGGGGGATAGATTCGATCGGACCTGGACGATATAGGGCCACCATAGCGTTAATATCATGGATAGTTGTCGGCCTTAAGTCCTTAAGATACTTTGTCATACCAGAACCATTCAGCTGAAACAAGCCCATCGTCTCACCTCGTGCCAACATTTCATAAGTTCTTTTGTCATCAATAGGAATATTTTCTAGATCAACATCTGTGTTGTCTATCTCCTTCACAATTCTTACGGTATCTCCTAGAATTGACAGATTCTTAATACCCAAAAAATCAAACTTTAGAAGACCGATATCTTCTACCGCATGCATATCATACTGAGTGATAATTTTATTCCCCTTTGGTTCAAACTGAAGAGGAACGACTTCGTTGAGAGGGATTGGTGATATCACGACACCTGCCGCATGGACACTACAGTGCCTAACACAACCTTCAAGCTTCATCGCAAGATCCATGATCTCTTTAGTTTGTGGTTCTTTCTCATAGGCCTCTTTCAACTCTGGAACCATCTCCATAGCACCTTTTATTGTCATCGGAAAGCCTTGAGAACCCATAGGTATTAACTTAGAAATTCTATCTCCAACTTCATATGGATAAGCTAGTGCGCGTGACACATCTCGTATTGATCCACGAGCCATCATAGAACCAAATGTACCGATCTGTGCCACCTTATCTGCCCCATATTTATTTTTAGCATATTGAATAACCTCTTCCCGCCGATTATCAGAAAAATCCATATCAATATCTGGCGCCGATGGCCTTTCCGGGTTCAAAAATCTTTCAAATGGTAGCTTGTACTCTAGAGGATTAACATTAGTAATCTGATTAAGATATGTCACAAGTGAGCCCGCAACAGAACCTCTAATATTAGTCAGAATTCCATTTTTATGAGAAAAGTCTAATAGATCCGAGACAACTAAAAAGTATGGTGAGTAACCCTTATCAAAAATAATTTTTAGTTCATACTCTATTCTGTCTGTGACCTCTTTGGTTTCAGTTAATCCTCTTTTTTTTATCCCTTCATAAGTAAGCCGGCGGAACTCTTCATTGTAACTTCTGCCTTCTGGGATCTTAATATCAGGAAAAACCCAGCTCCCAAGCTTGATCTCAAGGTCACACATCTCTGCAATCTTCGTTGTATTTTCAATGGCATCTGGAGTGGTTTTAAATTTCTCCATAGCCTCTTCTTCGGTTATAAAAGAAAAATCATCAATCGCATTAGTTAGGCGATCAGCATCGGTAAGATCTGTATTGGTCTGTATGGCCACTAAAGTATCATGGGCCTTGTTGTCATCATGATTCAGATAATGAGAATCGGCTGTCGCCACTAGTGGAATTCCAAGCTTTCTAGCTATAGATATCTGCCATTCTGTTATCTCACCAAACCTTTCAAGATTTGGATGACTTTGAATCTCTATAAAATAGTTTCCCTCACCGAATATCTCTTGATACTCCAGAGCGACTCTTTCAGCCTTATCATAATCTCTGTTCCAGATAGCCTTGGAAAATTCGCCACCCAAACAACCCGAGAGACAAATTAGATCACCACTATACTTCTTAAGTAGTTCCTTATCCATTCTTGGTTTATAATAGTAGCCCTCAAGATTCGATGCTGTAACTAACTTAATTAAATTTTTATAGCCATTATTATTCTTAGCCAAAAGTATCAGATGATATCTTTCATTATCTATGCCGGGCTGTTTATCAAAACGTGATCGAGTAGCTATATAGGCCTCTACACCAATAATTGGTTTGATACCTTTCTTTTTACACTCTTTGTAAAACTCAATAGCGCCATACATATTACCATGATCAGTAATAGCCACGGCTGGCATCGAAAGTTCTTTGGCTCTTTTAACCATCGCGTCGATTTTAGAAAGGCCATCAAGGAGGCTATAATGACTGTGATTATGAAGATGGATGAATGACATAATTAGTATAAGGTATTTAGTATAAGTATAAGGTATAGAAAATAAAAAAGGTATGGATCATAAATATTACATCGGAATAGACGAGGTTGGAAGGGGCCCATTGGCCGGGCCTGTTACTGTGTGTGCCGTACTTTCTTTGGTTGGTCGACAGCCGGAAGACTTTAAGAATATAAAGGATTCTAAAAAGCTAACCGAGAAGGGGAGAGGGTCTTGGTTTAGAAAGATTAAGCAGTCTAGAGATGCGGGATTAATAAAATTTACCATCATTTCCGTTGGCAACAAGACTGTGGATAAGATTGGCATATCATCTTCTTTAAGGCTTTGTGTCAAAAAATGTTTGGAGAAGCTCCGGGTAGATTCAGAAGAGACTCGTGTCCTTTTAGATGGTAGTCTACACGCGCCGGAAATTTACAAAAACCAGGAGACTATTATAAAGGGGGACGAGAAGGAGCCACTTATAGCTATGGCCTCAATCATTGCTAAGGTTTCAAGAGATTGGCACATGTCTAACTTGGGTGAAAAATATAAAAATTATGGGTTTGAGAAACATAAAGGATATGGTACTCGCGCACATTATGCCGCCATCAAAGAGTATGGTATCTCAGACCTTCACCGTAGAACGTTTTTAAAATAGTTAATTAAACGCAAAATGGGTACGATGCGCTGGCTTTTTTTATTGAATATGTTATATTTATAGCCATGGTTATAAGAATGAGACACACCAGAGCCCATACGGCCAATAGAAGGTCGCATCATGCTCTTAAGACACCGAATCTATCAGTTTGTTCAAGGTGCCAAGCACCTCAATTAAGGCATCGAGCTTGCTCAAACTGTGGTGATTATAAAGGTATTATTAGAATTGATACCATGAGTAAGGCACTTAAAAAAGATAAAAAGACTAAGAAGAAAGAAGCTTAGGTGGCTTCAAACTGAGATGTTGGAGGTATTTTGAAATAGATTTCATAAATAAAAATGGCCAATAGACATTTATCAAGAAGTATTGTCCTACAAACACTCTTCGAGTGGGACTTTAATGGGAAAGATATTTCTAAAATCAAAGATATTCTCTCTAGGAATATTGCTGAGTTTGCCCCCGGCCTTACTGATTTCAGTTTTATGGAGAGTCTTTTAGAAACGATTCTCAACAAGCTAGAAATGCTAGATGGCATTATCGTTAAATCGGCTCCAGAATGGCCGCTAGATAGAGTCTCTGCCATAGATAGGAATGTACTGAGAATGGGTCTGTCTGAATTACTATTTGGTGACAAACGCGAGGTTCCATCAAGGGTTGCTATTAATGAGGCTATTGAACTGGGTAAATCTTTCGGAGGTGAAAATAGCGGTAAATTTGTTAATGGCGTCTTGGGTACAGTTTACAAAGAGATGGGTGGCGGAGAAGGAGAGCCAATCGTGGCTAAACGAAAAGGAAAGGAGCCGATTGATATATCAAAACTTCCAATCGAAAAACTTGGTGGGGCTGTGGTTTTTGCAAAAGAAAATGGAAGAATATATTTAGCCTTTGTTCATGATATTTTTGGTTACTGGACATTATCTAATGGAAGAATTGAGGAAAATGAGAGAGAGGAGGATGGTGCGACACGAGAAGTTCTAGAAGAGATTGGGATTAAAGCAGAAATAAAAGAGAGCCTTGGAAGAAACGAGTATATCGCGTCTGACCCAGAAAGAGGCAAAATAAGGAAACAGGTTTCTTATTTTATAGCTGAGGCAAAAAAAGAAGAACTTAAGCTTAAATCTACGGGTGGACTTGATAATGCCAAGTGGTTCGAAGTCGGTGACATAGTAGATCTTAAAATTTATGATGATATCCTGCCCATAATAACAAAGGCTATTGGCATGATAGTTAAAGAAAATTAAAGTAATGAAAGATTTTTCGGGATTTGAAAAAAGATTAGATATCAAATTTAAAGATCAGAATCTTTTGTTGCAGGCTTTCATCCACCGTTCTTATATAAATGAGAACAAAAAGATTAAACTATCTCACAATGAGAGATTGGAATTCCTGGGGGATGCGGTTTTGGAATTGATCGTTACCGAATATTTATATAAAAAGTACCCACTAAAGACGGAAGGGGATTTAACTAGCTATCGTTCTGCTCTAGTTAATGCGGCTACTCTTTCTAAGATTGGGGCTGATTTGGGGATGAACGAATTTCTTTTGTTGTCAAAGGGGGAGGGCAAAGATACAGGAAGGGCCAGAGGAATTATTCTAGCTAATACCTTTGAGTCCTTTGTTGGGGCGCTCTACCTTGATCAGGGATATGATCAAAGTAAAAAATTTATAACCAATCATTTGCTTGATAAACTGGAAGAAGAAATTGTCACAAAAAGTTTGTGGCGTGATGCAAAGAGTTTATTGCAAGAAAAAGCCCAAGAGATAAGGAACGTAACGCCTTACTATAAAATGCTTTCTGGGCTTGGGCCCGATCACAATAAGGTTTTTACTATCGGCCTATATTTTGATAATGATTTAATTACAGAGGGGAGGGGACATTCTAAACAAGAAGCAGAACAAGAGGCAGCTAAAAAGGCGTTGGGAATATATAAGTGGTTTTAGAGAAATGAAGTATACGGTAGTTATATTTTTTATATTATTTCTTGTAATTAATATAATTGATGATAAAAAGGGTTCAGAATTGTATGTTAGAGAGTTGACGGTTTTATCTTCTAAAGACCCTCTTTCGGGTTTATCTGCGACGGAAAAAGTCATAAAAATTAAGTCTATTGACAAAACTCTGGACGACAAGCTTAGTTTATATCTTCTGTTCGATAACCCATCAACAAAAAAGGAGGATGAGGGTTATCGAATGACCGTCTCCAGCCTTCTCTCGGTAACTGATACAGATGGTCACTTAGTAATCAAATCTATTGTACAAGAGATAAATAAAGCATATAGCTACGAACCAGATTCCGGGTCTTTTATATTCAGCTTGAACCTACCGAAAAAAAACTATAGTTTAAAATTTATTGTGAAAGATCTTATATCTGGCAAGGAGGACGAACGGGTTGTTCCTCTAAAGTTTTAGTGATATCATTGAACCATGATTTTGGTTATAAAGCTGTCTGGCGAGGGTCTCGCTGATGGATCAGACAAATACGGACACAAAAAGCTCCATGCAATATCAGACCAGATAAAGTCCCTCTTAAGTCAAGGCCATCAGATCGGCATCGCTGTTGGGGGCGGTAATATTTTCCGAGGCAAAGACCTTTCCGGCAACTTGGGTGTTGAGAGAGCGACTGCTGACTATGTCGGCATGCTAGCTACTATTCAGAACGCCCTTGTCTTAAGAGATTATTTTGAAAGTAGAGAGATTGAATCAAGAGTCATGTCTTCCATCGCAATGCCGCAGATTTGTGAACAGTTTATTCTTAAGAGAGCAAAAAGGCATTTGGAAAAGGGGAGAGTGATTATATTTGCTGCTGGACTCGGAGCACCGTACTTCACAACTGACACTTGCGCTGTAGAGCGTGCTCTCGAAATAGGAGCAGAACTTCTAATAATGGCCAAAAATGGAGTCAGTGGTGTCTATACAGCTGATCCTAAGAAAGATAAGAAGGCTAAGCTCATTAAAGAGATAAGCTCTACGGAAGTTTTAGAAAGGGGACTAAATGTTGCTGATGCTGCAGCAATAGGATTAGCTAAGGAAAATAAACTAACCATAAAAGTAGTAGCTGTTGAAGATATTAGTAAATCTCTACTACCAGAAGTTGGGTCAGTAGTTTTACCAAATTAAAATGACCCCAGCTAAAAAAACTATTATTGGAGTGACCGGGACACACGCCTCTGGCAAAGATACTGTTGCTCTCTATATTTGCGAAAAGTATAAATTAAAAAGCTACTCGACCTCTGATGAGATCAGGTATGAGGCAACAAGATTAAATATCGACCATGGGCGAGCCAGCCTTTTTTCCTTGGCCAATAAGCTTCGATCAGAATTTGGTCCAGGAGAATTAGCCTTACGTGCCTTGGGACGAATAGAAGAGGATCTGGCACTAATAACAGCCATACGTAATGTCGGTGAGATCAAATATCTTAAAAAACAGACTAATCTATACCTTGTATCGGTAGATGGACCAATTGAAGTAAGATATGAACGAGCAAAGATAAGAGAGCGGTTGGGGGACGGCAAATCACTTGAGGAATTTAGAATAGCTGAGGAAAGAGAGATGTATGCTAGTGATGTTGGACAACAACTTATTCCTTGCATGAGGCTAGCCGATTATTTTATGATCAACGATGGTAGTTTAGATAAACTCTACGGAAGAACAGAGGAGGTGATGAAGGCAATCTTGCACGCAATCTAAGTTTTAAGAGTATGTCGCACAATATACATTTTCAGCCATCCTCTACTGTAAAAGATTTATAGCCCAGTTGAGGGCAAATATTATTGGAGTTTTGACGTAGTCGTACCAAACTTCCTGAATAAATGACCAGGTCGCTCTAAAATTACTTTGTGTTAGATCAGAGTTAAATAGACTCCTTAAGTCGATTTTAAAATAACTTAGTAAAAATATACCGACTATTATAAGTATAATCAACTTGATAAAACCTCGGTTATTATTTTTCATAAGTCTATTATACCATTTTTGACTTATAAATATAAAAGTGGGTTTAGATAACCATTAAATGGGCCGAGTGGTATGGTGTAGGTGCCACACCCCTTAACTTTGCTCTTAAGGTCGCCTATCTTGACCGCCTGAGTAGCTGCTACGGTAAAGTGTAGGTGTGGACCTGTAGCATAGCCAGAATTACCAGTATAGCCTATTATATCAGCGCTATTAACGATCTCCCCTGCCGCCACTTTAATTAGAGACAGATGGCCATAGATAGTGGCTAGTCCATTATGATGATCTATCATAATCCATTTGCCATAAGAGGCCTTATTGCAAACAGGGTCTGTGTCCCCCGTACCCATTACTGTGCCACCAAGCGAGGCCTTAAGTGATGTACCGATAGCTGCTCTAAGGTCAAGGCCATTGTGTCCTTTGCCATTATAGATAGAGTGTTCCCTTGCAAAGGCTGTATTACCGAAATATTGTGTGACTTTAACTAACTCTAGCGGCCAAGAGAGAATTTTCTTCCCAGATTGAGGCAAGCTATTCGGGTCGATGATCACTCGAAGTTCCGATTCATAAGCCACAAGTTCATCTTCCACAGCTCTCTTCCTGGCCTCTGTTTCAGCTAGAAGTTTTTTAAAATTTGCTTCCTTATTAGTCGTCTCCTTGATTATTTTATTTTTGTAAACAATGTTCTGAGCCGCAATTTTTTGTTGATCAGAAATCTGATTTTTTAATTTAATTGCCTCACTTTTTTCTGAAATCAGTTCCTTTTTGTTAATTTCTAAACTTTTTTTTATCGTCCCTAGCTGTTTTACACGGGCAGATACTTTAGACTGGAAGCTATTAATCGTAGAAATCTGTTTCCAAAGTTCTGAAAGTCTCATGCCTGACAAAACCTTCTCTGGCAAAGAACTCAATCCAAGCTCATTAGCTTCTCGGAGGGATCCGGAAATCGTACTCACACCATCTGAAATCTTTTTATTTTTATCCTCGATATCTTTTTCTAGGCGAGAAACATTAAAATTTGCAAGTTCAATTTTTTTTGCTGTAATCTTAACGTCTGAAGTTAATTTTTTATTGATAGCATCAACCTGCCGAAGTTCGGTGCGAAGTGTTTTTTTTGTTGCTGCTGTTTCTTTTACGCTTTTATCTAGGCGGTTAATTTCGTTTTCTAAATTTTTAATCTCACTATTTTTATCAGTGATTTTTAATTGAAGCTCTTCTATAGACTGTGCATATACTAAAGAACCGCTACAAGAAAAAAGTATCAATAAAAATATAGTTAATTTAACAAAGCTACAAATCCTTTGCATATTTTAAGCGACTAATAGTTTCATCTTTACCTAAAATTTCAGCTAATAAAAATGGATCGGGTGATTTCTCTAGTCCCGACAAGGCAACACGCATAGGCCAGAGAACCTTACCTCTCCCTTTCTCTGTAGCAAAGTCCCATATAGCTTCTTTAATCTTCAAAGCCCTGAAATCTTCTTCGCTAATTTTCTCGATAATAACTGCTAGGTCAGTAAAAAACTCCTGATTTTTTAGTAACTCTCTAGCATACCTTGGCGCTTCAAAAAAATATTTAAGCTCAGTACCTAAGGCCAGCTCCGTGATGTCACCAAATTTACTGGTTCTGTTCTTAATAATTGGCAAAATCCCTTTCAGTCTTTCTAAAGAAAAGAACTCTGAATTTTTAAAGCTCTCTGGTAAAAATTCAAGAACTTTCACCAAGAAGTCATCGTCCGCCATCTTTTTTATGTACTCCCTGTTCATCCAGTTTAATTTGACGATATCGAAGACTCCCCCGCTCTTTTGTACATTATCGAGTCTAAATATTTTGATTAATTCTTCTAAAGAAAAAATCTCTTGTTCTCCACCTGGATTCCAGCCAGTTAAAGAAAGAAAATTAACAAGGGCATTCGGAATGTACCCTTCCACGATGTAGTCTGCCACAGATGTCGCTCCATGCCTTTTAGAGAGCTTCGTCTTGTCGGGTGCAAGTATCAAGGGAATATGCGCGTAGAGAGGTCTCGTCGCACCAATAGCCTCTTGAATTAAGATTTGGCGAGCAGTGTTTGCAATATGATCCTGTCCTCTTATGACATGTGTTACGCCCATCTCATGGTCATCAACGACAACGGTTAAATGATAGAGGGCTGAATTTGTGTCCTTTGCTATTACAAAATCTCCTAGATCGGTGGTGTCGGTCTCTATATCGCCTAAGATTAGATCGTTAAATTTAACTTTTAGATTGGGGTTTTTAAATCTGATCACTTCGCATCTCTCCCCAGCCCCCTTGGGCTCTTCCTTAGATATATAAGCCCTGCCACTTTCTATTAGTTGCAAAATATATTTTTTATATACCTCTGCCCTTTCAGATTGTCTAATACGTAGAGTGACTTTAATTCCCAAAAAAAGATCCATAGATTCTACGATATTGTCTTCGTATTCCTGTTTCCATTTTTCTCTATTGGTGTCCTCTAGGCGAAACTTCATCTCTCCGTTATTTTGCTTAGCATAATAATAGTTGAAGAGGGCTGTACGAAGAGACCCAAGATGAAAATACCCTGTTGGTGAAGGTGGAAATCTGGTTATCACCTTTTTTAGTGGACTACTCATGTTCTAATCCTATAGCAATCAGCT
>CAZXEK010000060.1:0-4281 GCA_964639675.1 uncultured Candidatus Saccharibacteria bacterium
ATAATAATTATGAAAATACTCGTCACCGGCGGAGCTGGGTTCATAGGTACCAATTTTGTCTATCATATGGCTGGAAAAGGTTACGAGATAGTGGTACTAGATAAATTAACTTACGCCGGCGGACTGGATAACCTTGCGCCACTTGGCGACAAAATAAAACTAATTGTAGGCGATATTGCTGACCGCAATATTGTCGCCGAATCATTAAAAAATATCGACTGGGTTGTTCACTTCGCCGCTGAAAGCCACGTCACCCGCAGTGAAAGCATGCCGGAAATTTTTTATCATACCAATGTCACAGGGACAAAAGTAGTGCTAGAAGAATCATTTAAAGCAGGAGTCAAGCGAGTAGTTCACATTAGTACGGACGAAGTTTATGGCACAGCTCTGCAAGATACTTTTTTCAAAGAAGAAGATAAACTTATCGGAGATAGCCAAGCGGCCAGCGCTTACTCCAAATCAAAATCTTTAGCCGATGACCTAGCCAGAGATTTTGGTAAGAATGGCTACCCGATCATAACCACCCGTACAACCAATAACTTTGGCCCTTGGCAATTCCCGGAGAAAGCCTTGCCTCGATGGATTACCAATTTACTGCTCGGATTAAAAATCCCGTTATGGGGTGATGGGCTTCAAGTACGCGACTGGCTATTCGCGTCGGAAAATGTCAAAGCTATAGAATTTATTTTAATAAATGGAAAACTCGGTGAAGTTTATAACATAGCAGCTAATAACCGGCCGGAAATCACTAACCGCCAAGCAGCAGAAATGGTTTGTAATGCCGCAGGGCTTAAACCAGGCGATTGGATTCAGTATATTCCTGACCCACGTCCAAACCATGACTTCCGTTACGCCATTGATACTACCAAACTAGAATCACTCGGCTGGCAACCAGCTCGAGATCCAAAGGAACAATTTAAAATAACAGTAGCCTGGTATAAAAAAAATCGCAAGTGGTGGGAAAAAAGGAAAAAAGAAGCAGAGAAGATATATCACTAAATGAATACTTAAACTAAAAAAGCGGCAGATTACATCTATTGCTTTTAAAAAAATACAAAATAGTCTAACTACTTTGTATAGAAAAAAACGTGAAGAATTTCTTCTGAAATATAATGTATAGCTTGGTTATAAATCTCACGAATTGTGCCCTTCCGGATTGATTGATGGTTGGGAATTATAAGGGTTTGCTTATTCCCAGAAATCACACGTCTAATCTTTATGTGGCTACTGCTTTGACTAACAACAGAAAAACCCTGCGATTCAAAAAAAGAGAGAACTTCTTGTCCAGACAGGTCTTTTAATCTAGGCATATTTGACCTGAGGAATCTCAATATTCATCAAAAGGGACGGCTGACTTACGAGCCCGAGTTCAGCAGGATCCTCGTTCTGAAGGTAAAGCCCTACAGCTTCTCTTATATTTTCCTGAAGCTCATCAAGCGTGTCCGCCTGAGTGACTATTGGGTAACCTATACCACTTGCGACATAATATCCTTCTGGCTCCTTAGTTATTGAGAACTGAATAATGCTTTTCATATCAAACATAATACCAAATCTTACTTGGTCAGTCAAAGTCGTATAGCTAAAATGGCTCTAATAATCCATCCCGCCACCCATACCACCAGGCATACCTCCGCCCATACCGCCAGATGTCTCCTTCTTCGGCTCATCGGCGACTGCTACCTCTGTTGTCAGTAAGATCGCAGCAGCAGAAGCAGCATGCTCCAAGGATGTCCTCGTAACCTTCACAGGGTCAACGATACCAGCTGCAATCATATCCTTAACAATCTTGTCCTTGTTTGCATCGTACCCTTCATTATCTTTACCCAACGAAACCTGGTGAACAATCACAGAACCGTCATCTTTGCCAGAATTGGTTGCAATCTGCCTTAAGGGTGACTTCAAAGACTCCAACAATACATTAACTCCAGCATAAAATTCATCCTTAATATCATCGAACGGACAACTAACACCCTTCTGCATCACCTTAGTCATCGCTCTAATCAAAGCTGTACCACCGCCAGCTACAATTCCCTCCTCAATAGCCGCCTTAGTGGCCTCTACAGCATCTTCAATCTTAAGTTTCTTGTACTTCATCTCGGCCTCTGTCGCTGCACCAACCTTAATGACTGCCACGCCGCCGGAAAGTTTACCGAGCCTCTCCTGCAACTTCTCCTTATCAAAATTAGACTCTGTGTTTGAAATCTGGGTTCTAAGCGAAACAATCCTAGCATCAATCGCACTCTTCTTACCTTTGCCACCAACAATAGTGGTATTATCTTTTGTGGCAATAACCTTCCTCGCCTTACCCAACATCTCGAGTGTTGCATTCTCTAATTTCAAACCAATCTCATCAGAAATTATCTTCCCTCCTGTCATCACTGCAATGTCCTCAAGCATCTCTTTCTTCCTGTCGCCATAACCAGGTGCCTTGACTGCCAGGGCATTAAACGAACCCCTAATTTTATTGACAACCAATGTGGCAAGAGCCTCACCGTCTAAATCATCTGCAACTATAACTAGCTCTTTACGACCGGAAGCGGCAACCTTCTCAAGTAATGGCAATATATCTTTTATAGACGAAATCTTTTTATCTGTAATCAAAATATATGGCTCAGAATATTCAGCCTCCATTCTGTCCGAATTAGTAATCATATAAGGAGAGACGTAGCCCTTATCAAACTGCATCCCTTCCACAACCTCAGACTCAACATTAAAAGACTGTGACTCCTCGACAGTCACAACCCCATCCTTACCAACCTTGTCTATTGCATCAGCAATTATCTCACCAAATTCAGCAGACTCAGAAGAGATAGTAGCCACTTGGACAATCTCATGCTTTCCCTTTATCTGCTTAGCCATAGAAACCAATGCCGCCACAACATCGCGAGTTGCATGCTCTATTCCAAGCCTCACACCCATAGCATTAGCACCCAAAGCAGTCTTCTTGAAACCCTCCTCAACAATCGCCTGCGTCAAAACCACAGCGGTCGTTGTACCATCTCCGGCCATCTCGTTCGCCTTATTAGCTACATCCTTCACAATCTCCGCGCCCATATTCTCTATCTTATCTGCGAGACTTATCTCCTTAGCAATTGTCACTCCATCATTGGTAATCATCGGCGCACCATACCCCTTATCAATAATTACATTCCTTCCCTTCGGACCAATTGTAATTTTCACCGCATTAGCCACCTTGTCTACACCTCTCTTTAAAGCCTCTCTGGCATCGTTGCCATATATTATTTGTTTTGACATTTTTTTTAAATAGTTAAAATTTAAGCGGATCAGAAATTAGATTTGGTGCGAATTTCCCTCATGGCTGTAAGCAAACAAATCTAATTTCTGAGGAGCATTAATTTTAATCGTTAATCACTGCTAATACATTAGACTCACTCAATATAAAATACTCCTTACCATCCAGCTTAATCTCATCTGGCCCATATTTTGTAAACAAAACTTTATCTCCCTCCTTAACTGACATCGCCATAATCTTGCCATCCTCCGAAACCTTACCCGGACCAACCGCTACTACCAAACCCTGCTCTGGACGCTCCTTCTCGGTAGTCTCTGGGATAAATATCCCGCTTTTTGTCTCCTTGCCTCTCTCGTGTTCACTCAATGGCAAAACTATTATACGGTCGCCAAGGGGCCTCAAACTTATCTTCTTATTCATAGTTATTCTGACATTAAACTAATAATCTTTTATTAAATGTGGCTCTTATACTACCCTATTAAAAAAACTGGTCAAGCTCTAAAAAGGTAACTGCTCACAAAGCTGAGTGGGCGGAAGCCTAAAATTACTTTTATCACGAATTTCCCTTATGGCTCTCCGCAGGAAAAGTGATTTTAGGCTGAAGTGTTTGGGATTTAGGGCCTTACTCAGAGTTGTGAGCAAATACCTAAAAGGGTAACAATACAAGCATAGAGGTAATACTCCAATAGCTTAAAAACACCTAACGCCTTAGATTAGTTACATACCATACCCAAATGCCCCTGGTTATACCTATAAACTTTACTCACAGACTTTTATACGATTAGTACGACCGTTACTATAATAGAAACTCTCGACTCCACCCTGCCACTCATCAACACTTACCAACACTCATCAACACTTATCATTACTCATCAACACTTACCAACACTCATCAACAGACAAACCAAATCTTCTTTTTATCCACTTATCGTTCTCCAGCTTTTCGACAACCATAAACAATACATCCTTGCCAAATTCAAAATCAGTTTTCAAGAGAAAAATAAATTCCTCGCAATCATAAGGAAAAA
>CAZXEK010000061.1:0-7047 GCA_964639675.1 uncultured Candidatus Saccharibacteria bacterium
GGCTATGCCGTGGCGAGCGTGATGAGGTCTGCCAGAAGAACACGAGGGCAGGAAGTAATTATTAGAAAAAGAAATTATACAAAAAATCTATTTATGATGAAATTAGAACTTCCAACAAATGAAAAAATACCTCCTCACGTAAGCCAAGATATCTCACCAACTGTAAAAAACTATCTCGAAAAAAAGGGTTTCAAGGATGAAGTTGCCGAAGTCCGACTTTATCAAGGAGTAAGAATCAATAGCGATCCTACTGGAGAAAACAAGATTTTAATAACAGCAAATCTAAACGGTTGCACGGCTACGATTATTTGGACAGAACTTGCCGACCACACACGCTCTGCCCAGCTTGTACATTTCCCTCCCTTTATGCTTGAAGAGCATCTTCAAAAAATTACTACCTTGTTGACCGAAAGTGATAGAAGGGCGCCTCAAAAACATGCTCTTTTATATTTATCATCTAAATACAGAGGGAATGAATCTAAAATCACTGAGTACATAAAAGGTCTGTTGGGGGAAAGCCTATTGGTAACAAGCCGTTTTTATGAAAATCGAACTGATACCGAGAGTGGTATTATTGGCATAGAACTCAGACCGACAGGGGGAGGAAGTGTTATCTACCATATGGGTAAGGACGCTATCGCAGTAGATTAACGATTGTATTAACCACACTCCGTGACAAACAATGCCCCAGCATTTTGGGTCAGTGCCACACTTTCGCTAAGGACACTTTTAAATGTCGTTGCGACAAGGAATGTATATCTTCTCGAAAAGTATTTCACGCCTAAAAAAATCTTTTGGAATTTTAATGTTATACTTTAATTAGAAACGAGAACCTCGACAAATAAACCAGCCAAAGGAGGAGTTATGAGAATCAGACTTGGTCACTTCTTTATTCTGATCTTTCTCATTTTTTTTGAAACAACACAGCTTACACTGGCGGGAGATTGGACCCAAGATTTCAGAGACAATGTGCTAGTTCTTGCTAAATTATCTCGCGGTAGACTCTATGAATATCCACAGCCAAGCTTGAAGACTCTTCTGGCGACAGGTAAGGGAGACTGCGTCGCGTGGTCAAAGCTTATGGCTAAGGTCGCCATTAAAAACAAGATCCCGTATAAGCATTATGTCCTCTACAGTAGGAACAAAGAAGATATCTTCTCTCATCACCAAATTAGTATTCTTGAAAGTGGTGGCCAGATGTGGCTACAGAGCAACCACTCTGTCATGCTTGTAGACGATATGAAAGAGGCACTAACTACGGCATCAAAACAGATTGCTTGGGAATATGGTTGCAATATAGATCGTGAGGTTATTATCAAAGAAGAGGATCTCTATAAATAGATCCCCGCCACATTCAGAATTATGTGGCGTTTTTTTTGCTTTTTAATGGAGATAACGCTAGGATGGTTCCATATGGAGCCATCCAAAGACAACTATAAATACGACTATCTTTTTATTGGTACTGGCAATTCGGCCTTAGTCACTGCATCACTCTTAGCTAACGCAGGTTATAAGGTATGCATGCTTGAGGCGCACGATATACCGGGTGGATATGCCCAGTCATTCAAGTGGGGTGAGTTCTACTTCTGTGCTCAAGTACACTATATCTGGGGTTGTGGACCTCATGGTAAAATTAGAACCTTTCTTAAGAAAATTGGCCTTGATAGAGAAATTACCTTCGAGCTTTATGACCCAGATGGATACGATCATATGGTTGCCCAAGATGGTAACATGATAAAGGTGCCTTACGGCTATGACAAATTGGCTAGAAATATTGACGCGGTATATCCTGGCCAGGGTAAGAAAGTCAAAAGATTCACCGATATTCTAAACAAGATTCGACACGAGGTGGCAACCTTTCCAGACAAAGAAATCAGATGGTGGGAATATATTACAAAAGGCTGGAGATATTTGACACTTCTTAAATATAAGAATTCAACTCTTCAGGATGTATTCGATGAGTGTGGGCTATCCGAGAAGGCACAACTAATTCTTATAGCCAATGCTGGTAACTTCATGGAGCCCCCAGAACGCCTCTCGATCTTCGCTTATACAGGACTCTTCGCTGGCTACAATGGTGGAGCCTACTATCCAACAAAACATTTCAAATATTATATTGACCGGTTGGCACAATTTATAACTGATCATAGAGGTTGCCATATCTTCTACTCGACAGAGGTAACAAAAATAGACCTAGAGGGAGACCGTATCACTAATGTTACCGCCCAAAATGGTAGGACATTCACCGCTAGAACTATTGTCTGTAATATGGATCCACAGAAGGCATCCCAAATAATCGGCCGTGATAAATTCCCCAATCAATTTCTAAAAAAACTTTCATACCAGTACTCTCCTTCGGGCGTTATGATCTACCTGGGTTTGAAGAATGCTAAACTTCGAGAAAGGGGGTTTGGGGGCTTCAATATTTGGCACTCCGAAGGCTCTGACATGAACCAGATGTGGCAGCAGATGGGTAGGGGTGACTTTTCAAATCCCTGGATATTTATCTCGACCCCCACGTTACATACCAAAGAACGCGGCACAACAGCTCCGCCAGACTGTGACATCATGGAGATCGCTACCTATACCGAATATCAATGGCTTGAAAATATTAAAAAGAAGGATTACAAACTATATGAGGCAAAAAAGAATGAGCTTGCCGACAGAATGCTCGACATTGTAGAAAAAAAATATTTTCCCGAGATTCGCAAGCATATAGTGACGAAGGTTATAGGAACTCCTTCTACTAATGAATATTGGGTCTTCGCACCAAGGGGTAACTCCTACGGCGCGAGTAACATTCCAACCCAGATGGGTCCGAAGAGGCTCAAATCTCAAACCCCTTGGAAGAACTTCTTCTGGTGCAATGCGACCTCCGGTTATGGTGGGATATATGGGACGACTGGCACAGGAATACAATTGTACATGGATCTAACGGGCGATCGATTCTGGGACGAATCGAAAATGCCAAATGATGACGATCTTGCTGAAGAGGCTTATGCCAGAGGAATTAAAGAACACCAAGATCGCGGTTTCTAGATTTCTAGTTGAATTTTTTAATGATAAGTTCGGCAGCACGCACGCCAGACCTAGCAGCTCCTTCCGTCCATGGTGAGTTTAAATAATCACCAGCAAGATAGATATCGTCCACCCCTTGATCATTTAATAAAAACTGTCTGACATTCCTTGAGAGTTCACCTGTAAACTTTGGCATTGCGTGAGACCAACGAAAAATGTCTATCATCTGTATGTCTGCGATTCGATCTCTAGCCTCCGGACAGACAAAAACAAGCTCCCGTTTTACAATTTCAAATATCTCTTCATCGTCTTTAGCCCAATAATTTCTGGCTGCCTCCTCATGGAGACATACGTTTAAAATAGATCTCCCCTCTTTCGTCATGGACATATCTTTTTGGATCGTATTATCATAGCCAGCTATAATCTGATTTTCAAGAAGAGGAACATAGGTTAGGTGTGCATGGTCAGGAAATAGATCGGCAGGAATCTTGCATGCAATAGACATTGTCGAGGCATAAGCAAGAGAATTAAACATCTGTTTTGCTGTTCCTCTTACCTCACCCATAATCTTTTTGGTGACGTCACCTGTCGTCGCGATAACAACTGCGTCGAAACTTTCGGGAGCCCTTCCGCCACTAAACGAAACTAAAACGCCATCGTTGTGCCGCCTAACATTATCTATTTCCAGCTCAAAATCCACGCCAACATATTTCGCAAGTGCTACAGATATCATACCCATACCTCCAGGTGTATACGCTACACGGAATCCGCCAGGTATTGAAACCATTGCTTGTAGTAAGGCAAAGAGCATTGACTTACTTATCTTATCCGGCTGATGAAACTGCATAAAGGATGTAAAGGGGGCGACAATATAGTCTGAAACTTCTCTGCTTATGCTCGAATAAAGGTACTCTTCAGCAGACACCCCATCTAAAGCCTTTGGATTATTTGAGAGGTTAAAAAAATCTAATGTTGGAGAAAAGAATTTTATTTTGACTATAAGCAAGAGGAACGCGATGCGTGCACGAAGCGACAAAAGTTTAAACCCAAGAACTTGTCTCGGGCCAACGATATCTATATAGTGCGCTAGGCCATTTCGAATTATACGATGACTTCCGCCATAAGCTGAAAGTTTCCATGGCACACCAAGCTCTTTGGCATATGAACTTAGGAGTGAGTACCACTTATCTATTAAAAAGACTGCCCCGAAATCAAAATTAAAGCCTTCAGATTTTTTAGTCGCCATTCTACCGCCAACATAACTATTTTTCTCAAAAACAATCACCTCAAAGAGAGCCTTCTTAAGTTCATAGGCTGCAGTAAGTCCGGCTATACCCGCCCCGATTACGGCTATTTTTCGTCTCATATGTTACAATTATTTTTATCTATTATGCCACAAGAAATTCCTCTAAGCTACGATCTGATTATAATTGGCGCTGGTCCAGCTGGTGTTGAAGCCGCCCTACAAGCCCATAAAATGGGTCTATCATATCTCCTCATAGATAAAGATGGTGTTGGCTCACTTATCAAGAATACAATGGAAAACAAAAAGTTTTTTCACCAATATGGCCGTAATACATCTATCCTGAAGGGTGACCTGGTTTTCCCGGATAGAATTCTTGGTGGCAATTTAGTTTTGGCATGGAAAGAGCAGGTCAAGTCGCTTTTCTTTAAATCTAAAATAGCAGTAACGTCGGTCAGTAGGGCCAATGAAAATTTTATTGTAGAGACGAGTAGGGGGGTTATTTCTGCCAAACATATTATTCTTGCCAGTGGTACATTTGAACACCCACGAGAATTAAACATACCGGGAGAGGTCAACAATAAAAAGATCCTGTATCTCTTAGACTACTATAATAACTACCGAGGAAAAAGGGCTATTATCGTAGGGGGTGGAAACAGTGCCGTAGAAACGGCCAATTATCTTGCAACTGAAAATGATGTCATAATGCTAGTTCGTAAGACCACTCTTTCTGGTTCAGTAACTCCCAAAAATAGAGCCGACCTCGAGCAGTTTATTAAGGATGGCCATTTGGATATCTGGTATAACTCAGGAGTGCAAAAAATAGCTCCTGACGAAGTTACCATAAGGCAAGAAGCTGAATTAATAGAGCGGCCCTACGATCTTCTATTTATACACATCGGCTTCATCCAGCCATTGGACTTTCTTAAAAATATTGGGGTAGCAACCCATGAAGGAAGGGCGATTTTTAATTCTCAAACGTATGAAAGTTCGATCCCAGGTATATTTATCACCGGAGCCTTAACTGGTGCGGACTCTGTTATTGAATCCGCCAATCAAGCATACGAAATCGTACATCATATTGCCAATAATAATATGATAAAGGTGATATAATCTGCCGTAATATAGACAAACTGAAAAGATGAACTGCCAAATTCTGCTTTATTACAAATATATAAATATTGAAAATCCGAAAAAGCTTGCCGGGGGACAAGGTGCGCTTTGTAGAGCACTAAAATTAAAAGGCAGAATCATTATCGCCAAGGAGGGAATAAACGGTACCGTTGAGGGGCTTAAAGAAAATACTGAGAAATATATTGAGGTAATGAAAAAAGACCACAGATTCGCTGACGTTCATTTCAAAAAAAGTACTGGTACGGGAGAAGCTTTTCCTAAACTTTCTATAAAAGTTCGAGCGGAAATTGTCAGTCTACATCTAGGAACCGAGGATATAAATCCAACTGAAATAACAGGGAAATATTTAAAACCAGAAGAACTTCAAGACCTACTAGATAAAAAAGACGAGGTATACATAGTCGACATGAGAAACAGTTACGAACAACAGGTTGGTCAATTTAAAAACTCTATACTCCCCGACCTAGGTAACTTCAGAAATCTTCCAGAAAAGATTGCGGATCTTGAACATTTAAGAGACAAAAAGGTTGTGACCGTCTGTACTGGCGGAGTAAGATGTGAGAAGGCATCTGGTTATCTTATAAAAAAGGGCTTCAGAGATGTAAGCCAACTTGAAGGCGGCATTGTCTCGTATATAGAAAAATTTCCCAATCAATATTTCAAGGGTAAACTCTACGTTTTCGACCAAAGAGTTGTAATGGGATTTGAGACCGATAATCCAAAACATGAAATCATCGGCCGATGTGATAAGTGTAAGAAAATAAGTGAAAATTATATAAACTGCCTTAACGACGAATGTCATAGACACTTCATCTGTTGCAAAGAATGTATAAACGAGAACGGTGTCTTTTGTGGAGATCAATGTAAAATCTATGCTCATAGATAAGAAATATACCCTCACTAATAAAGACCTGATTATAAAAGAGATCTTGAGGGGTAGCATCTTTATCTACCCGACAGACACTATATATGGTATTGGTTGTAACGCTCTAAATAAAAAATCTATAAGCAAAATACGAAGATTAAAACAGCGTGAAATAAAACCATTTTCCGTAATCGCTCCGAATATGTTATGGATAAGAAATAGTTGCAATATAGATAAGAAAGTAGAAAAATATTTAGATAAACTCCCCGGGCCATATACCCTATTTTTACGGCTACAAGATGGTATAAAAATGCCAGAAGAGATCAACCCTCTCGAGAACGGGACCATCGGAGTAAGGATACCCAGACATTGGTTCACGAGTTTAATTTCTGAAGCAAATATTCCATTCATCACAACCTCCGTTAACTTAAGCGGTAAACCTTATATGACCAAGATCGACGATCTAGACGAAACTATCAAAAATAATGTAGACTTCATAATCTATGAAGGGAAGACAAGAAGTAAAGAAAGCACTAAGATTGATCTTACGGGATAAATATAAATAGGCGCTCATAGTTCATTGGTAGAACGCTTCGTTGACATCGAAGAGGCAGTAGGTTCGATTCCTACTGGGCGCACCATTGAGGAAATTGTAGGCTGTGGAAGCCCCAAAAAAAATTCGGAGAAAATCGCGGAGTTAAATCTCGCAAATTTTGCGCCAGTCAATTTATCTACCGATGAAACTACATTATTGCAGTCCCTAGTCGAAAAACTGCTAGAAAGTTTA
>CAZXEK010000062.1:0-14306 GCA_964639675.1 uncultured Candidatus Saccharibacteria bacterium
TGGGGGTTATTTTATTACTTTGTTCATAAATGCTCGACCTAAACCATATTTTCAATCTTGGCGGAGGATGAGAGATTCGAACTCTCGAGGCCATTTCTGACCTACAGTCTTTCCAGGACTGCGCACTAGACCACTATGCGAATCCTCCAAATTAAAATAATTATACTTACTTTTAAAAAATAAAAAAGCTGCTCTCAGTAGAGCAGCCAAAGTATCCAAGAAACAAAGAAAATTGATGAAGGATAACAAAACTTTTGGACTATGAACTAGATCAGGCCTTGCTCGCGAGATAGAGAACACCAAGAGCGGTAACCAGACCGATACCAGAAGATGACATGACAGCGCTACCAGCCGCGAGAAGGGACTGAGCGACACCCCATGACGGCATAGCGAGCGTGTTCAGAACATAGAGAGAAGCCGCACAGGTTGCGACACCACGAGCAATATCACTGAGGCTTCCGAGAGCGGCTACGAGCTTATTGAGAGCGTCCATTTCTTTCACCTCCTTTGTTTGTTTTACTAGATCAAATTTTCAAACTTGCCCTAAGGACAATTACTTTAGAAAGGCAAGAACAAAACTAATTCTAGTTAATAATATAACTCCACTCTAAATAGTATGCAATATTGACCTGTTGGTAACTATTGTGTTATAAAGTAAGTGAATTTTTGTACCCTTTCAGATACTCCCCTTCAGTCAAAATAGAAACTGGCTTATTTATATTAATCTTTATAGATTCTCTAAGTATGGGGTCATCCAGAAAATGCTCTAATGCTAAAATCATAGCTTCCAGGTCACCGACAGGGGTTATTAGACCATTAACTCTATCTATAAGTAATTCACCAGCACAACCGACATTAGTCATGATAACCGGTAGCCCAACCGCAAGGGCCTCAACCACAGTCATACCGTATCCTTCATAGTTGGAGGTAAGAAGGAAAAGATCAGCAGTTTTGTAATATGAAGTCAGATCATCACTCCAGCCCTCCCACATTATATTATCTTTAATTTTAAATCCTTCGCTTTTGGCTTTTAGCTTTTCGCTCTCTGAGCCATCACCGACAATGAGCAGACCAACTCTCGGGTGACTCTTAATAACCTGGGTCATTACATCTATCGCCATCTCTATATTCTTCTCCTTGGTAATACGAGCTGCAATTAAAATTATAAAATCAAACTGGGTATACTTACTATGTAAGTCATTTTTAATAGGAGAACTTTTTATTTTTTCTATATCCACAAATATAGGTAAAACCTTGATGGAGGTCGAATCTTTTAGCCCTGACCTGACTATTGACTGTTTAATCCTTTCTGACACCACCCTTACGGCACGGGCTCTTTTTATTAAAAACCTAGCGAGATAAAACCTAATTTTATTAATAAATGATTCCTGAAAAAAATATGGCGATAAAAAATCTGTATGTATTTGTAGATGAAGAGGAGCGCCAACATAACGAGAGATCAGAAAAGCAGCTAAACCAGATTCAAATGGATCCTGAGCAGTAACTAAATCAGGTTTTTCTAGCGACCTTGCGACCATAAAGGCATCAAGGAAATATAAAAATCTAGAGAATGAATTGGTCGGGTAAACATTAAGATTGGCCTTCGGCTTATAGCTTATGGCTTTCAGTTTTAAGGTTCTTAAGGAAAATATGATTATATCCAACCGTTCAAACAATCTGGTATATTTCATCTGGCGCGCCAAAACAGCACTTCCCTCTTCGAATATTTTACGATCAGTACTTATGGATAATATTTTCATGGGTGGTTAGAAAATATTTTTGAATATTCGTTTAAAGCATTGCCCCACGAATTTTTCTCTGCTTCTAACTCCACCAATTTCTGGATACTAGCCACATCAAAATTATCATTCAATAAAAACTTAAGTTTATCTTCAAGCTCCGTCTGATTATTGTAGGAAAACACCATCTCCTCCGGTAACTTTATACTTAAACCATTGCTTCTAGTCATAAGTACCGGCTTGCCATAACTCATACACTCTAAACTAAAATTAGAGTTAGGTTCCGTCCAAGATGGACATACACATAGTGAAGATTCCTGAATTTTTAAAAAAAGTTCTGCCTGTGATAAAGTACTGATAATCTCAACTCTATTCCCAAGTGGGTTGCCAGAAATAATTTCTGTATATCTCTGCCTTTCTGGTCCGTCGCCGATTAGAATCAATTTTGCGGGCTTGATCTCATCATAAATTGAAAAAAAGGCCCTTATCAATAAGGGAACATTTTTAAATTTTATAAAACGTCCCGCAAACAAAATCACCCTATCTCTATGACTTGAGTCACTTGGGAGTTCAACTCCCAAGTTAGCTTCCAAGTTAATTTGATGCGCTTGGGAGCTCAGCTTCCAAACATCTAGTGAACTGGGGATAGGGTTTTTTAAAAACAAAATTTTCGAAGCTGGGATGTTGTAATAACTAACATATATATCCTTAAGAAAATCCGCTGGAACAATTATCTGATCAGCCTTGGACATAACGAGTTTACCGACTTTATATATAAACTCCTTCTTGTAAGATCCCATCTTATAATAATCAACTGTAGACAAATCTGTCTCTCCACTCTCAGTCTTTCTCTCCCATAAAAGATCCCCGCCTATTCGAATGACAAAATTCTTGTGTGGCAAGATCTTTTTTACAATCATTGCCAACAGACCAGTGGCAGTTACGTCTTGAGCAAAAATATTTTGATAGCTAGCCGCTGATATAAACAATGAAACTAGATAGATCGCCCCACGTAAAAAAGTCGGTAAATTAGCAGGAATTCTAATAACATCCAAACCCTCATCCATCGATCTATCTCTATTTTTTGAATAAGTAATTACAAAAACCTCGCGGCCCCGGGACGTCATCTCCTTAGCTAATCTTTTTATATGCGAAGCCGGTCCGCCGATTTCAGGTGGGAATATAGCGGCAGCAATCAGAACACCGCCAACATTCTTAGAGCGACAAAAGACGTTCCTAACGTTCATCACAAACCCGACTATACCTCCCATTAAAAGCGCGATGGCCTGTGCCAAAATATAATTTATATTGAATAGTTCAATAAGTAAGGAGAGGGCTAGGAGATTAAAACACAGACTCGATAAAACCGTAAAAAGGTACCAAAAGAACTGCCCGTGTATGTCATGCTCAGAGTAATCTCCAAATGTCCAATATTTTTGAATTACAAAAGCCAGAGTAAACGAGGTCATAAAGGCAAAAGTAGCAGAACTCAGATATCCAAGATCGAAATATTTCTTAAAAATAAAAAACAGGCTAAGATCAATAGATCCGGCAAAAAGTCCGGCTATGCTGTACTTTACAACAAGCTTATGTTTAGAAAAAAAATCCATAAATTAAAAAAGTTCCTTAAATCTCCCCGCGATAATCTCCCAATCGTACTTTTCTTCAATAACTTTTCTATTGTTTAAAGAAATCTTCTGATATAACTCCTGATTCCCGACTAATGTCATAACCTTCAAGGCTATATCTTCTGGGTTATTAACTTCGCAAAAAAGACCAGTCAGATTATCCTCTAAAAAGTCTGGTATACCACCGACCCTAGTGCCAATGATCGGTAAACCCACAGCCATCGCCTCAAGAAAAGAGCTCCCCAGTCCCTCTGAGAGAGACGGCCTAATAAAAATATCTGCATCCTGAAGAATCTCTGACATGGCAGCATGATCAGTATATGGCAGAAACAGGACCCGATCCCTTAAGCCTAACTCACTAGCCAGATCTCTCAAATATTTTTCATCCTGACCAGATCCAACGGATTTAAAGACGATATTCTCTGGTAAAAATTTGAGGCACTTAATTATATCATTGAGAGCATTCTTTTTAACTAAACGCCCTGTTGTGACCAAAACAATCTGTTTTTTATCATCAATTCTTACTTTTTTATTTCTAATTTTAAATTTTTTAATATCTACACCGTTTGGTATCACCATCACAGTTTTCGCCCCCATCTCCCTGGCAAAATCTGATAAATAATTGGAAATAGCTGTAACTTGATCAGCTCTTTTAAAAACCATCTTAAAGATTGGATAGACGAACTGAACCCTTCTTTTTATCTGAGGAATTGGATCCCCCTCCTGAATCGTTAGAATAAAGTTTATCCGTGGAAAAAGCAATTTTAAAAATAGAGCAGCAAATCCAGTATTCGCCATAACCGACCATACTACATCGTAGTGATTTTTCCGCTGTAAAATCAGCCCCCTAATAAAAGATTTTATTGGAAAAAGATATTTGGTGAAAGAACTGATCCTGTAAACATTCACACCCCCGATCACCTCTTCTGATTTCTCCCCCGAAAAATTGGAGGTTACTAAATCAAACTGAAAATAAGAAAGTCTATCGGTAATCTCTTTAATGGCGACCTCAGCTCCACCAACATATGGATAATATGCAAAAGAAAAAATTAAAATTTTCTTCGCCATCTGGTTTTTAAGCTCCATTGCTAGTTTCGATATCCAACAGTTTTCTCAAAACCGGTTCTGGTATCTCTTTGATTAAATGCTCTTTGAAAGTTTCAACCTCCTCCTTAATCTGTTCCTCTTTAGTGGCCTCTTCTATCGCTGGTTTTGGTTCATCTTGTTTGGTCTCCAATTTAATCTCCAACTTTTTAACACCTCCTTGATTAGAAGACTTCATGGCTTCAAATATTGCACTCTTAAGATCACTCATATTCCTTTCGTTAAGCTTCTCCCTAGAATCTGCGACTAAATTTTTCTTAGTCAAATCAGCTAGGGAGATTTTCCCTAAAATATTATTCGGAACTGGAACGAGGGGCAAAACAGTTGCTGATGTTCGAACTAAATTCTCCTGTAGGTTAGGCAAAGGTTTCAAGGTACCTCCCTGTTGTACAACACTGCCCTGTCCATTCGAAATTTTAGTTATAGGAAAAGGAGCCCTATTAAAGCTAGTCGGTTTAAAGGTCGAATTTATCGGTCTCTGCCCCATCACCTGCCCCACTGCTGGAGTCTTGAAATTCGATCTCACGGTGGTGTGATTAAATGGACCCAGACTATTCGTCGACACCGCAAAAGGAACTCTAACTTCTGGGGTCACTGGGACTCCCGATACTACAGTCTCGTGCCATCTCTTTATCTCATCTTCTACATCTTTTCTTTCCCTAGCATAAGTCTTCCTCGAATGTGCCACCACATCTTCTCTGCTTGAGAATTCCGGCTTAGGAATTGGAGGCAAGGTTTTAGCAGAGAATGGCGCGGAGCCAACACCGTCGATCATAAGTGTCAAATAGATCTGAGCAAAACCTAGATTGACAAGATCCTCCGCTATAAACTTCGGACCAAAAACTTTTTCCAAAACTTCAGCATCAAATGGCCCAACTCGAAATGCCACAGTCGTACCAACATTTCCAAAGACAGCATCTCGCACCTCCTCGGGGACCTGTTCTATATATTGGTGAGCTAAAGTCAGACTTAACTTATACTTTCTAGCCTCAGACAATATGTCTCGGAATGACTCATTGACAAAAGATTGAAATTCATCAACAAAGAAATAGAATGGTGGCAAACTTTTCTGTTCTGCTGCTGTGGCGCTAGCCCGTGACATAGCTGCTAGATAGATCTTGGTGATAAGCATTCCGCCAATCAGATTGGCATTAAGCTCTCCCATCCGACCCTTAGAAAGATTCATAATCAGAATCTTTTTGCCATCCATAACCTGCCTCATATCAAAAGTAGATTTTGGCTGACCAACAATATTTCTTATCAGTGGATTGGAAACAAACTGGCCAAACTTATTCTGGATTGAAGCCCCCGCCTCAACCATCAACTTATCACTATACTTAGCGAATTCATCCACCCAAAAGGATTTAACAACTGGATCTGTGACATTATCAACAACCTTCTTCCTGTATACCTTGTCGGACAGCATACGATTAACTCCTAATAGAGTCGAATTCGGATATTCCAAAAGTGCCAAGATGATGTTGGTAGAGATATATTCCATTCGAGCTGACCACACGTCCGGCCAAATCTTTTTGAAAGCCGCCATCAAACCATTGGCGACAAGGTGCCTTTGGTCCTTACCCACATCTTCCATTACGTTAAAAGCAATTGGGAAATCAAGATCATGTGGCGCAAAATATATCACATCCTTAATCCTCTCTTTTGGTATGTAGTCAAGGAAAAGTTCTGCAGAGGCACCGTGAGGATCCATATAGCCAACACCATTACCATTATTAATATCCTGAATGGTCATATTCTCAAGTAGAGTCGACTTACCCATCCCGGTCTTGCCAACGACGTAAAAATGCCGCGCCCGATCTAGCGACTTTACGCCGAAAGGAACCTTCTTGTTACGAAAGTCGGTCTCGGCAAAATAGGTTATATCTTTATTTTCTCCAATTGCCATCTGTGCGCTTTATAGTATAGCCGAAAAACTAATTCTTCTCCAGAGCCTCTACTGTATAGCGATTAGTTGGATCCCAAAGAAGCCACGAGTTAAGACCCACATCATAAGTGGCTTTGATCTCTGCTCTAACCATAGGAGCCGTATAGATCGCTCCAAGATCAAAATCCTGTAGCCAAGGACG
The DNA here is from genome assembly GCA_964639675.1 of uncultured Candidatus Saccharibacteria bacterium. Lineage (GTDB taxonomy): Bacteria > Patescibacteriota > Minisyncoccia > Phycocordibacterales > UBA12445 > JACQCV01. Next base: position 6,559 of record CAZXEK010000062.1, read on the forward strand.
CAGCTTGTCTGGCGTCGAACTGGCCGCAAGCATCCTCTTGACCCCTTCACCCATTACAAACTTAATAAGTTCATAAGGGACCTCGGCTGGATTTTTATAACCATTAAATCCCTTCGGATAATGTGAGGGATAAACCATCGGAGAAATATAATCAAAGTACGGCACAGCATTCTCTAGTACCTGACCGATATTCAGATCATCTGTATTGGTGGTCGTCATACCAAACAGATCTGCTGAAGTTGGAACTCCAATATCCTTAAGATTGTTACTGAGGTAATGAAAAAAGATTCGAAGCTCTTCCGACTTATCTATTTTTTTATCTGCAAACGAGGGGTACATGATATCAGCCATATCACCGTCAGATGGAAAACGAATATAGTCAAAATTGAGTTCGTCAAAACCAACCTTATATGCCCCCTTAGCGACCCTAACGTTATAATCCCAAACCTCTTTGGAACCCATGTCAGTCCAAGACAAACCCTTACGATCTTTCCATATTGCACCAGTCGTCCTTTTTTTAACCGCCAGATCAGGTCTAATCTTGGCCAGATAAGGATCCTGAAAGACAGCGATCCTGGCAATAACATAGATATTTTTTTTGTGGAGTAGGTCGATCAGCCCATTAATATCAGAGATCCTATTTTGAAATGGATTAATCTTCTTCAGATATGGATCGTCCATCTGAAAAGACACCGCCCCAGTAGAATCTTTGACATCAATCACGACGGCATTGATCTCTGTTTCATCTATTATCTTGATTAATTTATTTCGAAGGGTCGGTGTTCCAGCAACCCAGCTACTCATATATATAGCCCGAACGGAACTGGGTGTTTTTAGGTGCAGAGGAAAATCTGATTTTAGCCTCTTTGATTCTGCGATAGTAGCTAGCGGTTTGGTATAAAAACCAAAACCAGAAATATTATTACCTCCAGTTATTTGACCTGACAGAAAAAAATAGAGCACTAAAAAAAGTAAGATGGTAACAAAAAGAACGCTACTAAGAAATTTCATTTTTCACTATTGCTCTTATCGTGTGCAAGCATGAAAAAAATTATGGCCAGTAGAACTCCAGACAGAATATAAAAAAGATCTTTCATGCCTCTTGGGAAACCTAAAAAGGGCAACAAAGCTACAAAGATAGACAACGAAACTCCAAACCAGCTTTTCCACATCTTATTCATAAGATCATTATACCAGATTATAGCGCGGAAACAATGATAACAAATTCACCCCTCACCCTATCTTGATTTTTGGCATAATAAGCAAGAAGCTCTTCGGCAGTAGCGATCTTTATCTCCTCATAAATCTTTGTAAGCTCCCGCCCTATGGCAATCTTTCTATCTGGTGAAAGAAGTCCCTTCAAAGACTCTAGGGTTTTAATAAAACGATGTGGAGACTCATAAAAAATAACCGTCCTCTTACTGTGTAAAATCTCTTGAAAAATGGTCTGTCGACCTTTTTTGTGAGGCAAAAAACCAAGGAATAAAAAGTCAGACGAGGGGAAGCCCGTCGCTGACAGCACGGTAGTTAAAGCCGTCGCTCCGGGTATAGGAATAATAGAAACCAAATTATCCAACTCCTCTCTTATTTTAGATATCAAAAAAGAACCCGGATCAGAGATAGTTGGTGTACCAGCATCAGAAACCAAAGCCAAGCTTTTACCCCCTCTAAGCATCTCTATAATTTTATCAATCTTACTTAACTTACTTTGAGAATGATATGAAATGGTTGGCTTACTAATACCGTACCTATCTAGAAGTTTCTTAGTAACTCTAGTATCCTCACATAAAATAAGATCGACACTCTTTAAAACATCTAGCGCCCGAAAAGTTATATCACTAAGATTTCCAATTGGGGTTGCGACAATGTAAAGATTAGATATATTCATCAGTTCTATTTAACACAATTACCCTACCGGGTCAAGGTATCAGAAATGGTCGTCACATCTCCCGCACCCATTGTGATTATTACGTCCGGATGAAGAGAGGCCTGAACTAAAGATACCGCCTCCTCTTTATTTTTAACCACTGTCGCCTTTTTTAGATGGCCATTTTCTGTGCCAATATTTTTAACTATCTCATCTGCCAATAGATCCGAACTTATATCGAGATCCTCTTTCTCCCTAGCGGCATATATTGGTAAAAGGATCAATTCATCAGTATTAGAAAAACTTCGACCGAAATCTTTCAATAATGATCTCGTCCGACTGTACAAATGCGGCTGGAAAATGGTGACAATCCTTTTTTTATCTCCAAAAAAGTCCCGCGCGCCCTGAAGCGTAGCTCTAACCTCTGTCGGGTGGTGGGCATAGTCATCATAAACCACAACACCAGACCTCGTCTGACCTTTATATTCAAACCTACGCCAAGTACCAGAAAAGCTATTCAAAGAATTAATAGCCAACTGTTGATCTATCCCTAAAATCTTAGCTAGAGCCAAAGCCACCTTAGCATTCTCTAAATTATGCCCCCCAATCACCCGTAACTTTAACTTGGGAGTTGAACTCCCAAGTAGCCCAAGTAAAGAGTAGTCTATAATTTTAGATCTTACTTGCGATAAAATCGGCAGAACATTTTTATCTTTAAGATTAGTAACCAGAAAATCTTCCGGGCCTAATTTAGATACAAAATCGCTAAAGCCCTTCTGTACTCCTTGCAAGTCAGCGTAATAATCAAGATGGTCATCATCTATGTTGGTAACAATAATAATTTTCGGAGACAGATTTAAAAAAGACCTCTTATACTCACAAGCTTCCACCACAAAATATCTACTCTTGCCAACAATAATGTTACTCCGATTATCACTTGTTGTAAGCGTAGTCGAAGAGTTCATAAGGCTACCAACTATAACTGTCGGATCAAGACCAGCATCAACCATCATCTTACCTATCATTGCCGTTGTGGTCGTCTTGCCATGAGTACCGGATATTGCAATCGTAAATTTATCTTTTGAAATTAAGCCCAATATCTCTGGGTAAGTCAGGGTAAGAATCTTCCCTTTTTTAGCTCCAAGTAGTTCGGGATTATCTTCTGGAATAGCGATCGTATATATTACCATATCGCAATTTTGAGGAATGTTGTCTAAATTATGGCCAATTGACACATGGACACCAATCTTTTTAAGTTCATCCGTAATAATAGAGCTCGATCTGTCAGAGCCGGAAACTTCCTTACCATTCATAAACATCATCCGTGCTATAGCCGAAATCCCAATACCACCTATACCTATAAAGTGCGCTGACTTAATTTTCTCAAAATCTAAAATCATGTTAATTTCTTAAACAAGTCCATGAACTGTTCCCCTCGGTCATACTCATTCTTAAATATCCCAAAACTAGCCGCGCCTGGAGATAATAAAATATTATCACCCTCCTTCAGAACTCCCCAAGCCATCTCAAGGGCCTCCTGCATAGAACTGGCGTTCTTAAAACACTTAAACTCTTCATCCCTTATTCTCAATTCTTTCCACATCTTCTCACTCGCCTCACCCTTAAATAATACGATCGCCTTACAATATTTCAGAACCTCCTTCATCATCTCTTGATAGTTAAGCCACTTATCTGATCCTCCAGCCAGAAGAATAATATTACCGGGACTATTCAGAGACTTGAGAGCAGATATCACACCCTCAGGTGAAGTCGCGGTGGTATCGTTATAGTAGTTCACACCACGCTTCTTGCCGAGATATTCCAGTCTACCAGGGACGCCTTTAAAATTAGAAATCACATTCTTACTTATCTCGTCTGATACATCGAGATGTCTGGCCACAGCTAGAGCTAGCGCAGCATTCTCCCTATTGTGTTCACCTAAAAGTTTTATCTCCCAGTCAGCTGGCAAATTCGAAGCGACAACAAACTTTTGTTTTAGAGAATAACCTCTCTGTCTAGATATATAATCTGCCACCTGCTCCGATACAATTAAAACATCTCCGGCCTTTTGATTTTTAAAGATCGCTGTCTTATCTTTCCAATATATTTCTAAATCCCCCTGATAGTAGTTTAAATGGTCAGGAAAAAAAGTTGTAAAGACAGCGACCTCTGGACTAATCTGATTTTCCGCGAAACTCTGAAGCTTCCACGAATCCAACTCCATTACCACGATATCGCCTTCTTTAACTACGTTGAGTAGTGGCAGCAGTGCAGTATCTTGGACATTCCCACCCAAATAGACAGAATGATCCTGTTGACTGAAAGCGACTTTTAGAATTTCATAGATCAAATGGGTTACCGTGGTCTTGCCTCGGGTACCCGTCACTCCTACTGTCTTGATCTTAGGAGCGTTAGTGAGAAAGAGTGTCTCGTCAGACACCACAGACACACCGGAGGCTCTTGCCTCTTTTAGATATGGCGAATTAAGAGGCGTAAGAGCAGCACGAATAATAAAATCCCGGTTTCGAAAATCTTCCAAGCGATGCCGGCCTAAAACAAGCTCAAGCTTCGGAAAACTCCTAGCAAGCTCTACTGCCTCTGGTAATTCAGCCGAACTCCTCAAATCTGTGCCGATCACGTCTGCCCCCTCTTGAAGTAAATATCGTGTATCTTTAAGCCCCCGCCCATTGGCATCAAGACCCATAACCGTAAACCTCTTACCCTTAAATCTAGAAGCCATTCCCCCATATTAACAAAAAATAGGATTATACAAAGTACTCACATATGTTCGAAGACTCACTTCGTACATCTACTTGGGAGTTGAACTCCCAAGTGTTTGAATAGCCCTATCTCCCCAAATTATCCACAATCAAACACTGCTGCCTGAAGCAGTCGAGAGCGTGCGGTTATAGATGCAGACGTCGCCGAGGGAGCTGAGAAAAACTATTTTTATAAAAGCTCTTTAAACTCTTCGTCCGTAAGACCAACGTCTCGTATAATTTTCTTTAAGGTATAGGGATTCAAACGAGAATGTCGAGGAATTGTAATCTTTCTATTTCCATTTGTCATGCCTATATGCCTAGCTCCATGAGTTTTAGAAATCCAGAAACCTATCTTCTCAAATACCTTGACCGCACGATCTGAAGATAGATCAGTAAAAAGCACGAACTTTATTTAAACAAAGGCTACATCAATCTCCTTGATTTCCGTCCCTACCAGTTCGTTCTTTTGCATTTCAAAATAAGTAAAAATAGCATCCTGTATGTTTGCTACTGCCTCTTTCTCAGAATCACCCTGACTATGACAACCCGGCAATGCTGGAACCGAAACATCATAGCCATATTCGGTTTTATGTAATGAGATCAAATATTTCATGCTATGCATAATAACCAAATTAATCTAAAAAAGCAATAAAATGCGTACTTAGTCACATATGTTCGAAGACTCACTTCGTACATCTACTTGGGAGTTGAACTCCCAAAGTGTTTTAATGGCCTTATCTCCCCACTGACCTTATCTCCCCACTCTGTACAATGCGACACCTCGGCAACCGAGAGCGTGCGGTTGCTTGCCCGTCCGAAGCTTTACTCGCCCGGCGTAGCCTTGGCGTAGCGAGGGCGAAGGCGAGTAGATGCGGGCGTCGCTTATTTATTATAGAAAAAATCCTTTACTTCAAGTGATTCTGGCATATATTCAGCCACCTGAATATAAATATCGTGCGGGGTGCCTTTAGCTATAGAGCTATGCATAGGAATCATGAGAGTTTGATTGAGATCCAAAACAGTTCGGCGTAACTTACAATGACTGCCACGGATTTTGTAGACAGAAAAGTCATTTTGTTCTAGAAACTTTATAATTTCTTTCCCGGACAAATCTTTTAGCTTATTGGGCATAAGCCGTACGTGGTATTTCAAAATTTATCAACAACGATGGTTCCGCGGAAATACCTAAGGCGGCGGTATCCTCGTCTTCCATATAAAGCGCAGTGGCTTCGCGTATATTAATTTCTAACTCTGGTAATGTTTTTCCAAAGGTGAATATAGGAAAATCCGCTGCTTTAGCACAATAAACACCATCCTCATCTTTCTTAATTATGAAATGTATGATACTTGACACATTTTTATTATATATCATTTTAGCTCAACAAGATGCTCCACTGACATATCACAATTATACTCATTCTAAACAAAAAAACAATGCGTACTTAGTCACATATGTTCGAAGACTCACTTCGTACATCTATTGGCGAGCATCGGCTTGGGAGTTGAACTCCCAAGTGTTTTAATGGCCTTATCTCCCCAAATTATCCACAATCAAACACTGCTGCCTGAAGCAGTCGAGAACCTGCCCGCAATGCTTCGCAACGCGATAGCAGGCGAGCGCGCGATTACTCAAACGATATTCGTAAATTACTCCCGAGAGCCAAGGAAACCTTTTGCAAAAAAGCAACCGTCGGATTGTATCGCCCGGATTCAAGTCGAGCGATGGCTGATTGTGTAGTATGCGCGCGATCTGCAAGCTCAACCTGAGTATAACCCTTCTTAATCCTTTTCGCGATAATTGATTCAACTAACTCAAATTCCGGAGCGAGCAAATCATATTCTCTCTTTACTTCTTCGTCCTTTAGTAATTCCGCTTTAAATTTTTTAAATGATACCGTTTTCATTTTTTTAGTATAGCATATGCGTTATATTTATACAAGGCCAGCTCGACCTCCTTTCTTGGAGTTTTGTCACTTTTTTTAACGTAAGCATGCAAAATGATAGCCGTATCTTTATCGAAAAATGAATACAGAACTCTGGCCTCCTGCTTTCCCCTAATACGAAGCTCGAATATTTTATCCAATAGTTTTCTACTGTGTGGATACTCCAGACAATTGCCAAATTTTTCCAACAGACCTACCAGTCGCACTACTTTCGCAATAGTACTTTTTTCCAGCGTTTTTATAAACTCCCTTACGTCATCCGTTATTTCGACTTTCATATTTCCATCATCGTCCCACATTATACAACTGCGACACCTCGGCAGCCGAGAGCGCGCGGTTGCCTGCCCGTCCGAAGCTTTACTCGCCCGGCGTAGCCTTGGCGTAGCGAGGGCGAAGGCGGGTAGATGAGGGCGTTCTTCGAACATCTACGACTTATCTAAAAAAGCAATAAAATGCATACTTAGTCACATATGTTCGAAGACTCACTTCGTACATCTACTTGGGAGTTGAACTCCCAAGTGTTTGAATGGTCATATCTCCCCACTGACCTTATCTCCCCATATTATACAACTGCGACACCTCGGCAGCCGTGAGCGCGCGGTTGTAGATGCGAGCGTCATCGATGAGACCGCCCCAATGTCGTCCAGTTGCCTCTGTATTTTCGCCTACAGCCAGAGCAAAATTATTAGCTGAGATACTACCAGAGCAAGCTCGACTGCGTTCAAGAATTCCGTCAACATAAATAGCTTGAGTGCTCCCATTGTAAGTTCCCACAACATGGTACCATCGATCTTTAACAGGAACGGCATTAGTTCCCATGTCTGTAGATGCACAAGATAGTCCGGTCATTGCAATCATAAATGAATTTACGGGATAGTTTTCAGGACACTGGTCACTTCCAGAGGTACACAGTGTCATTCGGTAGGCTGTATCCCCTTTTGTAATTATAGAAGCGAAACCATTTGGTGATGAAGTAGTTAGCTTAACCCACGCTGACATAGTTATAGAACTAGTTATATCGAGACTAGAACTATCAGCAACAGATACATAAGAATTCGATCCATTAAAGCCTAGCCCCTGGCCTAGCTTGCCGATAACGCGTGTTGGCCCATTGGTAAGCGTGCCAGTGTTGGCATTACCGGAGCGATCGGTGGCCGAAGTGCCGGAGATATCTTT
>CAZXEK010000063.1:0-5947 GCA_964639675.1 uncultured Candidatus Saccharibacteria bacterium
CTTATCAAGCTTTCTGCAATTTCAAGTGCCTGTTCGCCATTGTCTGGCTGAGATATGAGAAGTTCGTCAATTTTTACACCTAATTTTTTCGAGTAGTCTGGGTCCATCGCATGTTCCGCATCTATAAAGGCGCATACTCCACCCTTCTTTTGTGCTTGAGCGATTACATGTAGCGCAAGAGTTGTTTTACCTGATGATTCTGGTCCGTATATCTCGATGATTCTTCCTCTGGGTAAACCTCCGACCCCTAAGGCTATATCTAATCCGACCGAACCTGTTGGTATAGCGTCGACATTTACTTTAGGCTTATCACCTAGCTTCATAATCGCACCCTCTCCGAACTTAGTCTGGATACTTTTTATCGTATTCTCTATATTGGCTGAGAAACCGCCGACGTTGGTGTTTGTTTTTTTTGCTGTAGCCATATTTCTATAATCTTGCTCTGCTCTTGTCCAAATTTATTTTTAACTTTGGTCTCTATTGTATTATAGCCATCTAGCAATAGCAACTTGTCATTGAACAATCTATCGGGTGTTATCATTACGGGTCTTCCGTTGATTGTTAAACTAGAGATGTTTTTTACACGACCCAGAATTTCCAACAGAGAGTCACTTACTACCGCATGATTTTCTGGGTAAAAAATAGTCAATTCCGGTCCCTCTATCAAGAATCGGGCTTCATAAAAAGTGTAACCAAAAATTAGGATACAAATTATTATAAATAAAAGTTTTTTTAGATTATAAATTCCCCTCATCGTCTGAAGAGATCAAATTGACTTCTGATTTCACGGGCTCCATGAACTCCTTTTGGTATACGTCCCTTGCCTTTGCTCCTTCACCCGGGCTGATTACCCCTTTTTCTTCAAGCATGTCCATAATTCTGGCTGCCCTAGCATAACCAAGTTTTAACTTTCTCTGAAGATATGAAGCCGAGGCCTTACCGGTTTTTACCACTAGGTCTCGAGCCTCCTCATACATTTCATCGTCATCATCTGGTGTCTCATTTGAGACACTGTCGAATGTTTGGTCAGATATTGTGCCACTCCCCACTTCAGTTATATTAATCTCATCTTGGAGCTCCTCTTTGTATTTAATTACCAAAAATTTAACGACCTTTTTGACTTCATTTTCTGAAATGTATCCCGACTGAACTCTTATCGGCTTTGATGTATCCCCTGATATGTAGAGCATGTCACCAGCGCCCAGTAGTTTCTCTGCTCCCGGCATATCTAGGATTGTTCTAGAGTCTATTTGTGATGGGACTTGCAGGGCAATACGCGATGGGATGTTGGCCTTAATTAGTCCAGTAATGATCTCTACTGAAGGCCTTTGAGTAGACAAGACTAGGTGAATACCTACTGCGCGAGACATCTGTGCCAATCTGACGATAGCGGCTTCTAGCTCCCTTGGATATGCTGACATTATATCTGCTAGTTCATCAATGATGACTACTATATATGGCATACTTTCTTCTGGGCTGGTTTTTTCTTCTTTATTAGCAACTTGCTTTTCAGCAATGTTCTTGTGATACGAACTGATATCTCTGACTGCACATTGTTCAAGTATATTGTAACGTCTTTCCATCTCTTTTGCCGCCCACCTTAGGGAGAGGATGGCTTTCTTGGGGTCTGTAATGACGGGCGTTAGAAGGTGCGGTATACCATTGTATAGCGTAAGCTCGACCCTCTTTGGATCAATCATGATGAATCGCAGGTGTTCTGGGGGATTTCTATAGAGTAAAGCAGTAATAATTGTATGTATGGTCACTGATTTCCCAGAACCAGTCGCACCAGCAATTAACATATGAGGTGCCCTAGCTAGATCTCCAAAGTAGGGAATACCAGAAACACCTCTGCCAAAGGGTATCAATAGGGGTAGAGTAGATTCTACAAACTTTTTAGAGGCCAGTAGAGTCCCTAGACCAACGGTCGACTTTGTTTTGTTCGGTATCTCAATTCCCACCAGTGATTTTCCTGGGATAGGGGCCTCAATTCTTATTGGATGTGCCGCTAGAGCTAAGGCTAAGTCATTTTGAAGGGATAAAATTCTTGAAAGTTTGACGCCCTCAGCCGGTTTTAGGGAGTAGCGAGTTATAGATGGGCCGATAGATATCTCATCCATTTCTACATCAATACCGAAGTTCAAAAGTGTTCGCTTAATAATATTGGCGTTAGCTTTGATATCACCAACCACAGGCTTCCCACTGTCTCCTTCTAAAAGTGATAGTGGGGGAGGATCAAAATGTTTATTAGAATTTAAATGTAAGTTATTATCAAAAAAGTTTTCGATCTTTTCGGTAACAGTTTTTCCGCTCGATACTGCAGAGCCATAGGCCGGCTTCTCCTCTTTTGTGGGTTCTGGAATTGGTTTAGATAAGATCTCCATAGGGGTGATTTTTATCTCCTCTATAGCTCCCTCTCCTTCATTTTCATCTGTCTCGTCGTTAAAAAGTTTCGTACCCAAAATAGACCATTCGAGAGATAGATGAGTGCTAAACATGACTAAAACAGAAATAACGGAGGTGGCGATTAAAAAGACTGTTGTAACAATCTTATCGAATAGTTTAAGTAGGGGTAGGGATATTAAGTGACCAATGTAGCCACCAGTAATAGTTCCACTTGTAGAGATATTAAATATGACGTCTAATATTCCAAGAGAAGAGAGCAAGAAAAAAAGACCACCGAATAGGTTAAGGGCAATAACATTCGGGCGTACAGATTTGAGGAAGGATATACCCACCAAGAGACATACTAGGGGGAATAACATATATCCGGTACCAAACATTTTATCTAGTATTGAATATACAAAGGTTCCAGCTGGGCCAGCCATTTTAAATTTAGCTAGGCTAAAAAAGAGAGATAAAATTATAAAGGAGATAGCGACAATTCCATACTTTGTCTCAGCACGAAATCGCGACAAGGAGGTTTTATTAGCAGACTCGTTTTTTTTACCACGCGATCTAGACATTAACTAGAATTTTAACAGACTTTTAGATAAAAAACTATGTACCAGAGCATTGACCCGCCCTCGCGGATGATTTTATTTGATGTTTTTACTTAAAAAAATCTTCACATTTCAATCTGTCTTATATATACTGGGAGTAAATTAATTAAGAGACATAATTTTTATTATGGACACATCGGGGACAATTCAAAAAGACATAGCAAGTGAAAATATAAAAGACACACAAATTGTCTTATTGGATAGCGACGAACATAATAATATATATAAGGCTGTTTTATTAAAGACAGAGAGATTGACTTCAGCGATACACCTAGTCACGGGTTTAATGGACACCAAAGAGAATATTAGACGTGGACTTAGATTTGCAGCGGTCGCTTCCGTCAATGACTTTTATCTTTTAGAGAAAGTAGTACCAACTGGAGTTAAAAACTTTGTCTCAGACAAAGTTTTTAAGAGAATATCTTATATTATCTCTTTGCTGGAGATTGGTTTGACCGGGGGACTTATTTCGGAGATGAACCACGCTATTTTAAAGGAAGAATATAGTAAGTTGAGGGATGTTCTATTTAAATTTCAAGTTGTGAGTGGCATAGGTTCCTTTGTTTTGTCTAGGCAGTTACTCGGGGCAGACTTGAGCGCCATTGAGAAAACATTCTCTCGGGGGATCGCAGTAAGAGACATAAAAGACAACAGCATAAAAGACACAAAGGTGGCGTCCCTTAAAAGTGTCCCCAAGCTAAGGCCTAACGATAGGGTATCCCGACAGGATCTCATTATCAAAAATATAAAGGACGGGGCCGAGCATACCATAAAGGACATAATAACTCAGGTATCACTTGTTGCTACTGGTATTGATTGTAGCGAGAAAACAATTCAAAGAGATCTACTATCTTTGGTGGCCAGTGGGGTCTTGATCAAGAGGGGTGAAAGGAGGTGGAGCAGGTATTCTAAGGCGCTGGCTCCTTAGGCTTCCGTGGGGTTGACTTTGAGGTTTTGATAATGATAGTATGTTAACCATCTTTCTATGGCTTGGTCTTAGGTGTAATAAAGACTTATCCACAGAAGGTTTTTTGCTGATTTGATAGATAGATAATATACTTATAATTACCAAGACGGTTCTGCTTGTTTTGTTTGTATGTTGTTGGTCTGGATGTTTCGGATGTACGCTTTTATAATAAGGTTAGAACCTTGAAAATTCAATATAGTTTCAGAAAAATACTCGATGGAACATAGATGTTTAGAAATTAAAGAATTGACCGTTAAGTAGGTTTCACCGTGGTCAGAATATTTAGCTTATGTCGAGGCTGGGTTCAATCTGACCGCAAACGATTTTATCTAAAAAAACAATAAAATTTTTAGGTGGAGTCGAATATTATTAAGATTAAAAATTCATGAGTAATTTAAAGAAATCCAGAATTGCGAGAATCACCTCAGGCTTTGTTGGCTTGATGACATCGATAATGATGATGGGTGGTATTGCCGTTCTTCCAGCTGCTGCAGTTTCAGCGGCTGAACTTCAAGCGCAGATTGATGCGTTACTCGCACAGATCAATACCCTTAAGGGGTCGACTGGAGGTTCGTCTATGATGGCCTCTTATACTTTCTCTGTAAACCTTAAGATGGGTTCAAGGGGAGACGATGTTATGGCTCTTCAGAAGGCCTTGAATGCTGACGGCGTAATGGTCTCAGCTTCGGGCGCAGGTTCTCCAGGGAACGAAACCAGTGTCTTTGGTCCTGCTACAAAGAGAGCAGTCATTAAGTATCAAGAAAAGTATGCCAGTGATACTCTGGCTCCTGTCGGACTTTCTAGTGGTACAGGATTTGTTGGTTCATTAACAAGAGCCAAGTTGAATTCTATGAGTAAGGCTTCTGCTGGTTCAACCGGTGCTACAGGTGCTACTGGTTCAACCGGTACTACTGGCACAACGGGTTCTACTGCAGCTGCCGGTACTCTGACAGTTATGGCTTCAGCTGTTCAGCCAGCTAATGCATTGGCTCCAGCCAGTGCAGCCAGAATTCCTTTTACTAAGGTTGTTCTTACCGCTGGTTCTGCTGATGTTACAGTCAATAGTCTTACGGTTGAGAGGGTTGGAGCATCTACTGATGCTGCTTTCTCTGGTGTAGATCTTATTGACGAAGATGGTCTCTTGGTTGGTTTACAGAAAACATTAAATTCTGACCACAAGGCAATTATTGGTGTTCCTACAGTTGTTAAGGCAGGTACAAGTAGAACACTGACTATCGCTGCTACAAGAGCTGCTGCTGGTACACTCGGTGGACAGCAGGCAGAATTCCGAGTTGTTTCTGTCAATGCTGGGACCGCGACTGTTTCTGGTGATCTAGCCGCCATAAGGGGCGCACTTCACACAGTTAACGAGTCGCTGATAGTCGGTACAGTGACATCTTTCATCGCTGGCCCATCTAATCCAGCCGCTCAGTTTAAACCAATTGGAACAAATGGTTACACCTTCACTTCGATCAAATTCACAGCTGGTTCAGCTGAGAAGGTTTGGTTAAAGTCGATCAGGTGGAATCAAGCTGGCTCTGCTGCTGCTTCGGATCTCCAGAACGTAAAGACCTGGGTTGATGGTGTGGCATATGACACAGCTGTTTCCGCAGATGGTAAATATTACACATCAATATTTGGTACAGGTCTTCTTATGGACAAGGGTGGTTCCAAGGAGGTTGCAATTAGCGGTGATATGGTTGGTGGATCTGGCAGGACTGTCTCCTTCGACGTTTATCGAAATACTGACCTAGCTGTTGTTGGTGATACTTACGGTTACGTAATGGTTCCTCCAACATCTGGTTTATCTGGCGTCTTCGGCTCAACCAACCCTTGGTACAATGCCAACGATGTAACAGTTCAGAGTGGTACTTTGAATGTTTCTAAGGCTTCTGGTGTTGCTGCTCAGAATGTAGCCATCAATCTCTCTAACCAGTCATTAGGCGGGTTTGAGGTTGAGGTTAAGGGTGAGCCTGTC
>CAZXEK010000064.1:0-11524 GCA_964639675.1 uncultured Candidatus Saccharibacteria bacterium
ATATTGAAAAGATCGGGGCAGTCATAGGACCGGGTGGTAAGGTTATAAAAAAGATTACTGAAGACACCGGCGCAGACATAGCTATCGAACAAGATGGAACTATTTACATAACCGGAAAGACAGAAAGTGTCGCCAAAGCAAAGCAGATAGTTGAAAGTATAACCCACGAATATAAAGCTGGAGAAAGACTAGAGGGTAAAGTGGTTAAAATTGCCGAGTTTGGGGCCTTTGTAAACATTGGGCCAGACACTGATGGAATGGTTCATATTTCAGAAATCGCGCCATTCAGAGTAAATAACGTCCGCGACATCCTGACCGAAGGCGACATCGTGCCTGTTGTGGTTAAGGAGGTTGACACAATGAAAGGCCGAATCAGCCTATCTATCAAAATGGCAGATCCAAATTTCGCCGAGAAAAAACAGAAAAATAAAAAAGGGGCTTTGTAGATTAGACTGTGTGGAAAAACTGAGCTTGTATTTGATCTATGCTCTCAGGTGGGGTTATAATAGCTAACATGCCAAATGATACACAAACTGATGAAGAAAAAGATCTTGCCGAAAGGAAAAGGCAGGCTATGCTAGCTATGGAAGGGGAGGAGGGTAAGCGACACCGAGAAAATTTGGAAAGAAAACAACAGGAAGAGGATATTAAAAAGGGTCTGCAAGAGGAACGAGTGACACTAGAAAAAGCTATGGAAAGACTGTCTACAGATAAAGAGAGACTGGAGCTTAAGTGGATAGAGCTAAACGGGATTAAGTCTCCATTAGAAAAGTCCCTTGCGCCAGTTCTGGCTGATGAAATAAAGATTGAAAAGGAAGAGATGGCCATAGAGATAAAAGAAAAAAGCGCAACTGACCCCAAAGATAAACAATCGGCTGAAAAGATGCGGTGGGAAGTAGATGACAGAAGGAGGTCTATAGAGAAGGATCGATGGCAACTCGAAGATGAAATTGGAAAGATTAATGATATAATAAAAACAAACTCAGAAAAATATCAGGCCGTATTGACCGAAGAGGAGAAAACCCAACACAGACTGGATGAAATAAATAAAAATCTCTCGGTGTACGGAGGATAGAGTAAGATTAAATCAGCCGGTTAGCTGAGAAAAAATAAAAAATAATGTCTGACGACGTTAAAACTACGAGTCATGACGAACTATTAAATGCCAAAAGAGAAGAGGCTGCTAAGGCCATGGTTTTCGGCTTTCGAAAAATTCCTGTTGTACCAATAATAGAAGAAGTACCTCTAACACCAATACCAACACCAGTCTTAGCAGATCAAACCTCGCCTTCTCCCAGAGACTCTATGGCTATAGCAGGCGATAGGCTTAGGGCTCAGATAGCAATGGAGGGGGAACAAAGAAGAAAACAGCGAGAAGAGAACCTTAAGAGAGAGAAGGAAGCTAAAGAAAATATCCACCAAGAAGAAGAAAACAAAAAAAAGGAGATATTCGAAAGAGAGAAGATAGAAAGAGAGATGAAGGAGCGAGATATTAGGTTGGAGGAGACTAGGAAGAGGACATCCGCGGACCTGAAACAGCAGGTGGAAGAGGTTAAGGGGAGTGGTGATGGACTTAAAACAATTAGAACCTTAAAGTTTGATCAAGCCAACCTGATCAAGAAGCAAAATCTCTCAATGATCGGTATAGCAATTAAAGAAGAGGAGAGGAGCAGGCAAAGGCAGGAGAACAGTTCGCTTTCATCAGGGAAGAACGTTAAGTTCTTGATTGCTTCATTATTATTAATAATTCTTAGTGTTGGTCTAGCGCTATATGTTAATAATTTTTATTACAAAGAAAATCCGGTTGGTATAACTCCGGATAAAGAGACGAAGTCGGAGCCGATCATCTTCGTTGATAGTTATAGAACTCTCGATACGACTGGTCTTGCTACCGACGATATTATCGACAAGATCAAGAATGAGGTAAGAAACCCGCCGGATCTTAGATTGGGGACAATTGAGGATTTTGTTTTTTTTAAAAAAGATGCATTGGGGTCAAAAATATCACTCAGTGCCAGTGACCTTTTTAAGGTTATTGGTAGTGAAGCGCCAGATGCTTTCCTGAGGACACTCTCTAGGGATTATATTTTTGGAATTCTGTCTTCGGCCGAGAATGCTGCCTTTATAATTGTAAAAACCGAATCGTATAATAAGGGGTGGGCTGGACTTCTAGATTGGGATAGTCAGACATTAACTAAAGATCTGTATCAGGTTTTGACCTCTCTTAAACCAGATAAAGAACTACTTACCAAACAATTTGAAGATCTGACCATAAAAAACCTGGACACAAGGGTGCTTAGGGATAGGGAGGGCACAATAAGGATTGTCTATGGATTTCTTGACGGAGAGAAAACAATCATTATTGCTGGTAGCAAACAGGCCTTCATAGAAGCTAGAGAGAGGTTTAACACCCCAAGACCGATATCAAGGTGAGGTGGTGACGATACTCCTCACAATCGTCAAAGTGAACTATACTAAGAGTTATGCCACGATCGTGGCATAACTCTTAGTATAGGAGGCCATAAGCTGTAATCTGATCCACCGCTACAGTATTTTTTACTTCTCTTTTATTTAACTATCTGATACAATCTAGGCATGATAGACTTAAAACAGTTTAAAAAGAAACTCGAACTGGAAAAAGAAAAGCTGGAGGAAGAACTAAAAGAGACAAGCATAAGAAACCCCAAGGATAGTCGCGACTGGCAAGCAGTTTATCCAGAGAAGGATCTGGATGAGAAAATCGAAGCAGATCCAACTGATGTAGCAGACAATATTGAAGACTATCAGGAACGATACGCACTAAATGATGTCCTAGAAAAGAGATTAAACAGTGTTAAAGATGCCCTCAAGGCAATCGAGAATGGCTCATATGGTAAGTGTCATGTAGATGGGAAGGAGCACGACATAGAAATAGAACGGCTAGAAGCCAACCCAGCTGCCACAACTTGTATCAATCATATAGAATAGAGCCCTAAAGACAATGACGGCAGAATCTCTTGGGAATCAAGTAGACGGTGACGGAAAAAAGCCAAGGGAGAATCAATAATCCTGCCCCAAACAGAACAGGGTTGTTGATTAATGTTTAACACAGCGAACATACTGACGCAATATAGACCACCTGTCCGAATCTGTTAGTATTACCGAATACAATTCTTCATTTTATTTTTTTTATGATTTCCAAAGTTTATTCTGCGCAAGTTTCGCTTTTGCGGGCAATTATTATCGAAGTTGAAACTGATATCGGAAAAGGGATAAGATCTTTTACTATTGTCGGGTTACCTGATAAGGCAGTCGATGAGGCTAAAGATCGCATACGGGCAGCCATAAAAAATTCCCAAATAAAGTCACCCCTTCAAGGTAATAGAAAGGTGGTCGTTTCTTTAGCTCCAGCCGATATTAAGAAAGAGGGTCCGATTTTTGACCTAGCTATAGCAGTAAGTTTGCTAACTGCAAGTGGAATAATATCTTTAGACCAGGAGAAGAAACTTTTTTTGGGAGAGTTGGCACTTTCTGGAGACTTAAGACCTGTCAAAGGCGTATTGGCTATTGTGCAAGAGGCGAAGAAAAGAGGATTCGAAGAGATATACCTGCCTTCTGCAAATGCCAAAGAGGCTGCTCTTATTAAAGATGTTGATATTTATGGGTTCAGAAATTTCAAGGAAGTTGTAGGGCATATAAATGAGAAAGAGGATCCAGAATCGCCGCCTCAGAAAAAAATTAAGAAACAGCCACAAACTAAGATAGAGTACGCAAACAATTATTTCGCAACAAACATAGAAGATATTCGTGGACAAGAGTCAGCCAAAAGAGGTCTGGAAATCGCCGCCGCCGGTGGTCACAATATCGCGATGTTCGGCCCACCCGGCACTGGCAAAACGATGCTTGCCAGAGCGATTCCTGGCATACTCCCACCACTTGATTTTGATCATATTTTAGAAGTTACTTCTATTTATTCTGTGGCGGGAATATTAAATGACAATCTAGTCACATCGCCACCCTTTAGATCTCCCCACCATACCTCATCTTATGTAGCTTTAGTTGGTGGTGGAACATGGCCAAAGCCTGGGGAGATCACGTTGGCTCATAGAGGGGTGCTATTCTTAGATGAATTTCCAGAATTTGATAAGAGAGTTATTGAATCGCTACGACAGCCGCTGGAAGACCGTTTTATACAGGTTGCTCGCGCTAAAGGGTCGGTGGCCTTTCCCGCTAATTTCATACTGGTAGCTGCGATGAATCCATGCCCTTGTGGCAATAAAGACAATGCAACAAGGGAGTGCTTGTGTAGTCACAGCACCCTTATGAACTACCAGAGAAAAATCTCTGGGCCGATCATAGACAGAATCGACATCTGGGTAGAGGTACCACAAGTGGATTATAAAAAACTGACCGACGACAAGCCTTCCGGCGAGTCGTCGAAAGATATTAAAAAGAGGGTACTAGCCGCGCGGGAAATACAAAAGAGACGCTTCGAAGGCACTAATTTAAATACCAACAGCGACATCAGTGCTAGAGATCTGAAAAAATATGCGCCGTTGTCAGAAAAAACTTCAAATATTCTAACCGCCTCGGCCGAACGCTGGAACCTCTCCGCCCGCGCCTACCACCGCATCATCAAACTCGCCCGCACCATCGCGGACCTTGAAGGGGCAAAAGATATTTCAGAAGGTCATATCTTGGAAGCGATACAATATAGACCAAGAGCAGGTGCGTAGAAAACAAAACTGTGCGAGGCTAAGCCTCGCACAGTTACTACAGATACCATCGCCGACCTTGAAGGCTCGAAAAATATCGGGGAGAATCATATTTTAGAAGCGATACAGTATAGGCCGAGAACGGGAAGCTAAAATACAAGCCGGATTATCAGGAGTATTGACGCAAGTCCTGGAAAAAATAAAAGGAACAAAAATTCCACCACCATGGATTATAGATATTAATGTCGATGAACTAAAATATAAAATTAACATTACGCATAAACCAGTGATAAAACCTCCCAAAAACGAATTAAAAAACTTCATTGGATTATTTCATTTATTAATGACTTAAGTAAATTATATATATTGTTGCAACTTTTTTCGCCCCATCAAAAACCCGCCTCTGGCGGATTTTTTGTTTCTAATACAAAGAGTTCTAGAATTAATTTGTATAAAAATGATCTCGAAGTTTTTCTTCAGAAATATATCCCAATATCTTATTGTAAATAGCCTTGAGAGTGCCTTTATCAATCGATGTATGAAGTGGCACGCCTATCACTTGCTTACCGGATACTGTGTGACGAACTAGTTTCACATGACTACCTTTTTGTTTTTCTATTGCAAAACCGAAAAAGGTCAGTATGCTTATTACCTCCTTTCCTCCAAGATTTTTTAACTTAGGCATGAATATAATCAGGAAGCTCGAGGTTTAGCATAACCGGGGAAGACGGCGCGAATCCAAACGTCGTAGGATCTTCACCTTCTAAAAGAAGTTCTGTAACCTCTTTAATATTTTTGACTAGTTCATCAAGAGACTTGGCCTGGGTTACTGCCGGAAAATTGACCCCTTCCGCTACATACTGATTTTCACCCCTTGATATATTGTATTGAATGATATGTTTCATAAGTCGCATTATGCCGCATATTTATCGTATTTGCAACAAAATTAAGCCTCTCCGCCCGCACCTACCACCGCATCATCAAGCTAGCCCGCACCATCGCCGACCTCGAAGGCTCGCAAAATATTTCAGAGAATCATATTCTGGAGGCGATACAGTATAGACCGAGAGCAGGAGCCTAAAAATTCCAGCTTTGGATGCGGAACGAGAGAGTGGAGTTGATTTTAGATTTTTGAGGTCTGGCCGAGCCCTCCCATCAGAGGGCGAAGGAGATCCGAGGACGTCGAAAATCTGAAATCAACAAAACGATTATGCGCCAAATATCGAATTAAAAAAGAAGGTTCAACCTCTACGTTAAGGTTGAACCTTCTTTTTTAAAAAGGATTTTTAGCGCCACGGATTTCGAAGTGGAGATGCGGACCAGTGGAGTTACCAGATGAACCGATAGTACCAATCATCTGACCCTGAGTCACATTCTCACCAGAGTACACAGATACTGAGTGCATATGTCCGTAAAGCGTTTGGGTACCATTAGAGTGCGATATAACGACATAGTTTCCGTAACCTCCACTCCATCCGGAACTCTTTGCTACGATAACCTTACCACCAGCCGAAGCTAATACAGGTTCTTTGCCTGCACACTTACATCCAGATGCGATGTCAATGCCATTCTTCCCGTGTAAACCTTGAGTCTTGCGTCCATTGATAACTGGTCTTATGTAATAGGCCATAACATCAATTGATTCATCAATATATGTTTTTATAACTTCTGTTATACCCTTCACGACTGGGGACCCCGCCTTAAACACACCATTCGGAATAAGAATTTCATCTCCGACTGAAAGCTTTTTACTTTTATCTAAATTATTGAAACGTAAAATTTCGTCTAAGTCACCGCCGTGCCTTTTGGCTATTGAAAGTAGTGTATCACCCTTTTTGACCACGTATTTGATACCGGTAATTGGCAGAATAACTAACTCTTGGCCTAATTTAATATCTTTAGCCGAACGTAGGTCATTACCCCACAAGACGGTATTGACGGATACACCAAACATCTTGGCTATCTTCTGAACAGTATCTCCCTCTCTAACGACATATATACTGATAGTATCTGGCCCAGGGTCTGCCTCTTCTACGTCCGCAATTGTACCAAGTGGGCCAGAATCTGCTATCAATGCAGAACTGTTAACAATATTTATATCTGGTAATCCTTCGACGGAAGAGGTAGGGTCACTACTAGCTGATGCCAAGAGGAGGGCTACATTTTGGGAGTTTATGGTTCTAATCCTAGGTTCATTGTTAGGAGTATCTGCAGCTTCAGTTGTGTTAGTAAAAAAGGATGATGCGAAAGAACTTAGCCCGGCAGCGGCTTTATTTGGGTAAATGATCCCAGTAATCAAAATTAAAGCCAAAATAAGCCCTTTTGATAAAAGCCTTGTATATAAAGATATATCAGCCAAGCGGGCCATTACTGACCGGCAGGCGGTTTTAAAATGAGTAGAAATAGGCCTAAAATAAGGGTAAGCCTCTCTTTCTGTCAAAATAGCCTTATTCACCAAGCTATTTATTACAAAACCTTTCAACAATCACTGGTACTATAATTATACCTGGTGAGATCAATTGGTCAATCAAAAAAATTAGACAAGAAAAAAATATTAGACTATTATAAGTCTACGTTATGGGTGAAAAAATAAAAAAAATTGATCAACCGGTAATACAGAAAGTCAGCGCCGGCACTGCCTGGCTGGCCGAAGCTATCGGCACAGCGCAAAAAGAGCAACTGATAACCACGGAACAGGCGACGCGATTAATTTTTTCTAGGATACTGACAGAATTGAAGTCTATAGAGACCGGGTCTTCTAAACTAAAAATGGAATCAGGTGATAATCTCGAAAATCAGATGGATAAGGTCGCAAAACTACATATAGTTACTAAGCAGATGCTCGGTAGTAGAATTGAAAATCTTAAAAAATTAGCCGAGAGTAACAAATTTAGACTACTGGAGAAGGCTGTTGTAAGTGATACAGAGATCAATGAAGAAAAAGTAAAATACCAAGAGATATCCCTAGAGGACACCCAGGCCGAAGAGATTGCTATCAATAAAAAGATGATAAAAAACTTACTCACCAGAATCTTCCAAGGGTTTGGGACATCAGAACTTTCAGACATAGACAATCTTGAAAGGGATCACGCAGAAATAGCAGCCGACTTAGGAAAAATATTTGAAATCGACAGACTTATTCAGCTCCACAACGATAGGTTGAAAAAAAACTTTGAAGACGAAGCTGAAAGAAGGGCTAATACAATTAGAATTGTAGAAGGCATATTCAAGAGAGGAACGAAACCGAGCAGATACACCCTGAATTAGCATACGTCTAGTTATCCACAGTACGCCTTGCTTAAAAAACTCAATGTGTTAGAAAGGACGAGCCTTGGAAGACCATAAAATCAAGAATTTAATAGAGCAATCCCTTCTATCCTCCGAACATAAGAGGAATCTTTTGCAGTATATAGAGTTAAAGGGAGTAGATATGAAGTTTTTTGATACTTTCAATGCCTACGTCATGGAAAGTGCTAAAAAGAGGGGCCCCAGTTACGAAAAGTTAGTAGATAAGATTCAGAATCTCCAAAAAGAGCTTGACGAAAGGGCAACCCTAGAAAAGAAACGGATCGAAGAGAGATTGGAACAGGAACTTTCTAGCATTGACCAGTTAGACTTAAAAACCAGACAAAGAATCTGGGAAGAGTACTATGACACCCTAGATGAGCTAGGGGAGAGGTACGATAAAAAACTCAAAGAGATACTCTCAAAAATCGAAATTCCGACAGTATAACTTTGATATATACCTACAACCTCAATCTAGCGAAAATATCCTGTTCAACTTCTTGTAAATCTCGGCCATAAGTGAGGCGGGAGAGCTCTTTCATTTTGTCTTTAAGTACAAGGTTGCCTGGAGGTGCTTCATCGGTCTTCATATTAAACGGCTTAGAGGGCGCGTTGTTAATTAAGATCCTGGCCGCGCAGTTTCCAACTTCAAAACCGATAAGATCTTTGTCATTGAATTCCGGAGCAAACTCCTTGAGTAACAGCTCTGTATCTGGAGCACCGACTCGGAAAACCATCTTAGAACCAACATTACCAAACACTGCATCTTTAATATTGTCTTCTAGTTGGTCAATAAATTGATGCGCCATAATCAAGCCCAATTTATACTTTCTGGCTTCAGAAAGGATAACCGCGATAGAGTCGGTCGTATAGTTCTGAAACTCATCTATATAAAGATAGAAGGGTTTGAGGGTGCTTTTATCATCGGTGTCAGAACGGGAAAGAGTGGCCTGCGTGATCTTGCCGATGATCAACATACCCAGAAGTTGAGAATTCAGATCACCAAGTTGGCCCTTAGAGAGATTAACGAGCAGTATCTTACCCTCGTCCATCACTTTTCTAAAATTAAATGCCGACTTGGTCTGGCCAATAATTGGGCGCATATAGTCGTTAGCCGTAAAGTTACCGAACTTGGTACTTATATACACTCCCATATTTGCTAGGGACCAATCACCTGTGGCCTTGGCCGCCTCCTTCTCCCAGAAATCTATAACCGACGGGTTAGAAATTCTAGCTAACTTCCTATTTCTATAAGCATCATCAGAGAATACCCTAGGCACCTCCATAAGAGTACAAGGCTCGTTCACTGCGTCTTCCATCAGAAGGATCAGGGTGTTCCTCATATACTGTTCAAACATCGGGCCCATCGAGGCCTTATCAAAAAGCTTGTTGAAGATAGCTTGCATCTCATTAACGATAAATGTCTTCTGCTCCGGCTTATTTAGGTCATATTCAAGCATATTTAAGCCCAGCGGTCTGCTTAAGTCTGCAGGATTAAAGTAGATGACATCATTAATTCTGTCTTTGGGTATTCTCTTTAACATATCATCTGCAAACTCACCGTGGGCATCCATAACGCAAATGCCTTTGCCGTTTTGCATATCCTGAAGAGCCAAATTAATGAGCGTTTGGGTTTTACCGGAACCAGTCTGTCCAATTATATACAAGTGTCGTACTCGAGCTTCGTCTACCAATCGAACTGTCCTCTTGTCGCCCCTGTAAATACTCTGTCCCAAAATAACCCCCTCCTTGGGTAAATTCTCCGGTGGTGGAGCTTCTTTAGTCCGAACCCAAGAGATACGTGGAACATCAGTAGAATAAGTTGGCAGGTGGAAAAGTGAGGCGACCTCCTCTGTGTTTAAGACCATCTCCTGTCTGGGGTTGTAATTTCTGAAAGAGAAGTCGAGCAGACTCCTTTTAAAATTCCTCCTGTCTACTTTTACTAGCTTCAGGTCATTCCTGACTGGAGCACCAAACTGTGAGAAGGAGCCGGCAATAGAGAGTAAGATATCTTCGGCCAAATCGAGAACTTCTGCTGAAGTCACGATCCGAACATTAACCTTAAAAAGTTGCTTCGATATCTTAGCCTGGAGAGCCTTGATCGCATCATCATCAACGACCTTGTCTTTCTCCTCCTTCACTTCTGGAAAGACAATCTTTTTAACCTCCTTAAAAAACTCCTTAATGAAATCGGCCAGGGAAGAACTACCAAATTTCAAAGCCTTCTTAAGTGAGTCACCCTTTTTAATCCTATCGATGGCATAGACAACCAGACCCTTAGTTGCTTCCTCTGCTGGCTTCATCACGATCTGCAAAGATGCCCCCTCGCCAATCTCCCGTAGTTTGGAGAAAGTGCTAATAATTGGCGCGAAGGTATCAACTTCAGCCTCTTTGTAAGTTCTAAGGGGCAAGATGTAGCTGCTACCTAAGGTCAGATAGGCCGACGATGCCTCACTATTATGGCCAAAGATATTATAATCCGGCACCTCTTCAACCTTAGCAGTAGGGAAGAGACCCTGAATCTGACGCATGGCGAAATCCGTAGACTGCTTGGGTACTGCTAAGTAAAAGCTGATTGATTCAGTAATATGTGGCACTGAAACCTCAAAGACAAAAGGTTGTTTTATTGATGCCATAGCGGAGAAGAGTTGCTCGGTGAGATTGATCTGCTTAACCAGACCCTCTTTCTGTTGTTCTTCCGTAGCTTTGGCTACTTTAACCGAGAGAAGCGTCATATTAGTCAAGCCAGCAGAGCCCTTAAAACTTTTAAAAATAAGAACAGCTATGGCGACAAAAACGACCAGAATAACCCCGGCAATAGGCAGATTATTTAAAATAAGATCTATATAAATTTGCATCTTGCCTTATACTTATTTTATCGCTCCTCTTTTCTTAAGCTCATCGCAGATCTTGTCAGCGAGAACATCATGAAAAACATCAATAATAAATGGCTCCTGCGTTAGAAGACCCTTTAGTGTTTTCTCCAAGCCGTTTGTAAAAACTGACTCCACTAACTGCTCGACTATCAGCCTACTTTCTTCATCCAGATAATCCAGATAACTCTTCCCGGCTGGCACGAAAGCCCCTGCCGTCGTGGGTTTTACAGTTGCACTCGTTGTGTTAGATACAGAAGAAGTAACTTGAGGAACAGTGTTGTTTATCTTCTCTCCCAAGGCTGACTTAACCAGTTCACGCTCTTCAATAATACCTTTACCAACCTCCAACTGACGCCTCTTCTCAGCAATCTTTTGGGAAAGCTCGGCAATCTCTGCCTCTATACTACTATTTTTAGAAAAATCTTCAGGCATATATAGCCACCATTATAACCGCAAACAAGCAAAAAGCGAAAAGTTGTATAAATCCTTCCCGACACTGATTAACTTTCCTATTTTATTATGATTCTTTATAGGAAGTCCTTCTTCTTTGCCACTCTGTCCCTCAATATCTTTCATATTTATTTATTTAATATAGATATCCCTAAATCCTCACAGATCTTTCTTTAAGAAAACCGTTTCATAATAGTAACAAACCTCGGCCGTAAGTCC